>CAZIBE010000113.1:0-12066 GCA_964536685.1 uncultured Calditrichaceae bacterium | reverse complement strand
ATAAGCGGGCGGCCATCGCCGAGCGCGATCAAAAACGCGAAATGGATCGCTTGAAGAAGAGCCGTTTTTGATTTATACCGATCAGTACATGGTTTACCCTGAAGGGGCGCCTGTGGCGCAAATAAGGTATTTTGAATCATCCCGACAAATCGGGATTTCGCACAAAACACTCAAGTCTCAGGACGAAATGATTGCCGCTCAAAACAATTCTATTCTACTGAATCCGTAACGAAATATTTTATCCTATAATTTAATACAGATAAATCATGTAAGAGTTACTCTCTGATTTATTTTATGAACATCATTAGAAGGACCTCTTTTGGGTTGAACTGGGTGGCCGTTAAACAATTTTGTTTAAAAGAGATAAAAAATTGACTTTTGTTTTTTGTTCTACTATATTTATAGTAGAACAACTAATCATATAGGAGAAGGTGGTGAAAAGACCTCAACAATTAACGCCTTTGGAATGGGATATTCTGCTCGCTGTCTTGCAGTTTACGGAATTCCCGGTAACCGTGCGGCAGGTATTAGAAAAAGCCTATCCTAACGGAGAAAAAGCCTACACTACGGTTCAGACCGTCATGAATCATTTAACGGAAAAGAGTTATTTAATCCGTCAAAAGATGGGTCCGTTAAATGTTTATCGGCCAAATATTTCTGTTCAGGAGATACGCGGGAAAGAAATGGGACGTTTAGTAGAAAAAATTTTTGGTGGTTCTTTTTTAAGCATGGCAAGCTATTTAATCAACTCCGGGCAATTAACAGTGGAAGAGTTAGCGGAATTAAAAACCCTGTTAAATCAAAAAAATAAGGAAAAGGGTGATGAGTGATTTGATTAATTTAAAGGCAAACGCTTGGCTGCACTTTTTTGTTAATTTTGAACTGCAAAACAGCGTGTTTATTGTGCTTCTTTTTATTTTATTGTTTGCCCTTAATAAATATGATGCGGCGCTAAAAAAACAGTTGGTTGTTATAGGGTTGATAAAAACGCTTATTCCTCCGATCATTGCCGTTCCGTATATTTCTTACGGTATTAAGGAAATTTCTGGTTTTTCCCTAATCATTCCTTCTTTCACCGAGCCAATTTTGAGCTCCCCCACACAGATGACGCCTTCGCTTTCGTGGCAGGGTATTTTGTTTTTATTATGGCTGTCGGGGATGGCTCTTATTTTGATCATTTCTGTTTTTAGCATATTCAAACTGTATTTAACAGTGCACAATGCCCGGGAAATTAATCCAAAGGATTTAGCACTTCCTGAAAAGACAAAGATTTATGTAGGGCGTAAGATAAAAAGCCCATTAGTATTCGGATGGCTCAAGCCGAAGATCATTTTGCCTTTCAATTGGGATACCTTAGAGGAGGGAATTCAACAAACGATTCTGCTGCACGAGATAAATCATATTCGTGATAAGGATTTATATTTGAACGGTCTGAAAATTTTAAGTTTAATGATACACTTTTTAAATCCTTTAAATTGGATACTCATTCATTATTTGGAATTATTTACCGAATTGGCTTGCGATGATCGCACAATCATCGAAAGCGGAATAGGCCGGAATGAATATGGTTCGCTCATTCTTCAATCGGCAGAAGCTATGTCATTGCCTGTTTATCTATCTGCTGAAAAAGATTTTTCCAAGGCATTTCGTTTATTAAAACAACGTTTGCTATATCAACTTAATCGGAAGGAGGATTCAAAAATGAAATCATCAAGAAAGTTGAACAGGGTGTTAGCAATGGTTTTATCACTGGTGCTCATTGTTTTTTCCATAAAATGCAGCCAGACCGCTACAAAAGAGAAAGAAAATCCTGCAACTGTATCCACAACCCAGCAGGAACAGAGTACGATTACTCAAAACGGGGTTTATGAGTTCTTTAATGTAGATACCAAACCTAAAATATTAGTTAAAGCCAGACCGGAGTATCCGGAAAAAGCGCGTAAAGCCGGAATTGAAGGAACGGTTGTTTTAACTGTAACTATTGACAAGGACGGAAAGGTATCGGAGGCGGTGCCGCTAAAAGCGCTTCCTAAGCGAGATTCAAATGGCAAGATTATTGGAACAACCGAGTTAAAGCGCATACCGGAATTAGAGCAAGCGGCGATTGCAGCAGCTAAAAAGTGCACATTTACTCCGGCAGAAAAAGACGGCCAGGCAGTAAATGTTAAAATGAATATTCCCTTTAAATTTCGACTTCATTAGGGTTTTTTAATTCGTTACTCAATATAAATAGAATACTGGGCAGAATCAGAGTTAAAGGTCCTGTCTCAGCACATTGTTCGAAGTTAAACTATTTTCTCCCGGCGGGCGGCATCTCAGAAACCACCATGCCCAGCACAATCAGCAAGCCGCCCAGCCAGCCCAAGGCGCTAAGCGCTTCGCCGGCGATTAAAAAGGCAAACAAGGCGGCAAACACCGGCTCCATGGCAAAGATTAAGGCGGTGCGCGCCGTGGTGGTGAAGCGCTGCATGGAGGTCTGCATTAAAAACGTGTAAACCGTGCCAAAGAGTCCTAAGTAAATCAACAGCCAAATCTGATTGGCGGAAAATTCCGGCCAGTGGTAATTGCCGAAGGGCAGGGCCAGCATGGTCAACAGCGAAACGGTAATCAATTGAACGGCGGTTAGCAGGTAAACATTATGTTGCGGGGCATAGCGCCCGGTGAAAATGACATGGAAGGCCACGGCCACGGCGCAAATGAACACCAGGGCGTCGCCTTTGTTTACCTGCAAATCATATGCTCCGGTAAGCAGGAACAATCCTAAAAAAGCCAGCACAATCCCCAGCGAAACGATCGGCGCCGGCCGGTATTTAAAGAACAGATAGCCGAAAATCGGCACCAATACAACCGACAAACCGGTGATGAAACCCGTATTGGAAGCCGACGTCCACTGGATACCCCACATCTGGAAGAAATAAGAGAGGTAAAGCAGCACGCCCAGAATCAGGCCGTGTTTAATGGTTTGAAGATTAATCTCCTTAATATATTTCAGTGCATACAAACCCAGAGCCATGGCGGCGATGGTCAGGCGAATAAACAGATAGACCGGCAGGGGAATATCAACCAATAGCAGTTTGGATAGAATAAAAGTAGTGCCCCAGAATAAGGTAACCGACAGCAAACCAAGGTCGGCTTGCAGGCGCGAAATTTTCAATTTTACCTCTTGCGTATGGTTTATTTTCTGACAATGGGAAAAATATGAAAATTTGATGAATCAAATACAATTTATTTTGAGCATAGAAGGCATTTTGTTGGTAATCGCCCAATCATTTTCCCTTTCTGTGGATTTTATCCTCAAAACATTAGTATATTCTTGTTGCTAATACATTTTTAGTAGAACAAAACTTGATTTGCAAAACATATAAAGGACAATTTAAATATGTTCTCCTATATTTTCATGAAAATTCTCGAAAAACGTCCCGAACGATATGATAAGGGGATTAACGTCCTGTCGGGAGGTCATGCCAAAAAAATAAGAGAACAGATTGTCCGAACCTATGTTCAACCCGGCATGGAAATACTTGATATTGGCTGCGGGACAGGACTGTTTCTGATAGCTGCTGCGAAAGCGGGCGCTAATGTAGCCGGAGTTGATATTGCGAACGGAATGTTAGAGGTAGCTAAAAAAAGAATTACTGATCTTGGCCTGCAAGATAGAATTTCTCTGCGCAATGCCGGCGCCGCTGAAATGGGGAGTCTGTTTAATGAGAACAGTTTTGATTTAATTGTCTCAACATTAGTGTTTAGTGAGTTATATAGCGAAGAACGGGCTTTAGTATTACAACATATCAGGAAAATATTAAAACCGGACGGCCGTTTAATAATTGCCGTGGAAGTTCAACCTGAAAATTTTTTTAAAAAAATAATCCACTCTTTAATTCGTTTCCCGCTGGCTGTTTTAACCTACCTTATCGCCCAAACAGGCACTAAACCCTATACACAGGTTTTCGAAGAGATTAATAACGCCGGATTAACAATTGTAAAAAAAGAGCGTTCATTTTTGGATAGTTTCATTGTCCTGTCGATAAAGAAATCGGAAGATGGCGGCTTTAACCAAGCAACGCTCTCTAATACAAAAAAACCGCAGGATGATATTTCATTACTTAAAAGCGCCTGGGATTTTCTTGGCCGCTGGTTCCCAAATCCTGTGGAACCCGGGCTGCGAACCGTGGGCCGGCCGGACAGGAACTCCCCGGTTCTTCTTACCAGTAATTTTCATCTCACCGTACGACGGGTTGAAAAAGCGCTGCAAAATGAAAATGTATTCCTCCTGGTAGCGCCATCAAACGGGATAAATGTTTGGTGTGCTTCCTGCGGCGGAGAATTAAACACGCATAACATAATTACCGCCATAATGACAAGCCGTATTAACGAACGAGTTAATCATCATGAAATTATCCTACCGCAGTTTTCAGCGCCCGGCGTTGATCGACAGCTTTTAAAAAAAGAAACCGGCCGCAATGCCCGTTTCGGACCAGCGTATTCTAAAGATATTCCGATATTTTTAAAAAACAGAAGCACACTTCTCGAACATAATTGTGCAGATTTTTCTCTGCCCTTCAGGTTGGAAATGCTGCTTTCGATGAATTTTGTGGTTTGGTTTTTTTTCGGAATAATCACACTATTATTACAGCCAAAGATATTTTCCCCTTTAAGTGTGATCTTCTGGACTAGCGGTCTTATTCTTTATGCAGGATTCCCCTTGATTCCAGGAGAAAGCGGCTGGCTTAAAGCAGGCATTTTGTCTGTTTTCGAAATTCTGATGATTATTTTATTTTCCTCGTTCATATTTCATCTGCCGGTTCTTAACCATTGGAAAATGATAGCGACCATTTGCGCGGTTAACCTATGGATTGGTTTTGATCTACGGGGAATTGTCGCCGGGCGTCCATCGGAGGCCGAATGGTTGATGCATAAACTTGGCATGAGTTCTTTTGCGCATATATTTTCTGAAAACGCATTTAACGCCGGGAAAATTCACCTAGATATAAATAAATGTAATAATTGCCGCATGTGTTTAACGGTTTGTCCTAAAAGCGTATTCGGGATTATCGATAAAAAGAAAGTGAGAATTCAAAATCAGCCAGAGTGTTTTGCGTGTACTGCCTGTGTTCGGCAATGTACAGAAAAGGCCTTATTTATAAAATAAAGGGTAAACAACGATAGCACCCAATAATATTTTTCTATAATCTGGAAGCTAATAACCGTCCTTGGCTGCAAGGACATAACTACAAAGGGAATGTTTCGTGGCAGTGGAAGTAGTGAAAATATTTTTAGAGCATCCGCAGGAACGGTTGATAAAAAAAGCCGCCCAGGTGTTAAAAGACGGCGGCATTGTAGTCTATCCCACGGACACCATTTACGGCCTGGGTGTGGATCTGTTTAATAAGCAGGCCATAGAGCGGGTGCTGCGCATTAAAAAAGCGTCTTCCCATAAACTGATGAGTTTTTTGTGTCCTGATTTAAAGGATATTTCCAAGTGGGCGGTGGCGCCCAATGAAGCCTACAAAGTTATGCGCCGCGTTCTGCCGGGGCCGTACACATTTGTTTTAAGAGCTTCCCGGGAAATCCCCAAAACAGTGCTGCAAAAGCGCAAAACTGTGGGTATCCGTATTCCCGATTCGGAAGTAGCCCACGCCCTCCTTAAAGAAATGGGCCGGCCCATCCTCAGCGTTAGCGTGCCACAGGGAACGGACGGGTACTATTCCGATCCCCAGGAAATCGCCGATAAATTTCAATATGAAATCGATTTGATCTTAGACGCCGGCGTTATGTTCAACAAACCCTCCACAGTAGTAGATTTTTCCGGCGACGAGCCGCAAATTATTCGTGAAGGTTCGGGCGATATCGACGCGCTGGCCTATTAATTTTATTTGAGCAAGAGGAGTTTTTTCCTCTGCACAATTCCTTGCTCTGTTGATAATTGATAATAGTGTACGCCGCCCCGAATATCGGGATGGCTTGTTTATTTGAGTAAAAGTAGTTTTCTGGTTTGGACAAACCCATCGCTGGTCTCTAACTTATAATAGTATACGCCACTGGCAAAACCTGTTGCATTCCAAACTACGCTGTGCTTCCCGGCTGATTGTTTTTCCGAAATCAACGTGGCCACTTTTTGCCCGAGAAGGTTATAAACCGCTAATTCTACGTGGCTAAAAGCTGATAGCCGCCCTGAAAGAGGTCCCTTGAGGGAATAGCCGATAGTTGTTGTCGGATTAAAGGGATTCGGATAATTCTGGTACAGTGTCGTTTGGCTTGGGACGGCCGGTCTGTTTATCCCGATGGCGGTGACATTTCCCGCCCATTCCAGTGTACGTTTAATGATTTCCTTGCGGTTGTCATCGCCGGTAATTTGCTCCAGCCCTATACCCAAATAAACGGTACGGAATGAATCGGCGTCAAAATGCAGCGCGCCGATTTTGCCGTTGCTATATTGTAAAAAGCCCACCGACTGACCGCTGTAACTGGCAATCTCTTCGGGAAAAAAATTATCGGAGCCGTACGGTTTACTCAAATTAAAAGATAACCCATTGCCGATGTCATCTCCGGCCAAACCATCCATGTGTGCACTGGCGGCATTATCGGCCACAAATTGAGCGTCCAGATAGGTGTGGTAAAAATTTTCAGCCTCAGCAAAATGGCTGTTGCCCTGTGGGTCGAAAATATCCCAACCGATATCCTGACCCAACAGCATTAAATTGCCGCCGTTATTCAGATAGGATTCAAGCAAGGAAATATCTTCTTTTGTAAATGTGGGGAAAGCCCAGGAAGCATTCCAGATGATAATCTTGAAATCGTTGATGTTTACTTTTTGCCGAAGGGCCTGCAAGTTGCTCTGTGGTATGGTAACGTATGAAACGCCCAGCTGGTTCATGATATCTTCAAAATTTTGCTGATAGTCCTGACCGCCGTCGTCATCTACCAAAAGGACGTCGTTGTTCTGGGGTACTAACGCCTGGTAATTTTGAACAAATCCGTAACCATAGCCTTGTGGGTCGCTCAGGTTTTCGGCGAACACCGTCAGCGAGGAAGAGCCCCGTATCCCACTGTGTATTTTAAGGGCAAAGATCAGACTGTCGCGGGCCGGGATGTTAACCTGTACGGTCTGGTAATCCGAATTCTGATAGCGAATAGCGTAATCCCAGTCTTCCGGCGCGGAGATGTTTTTTAAAGAAAGGTTGACTCTAAGTGTTTGATCATATCGGTTAACGATTTTGAAATTACGGTATGTAATAGAATCCGCAGGCAGAATATCCGGTTCCGGCGCTTCCTTTTGCAGAATAAATGTCGGGAAATTGATATTAGCTTGTAGCACTTTTTTACTGTTATCGGATTGCAGCCAGGCAACTACTGCTAAATCTTCCCAAATCCAGTTATCCTGCACCTGACCGGTAAAATCGAATCCCAGCGAATCGCCGGCGGACATAGCGCCTACGGCCGTTCCGTCGGGATTAGGCAGCATTTTGCGCATCACATCATTAAAAATTGATTCACCGTTGGAGCCGGCCGGAGCGCCAAAATCGATACGCCGTTCAATGACCGCTACGCGCAGTTTTAAGCTGTCAGCGGCCACATCGTGCAGGGCAATCACATCGACGTGCGTATACACTGCGGCGTCATTGAAATCGGCTGTAACGCGGATTTTAACGGGCGAAGCGTTGGCTAAATGTGTGTACATTTGTTGCGTCATAACATCGGCGTTAAAGGGGAAAAAGTCGCTGTAGTTGTGTCCGTCCATCACATACGTAGGCACGCCGTTGATGCTGTTGTACTGAATCCGTGCTTTATTATCTTCGCGGTTGGCGTCGTACATGGGATCGCTGCCCGGCCACCAGGCATGGTAGCGCACGGAAATGACGCCGCCAAAATGATTTGCATAAAAGGATTGTAAAACCGGATTGTAAGTTGCGCATGGAGAGCAGCTGGCATTGGTGCCTTCTTCTAATAAAACAATGCGCTGTGTTTGGGCTGTGAGCAGGTGGATGGTTATCAATAAAATAAAGGAAAGCAAAACGATGCTACGCATAAGGACTCCGTATCTGGTTATAAGTTGTCAATGGCCCTAAAATAATAATATTTGACGCTTGATAAAAATTGAAAATAAACTTAATAGGGATTATTTTAATAAAATTGAGTAAACCAAAGAAATTTCCGGAGGCGCCATGCAGCAGCGTATTTTAAAATTAGTTAAAAATCTTGGTGTACAGATTCTTTTTGCTATGATTATTGGTATTCTCTTTGGCGTACTGATGGGTGATGGCGCTAAAATTTTCACGCCTTTAGGCGATTTATTCATCAAACTGATTAAAATGTTGGTCATTCCTTTAGTAGCCGTTTCAGTGATTTCCGGCGCCGCTTCTTTAGGCAACACGCGCTCCGCCGGCAAGGTGGGCATTGCCACTTTTGTGTATTATCTGGGAACGACTATTGTGGCTGTAATTTTGGGTCTATTGTTTGGGGAGATTTTCAAGCCCGGCACGGGTTTAAGCGTAGATACCGTACGTCACCTATTTAGCGGCGGGGCGCCTGCGGCAGGGAGCGCGCCGGGAATCTGGGATATTATTTTCGGTTTCATTCCGCAGAATCCCTTTGGGGCGTTAGTGGAAGGCAACATCCTGCAAGTGTTATTCTTTTGTCTTTTTTTAGGATTGGGCATTTCTACCCTGCCGGCAAAAAAACGGGATGCGCTGCTTGATTTTTTTAACGCTTTAACCGAGGCGCTAATCTGGATGATTCGTATCGTCATGTATGTAGCGCCGTTAGGCGTGTTCGGCTTAATGGCCAGCGCCGTGGGCGCTTTCGGCTTTGATATTCTGGCTATGGTGCTTAAGCTGCTGATTATTTATGTCGTGGTCATTTTGTTGCACGGATTCGGCTTTTATCCTCTGCTGCTAAAACTGTTTTCCAGAATGCCGGCCAAAAAGTTCTTTCCCAAAATTTACAAAGCGCAGGTGGTGGCCCTCAGCACGTCTTCCTCTATGGCAACGCTGCCGGTTAATTTTGAAGTGTGCGAAGAGGAATTAGGCGTTTCCAAGGAAACCTCTTCTTTCGTTCTGCCGCTGGGCGCTACGATTAATATGGATGGCAACGCTATTTACTACGCGCTGGCGGCTGTGTTTTTTGCCCAGCTTTTCGGCATCGATTTGGGGCCGGCGCAGTACCTGGCCATTATTTTTACGGCCACGGTCGGCTCCATCGGTCAGGCCGGCGTACCGGGACCCAGCCTGTTAGTGGTGGCCGTTCTGGTTTCGGCCAATCTGCCTATAATCGGTCTGCCGCTGCTGTACGCCGTGGATCGCCTGTTCGATATGATCCGCACGGCGCTGAATATCACCGGCGACGCCACCTGCGCGGTGATTGTGGATCAGCTTAAGAATAAAAATTAAAAACTGCAGATTGTATACCGATCAGTAAATGGTTTATCCTGAAGGGGCGCCTGTGGCGCAAATAAGGGAATCGGTATCATCCCGATAAATCGGGATTTCGTACAAAACACGCAACTCTCAGGACGAAATGGTTTGTATCCAAACCATTTCTATTCGAGGATACTACGCGGATTGTCGGCTAATATAAGGCTTTGCCAGGGTCAGTGACGGTATGCTTTCCGTCCTTACGAATGATGGTTAAATTAAAAATCTTCTTAACGACAGGCGCTAATGGAGAAAACAAACAGCACGTTTTCTTCTATCCATGGAGGCTTTCCCTTTAACTTTAGGGACAACCTCAATTCAGTAACATAAGTATTTTTTAGTTTGTTACATAAGCTCAATGATAAAGTAAATATTTTTGGCGTGTTGATTTAAAGCTCTCTAATTCCTTTTGCCAGCTTTTTTTTAATTCCTGCAAATTTTGTCCGCCTTGAATGGCCAGCCGTACGTCATCCGTTCCGCACAGACGATCGAAATGACGTTCACGCCAGCGCAGGCTATCGGGATACAGTTTAAACAAGGTCTCCACTATTTTTACTCCGCTCCAAAAGGCGCGCAAACTGTCGCGGTTGGTGACCTGCACAGCACAGCCGCGGCACGGCTTGTTTTCGTATTTGGGATGCAGCGCCATGCCGTTGATGGAACGCGGCGTAAAGGTGTGTTCCGTAAAACGCATTCCCGGCAAATGCAGCTTGTTTAAAGCGGAAGTAAGCCGCGCTTCGTTAATCCAGGGCGCTCCAAATTGCACAAAGGGTCGTCGGGTACCGCGTCCTTCAGAGACATTGGTGCCCTCCAGCAAACACATTCCCGGATAAACGGTTGCCGTCGTCAAATCGGGCATATTAGGAGACGGCTTGAGAAACTTGAGGCCGGTTTGGTCGAACCACATAGCGCGCCGCCAGCGCTTCATGGGGATTACGTGTAAATCCGTTTTCACGCCGTTTTTCAGCCACCCTTCTTCGCTGAACATAGCAGCCAGTTCGCCTACGGTCATACCATGGCGCACGGGAATGGGGAACATGCCCACAAAAGAGGCGAAGGATTTTTTTAGGAGCGGTCCTTCCACTGCTAAACCGTTTAAAGGATTGGGGCGGTCCAATACAACAAAGGTTTTATGCAGCTCGGCCGCCGCTTCCATACTCAGGGCCATGGTCCAGATATAGGTGTAAAAACGGGCGCCGATATCCTGGATATCGAATACCAGCACGTCTACGTTGCGCAGCATTTCGGCGGTCGGCTTGCGTGTTTTTCCGTACAGGCTGTAAATGGGAATAGTCAGAGACCTGTCCACGGCGGATTCCACTTTTTGTCCGGCGTCGGCCTGGCCGCGTATACCATGTTCCGGACCAAATAAAGCGGTTAGCTTAACAGATGGCATGGCTAAAAAGCGATCGATGGCGTGGCGGCCGCGGCTGTCGCGTGCGGTGTGATTGGTAATCAAGCCTACGCGTTTGCCCTGAAATAACTGGTGAAATTCGTTTAGGCGATCCAAGCCGCTGAGTACATGCGGCGATTGTTGACAGCTTAGGAGAAGAATTATAGCAAGCAGTAAGGTAAGGGATGTAGAACGTAGCATAGAGACTCCCGCGTTTTAATTCAAAAAGATAAAAGGTAAGCGAATTTGTTTTTAGGCACAAGTTCAGGAAGAGTAAAAAATTTGATGTTTTTGTGAGGCTATTATTTTTTTCAGTTATTCGTTAATCGTTATGCGTTATTGAAAGCTGTTAATTAACAGTTAATAGTTGAATTTATCGACCAGGGCGCCGCTGGTAGCCGGAGCGTGTCCCTGATAGCGGTTATTTGAGTAGACAAACACTTCCAGTTCCTTCTTCAGAAAACGGTTTATTTTTTCCGTCCACCAGCTAATATCTTTATCGCGCGGGATACGCACATGCGAAAAGTCGCTGGGTATCTGCTTGCGGTTGCCCAACAGCCGGATGTAGGTAAAATCAGCGGTCAGTTCGATAACGCGCGGCATGTAATACAAATCGTTTAAAACCAGAGCCACCTTGTGTTTTCGCAGCATTTCATAAAACTCCGGGCGGTGCCAGTCCTTGTTACGAATTTCCACACAGAGCCGGCCTTCGTAAGGCTGTTCGCTTAAAAATATCTCTAACTGTTCAAAATGTTCTTTAAAAGTAAAGCGATAATCAAATTGCAGGACGATGGGGCCGAGTTTTTCCTTAAGAACACCCATAGTGCGGATAAAGGTTTCCCACTCAGGCCATGCTTCCGTTAAGCGCTTACTGTGTGTGACTATCTGCGGCGCTTTGGGTGAAAAAATAAAATTAGCTGGCGTTTGCGCATACCAGTTTTCTACAGTAGTCATGCGGGGAATGGCGTAAAAACTGGAATCCACTTCTACAGTGGCAAAACGGTTACTGTAGAAGTTCAGATATTCCGCTTGTTTCAGGTGTGCGGGGTAAAACCCGCTTTTCCAGTCTATATACGACCAGCCGGAAGTACCGATGTGCAGTTTGGCATTGTTCATATAAAAAGATCGATTCCAATTTAAAGATATAGATTCCATCACACTTGTCCAAAATAGATTTTCAGAAACAGTGAAATCGGCAAAAACGCTAACCCTTCCCCTTTAGTTCCCCTTCCCTAATACATTAGGGAAGGGGATAGGGGTTGG
>CAZIBE010000112.1:0-12092 GCA_964536685.1 uncultured Calditrichaceae bacterium | reverse complement strand
TTAATATCCTATTTTAAAGGCAAGTGTGGGTGTTTTTAAAATTTCAAATATTTTTTGATAGTCTTTTAATGCGTTTCCGTCTTTAGTTATCGCCCGGGCGCTACTCTTATCCGTGAAACACAGGGAAATAGTTCTATAAACAGAATCGGCGGCGGCAACTGAGAGGGATTATTTTTTACATCGGCATTCATGTTGCTTAACACATAATCACTGTGTAAATTATGTTTACATTTATTAACGGCCAGGACTATGAAGTTTTCTTCCATTCTATTTATATTAATTCTCTTTCTTTTGCTGCGTTTTGCCGTGGCGGAAAACGCTTCCTTCCGCATGCTCAAATCCAATTTAATCAGCGGATTGATTCCGGATATTGAAGACGGTTACGGAGTGGCTTTCCGTGATTTTAACCAGGACGGCCTGCCCGATATTTATCTGGTCTGTTTTCGCAGTTTGAACCGGTTACTGATTAACAACGGCGGCATCGTGCCCTTTATCGATCGCACCATCTATTCCGGTTTGGGCGGAAATTTGATGCCGCGCGGGCAAAGCAATCTTGAGCTGGGCGCCAGCGCCGCTGATTACGATAACGACGGCCTGCCCGATATCTTCTTGGCCGGCTGGGGGAAAGCCCACAAACTGTTCCGCAACGACGGGAATTTGAAATTTACAGACGAAACCTCAAAGTTGAATTTGCACGGTCTTTTAGACGCCAATCAGGGGCTGTGGCTGGACGCCAACAGCGACGGTAATCTGGATTTGTACATTACCGACGAGCACCACAGCAACCGCCTTTTTGTCAATAACGGCGACGGTACATTTGCAGAGCGTATCTGGAGCCTGAATGTGGTCGACAGCGCGGTTAGCCAGGGCGCCTGCAGCGCTGATTTTGATCAGGACGGCGACGCCGACATTTATGTGGCTAACTGGTTTGCTCCCGACTATTTACTGTTAAACGACGGACAGGGAAATTTTAAACAGGTCGCGCTGCCTTTGCCCACTCTAAGGCAAAAAATTTCCACCAATAGCGCCGTTTGCGCAGATTTGGACAACGACGGTTTGCCGGAACTTCTGGTAGCTGCCCGGGAGGGCCGCGTATTTGTGTATCGTAATCAGAGCAGCGGCGGGCAGTTGCATCTGACAGAGGAAGATGATTTTCCGTTCCGGAATTTACAGCATAGCGTTTATGGTATCGTGCCGGCAGATTTTAATCAGGATGGCTGGACAGACCTGTTCTTTGCCGTTAAAGGACAAAATTATCTGTATTTAAACGACGGCGCCGGAGGATTTTCGCCGCAATATGATACGGATGGCCGCCATAGTTACAGCACCGGCTGCGCCGCGGCCGATTTTGACCGCGACGGCGATTTGGATATTTTAGTCGCCAATAAAGACGCTCTCAGCCAGGTTTATCTGAATCCCACCAATAACAAGCATTTTATTGCCGTAACCGTGCGCGGCGTACGCAGCAATCGCGATGGAATCGGGACAAAAATTTACTGTTACAGCGCCGATTCCACGCATACCTTGCTTGGTTTTCGCGAAGTTCAGAGCTCAATCGGCTATCTCTCCAGCGGTCCGGCGGAGGCGCACTTTGGCACAGGTTATGTTCAAACGGTTACTTTAACGCTGCGCTTTCCCAGCGGCCGTGTGGTAACAAGCGGCCCCTTGGCCGCCGGCCGGCGCTACACAATATCCGAATACGGCGTTTTATACACTGCTCTCTATTCTTCGTACCGTTTTGTGCTGTTCCATGTAACCAATCCCTATTTCTGGCTCAATGTGGCTTTAATTTTACTTTTGTTGATTTTAATCGCGGGTTTTCTTCGCAACGGCATTAAACGGTACAACTGGCAGGCAACCGATGTGGCAACCATTATGGTCATCTGGTTCGTTTTAATGGTGTTTGCTTTTTTAGCCTTCCGCCGCATGAGCATGCCGGCAACGCTCTTTGCCGTTAACCTCATCTCTCTTTTAGATATAACATTCACGGTATTCTATTCCGAGCGCCAGCGGCGGATGCGCTTGCAGCATGCGCGCTTCCGCCGGGCTTTGCGCGAGCTCAGCGGCAAAATGATCATGCTTTACGATGAGAACCAGGTCTTCTCCGAATTAATTGCGGCTATTGCCACACATGAGGAGATCCGCGCGGTAATCTATCTGCGTTATGACGCCGGCCACAACAAGCTGTACATCCGGGACGGCCGGGCAGACAACCAAACTATTGAACTGGCCGGGGGACAAATAGCGCTTCTTTTGCAGCATGATTGGAGCCAGGCCGGCAGAGACAAGCCTTTACAGCCGTTGTTTGAGACGCTGTCCGTAAATCACCTGCTAACCATTAAGCAGGGACAAACGCTGTTAGGCGTGGTGGCTTTGCAGATACAGGCGGCCAATAAAAATCTGTTGCGTGAGGATATTCAGGCGTTGCTGCCCATCTGCCATCAAACGGCCATCGCCTTGCAGAATATTAATTTCATTCATGAGCGGGAAGAACTGGTCCGCCAACTGACCGAAGCCCGCGTCAAGGAAAAATATCTAAAACAATTAGAGGAAACCAACCGTCGTTTAGACGAAAAAAACAGCGAACTGACGCGCCTCTTTGAGGAATTAAAGCAAAAGGAAAGCCAGCTCATTCAATCGGAAAAAATGGCGGCCCTGGGACATTTAGTGGCCGGCATTTCCCACGAACTGAACAATCCTATCAGTTTTATTTACGCCAACACCAAAGAGCTGGAAGGCTATCTAAGGGAGTTAAAAGCGTTGTGGCAAAAAATCGGCGAAGAGGCAAAAGCTCCATGGCAGCATCGTTTTCAAACCATCATTGAGGATTTGGAGTCGATCATTCATGATAATTTAAACGGCAGCCAAAGCGTTAAGGAGTTGGTGCAAAATCTTAAGAATTTCTCGCGGCTGGATCAGGCGCAGTGGAAAGAAGCGCATGTAGTGGAAGGGCTGGAAAGCAGCTTAAAAATTTTAAAACCGCAGTTTACGCCGGAAATTCACATTGTAAAAGATTACGCCGCCGATCCGCCGGTGTACTGCAATCCCGGACAATTGAATCAGGTGTTTGTGAATCTGCTTTCCAACGCCTTGCAGGCCATCGGGGAGCGGGGCACGATTACCATCCGCACCCGGCAGGAAAAGGCCGACTTGTTGATCAGCATTCACGATGACGGCAAAGGTATTCCGCCGGAAATCATCTCCAAAATTTTTGATCCCTTTTTTACTACAAAAGATGTAAATAAAGGCACCGGTTTGGGGTTGAGCATTTCATATCAAATTATTGAAAAACACCGCGGCACGATTTTCGTGGACAGCGCGCCGGGAGCGGGGACGACCTTCACCATACGTCTGCCGGTGAGCGCACGCAGTAAATAAATAAACGGGAAAGATTATGGACAAAGTAAAAATTTGTATTGTCGACGATCAGGTGGAAATTTTAAATGCTCTGCGACGGCTGTTCAGAGATGAATATGACGTGTTAACCGCCGTTAGCGGGGCGGAAGCGTTAGATCTGTTAAAGGAATATGGCGACGTGGCGGTTATTTTAAGCGATCAGCGCATGCCGGGCATGGACGGCGTTACCTTTTTAAGCCGCGCCCGCGAGTTACAGCCGGATGCCGTGCGCCTGATGATTACCGGCTACGCCGACATCGAAGCCACCATCGAAGCCGTGAACAAAGCCAATATCTTCCAGTACATTGCCAAGCCCTTTGAACCGGACGAAATCCGGCAAATCGTGGCCAATGCCGTGGAAAAGTACCGCTTAGTGCGGCACAACCGGCGGTTGCAGGAAGAACTGCGCCGCGCCAATCAGCGCCTGTTTAACGAAAAAACCGCGCTGCAGCGGCAAATCGAAAAACAACTGGATTTGGGCAATCTCATCGGCTCCAGCCCCAAAATGCTGCACGTTTTAAAATTAGTGCAAAAGGTGGTCGATACGCCGACCACCGTCCTGCTTTTGGGCGAGACCGGCACCGGCAAGGAACTGCTGGCGCGCATCATCCATTTTAACAGCAATCGCAAAGAGCGCATGTTTGTTACACAAAACTGCGGCGCCATCCCCGATACCCTGTTGCAGAGCGAGCTGTTCGGCCACTTAAAAGGCACCTTTACCGGCGCCATCAAAGATAAAAAAGGGCTATTTGAACAGGCCGACAAGGGCACCATATTTTTAGATGAAATCGGTGAAACGTCGCCGGCCTTTCAGTTGGGGCTGCTGCGCGTGCTGCAGGAAGGAGAGATAAAACCGCTGGGTTCATCGGAAACCATCCGCGTGCACGTGCGCGTGATTGCCGCCACTAACCGCGATTTACAGGAAGATGTAAAACAGGGGCGTTTCCGCGAAGATTTGTACTACCGGCTGAGTGTGTTTCCCATCGAGTTGCCGCCACTGCGCGAACGGCGCGAAGATATCCCGGCGCTGGTAGATTTTTTCATCGCGAAATATGCCGCGCGCATCGGCAAAGCGATCAAGAGCATAACCCCAGACGCCTTGCAAAAATTAGTCCAGGCTGATTTTCCCGGTAACATTCGCGAATTGGAAAATGAAATCGAACGTATGGTCACACTGGCTGACGACAACATGCCGCTGGGCGAGGAATTGCTTTCTGCGCGCTTCCGCACGGCAGCGGTTTCGATACCCTCCCCTGATCTTTTAAGCGTTAATTTAAAACAGGCGGTAGAGCAGTTGGAACGCGTCATGATTACACAGGCCTTAAAAGAAACCAGAGGCAATATTTTAAAATCGGCGGAAAAATTGGGAGTTAGCCGCGTGGGGCTGCATAAAATGCTTAAGCGCCACGGCCTCACGGGCAGTGCATTTAAACACAGGGAGGTACAATGATAGAAGTTCAAATTCCGGGCAAAGGCCGGCTTGTCTTAAAATATCTGGTTATGGATTACAATGGTACGCTGTCCGTTGACGGGCAGCTGATAGCAGGCGTTGATGACTGGATACGCGGTTTGGCCGGACAGATAGAGATTCATGTGATTACGGCCGATACGTTCGGAAAAGTTCGTCAGCAAATGGCGCACCTGCCCTGCACCATCACCATTGCCGAAAAGGAAAATCAAGCGGCGCAAAAACAGGATTATATTGAAAACCTGGGCGCGGAATTCACCGCAGCCATCGGTAATGGACGCAACGACCGGCTGATGCTGCAAACGGCCGCTTTGGGCGTCGCCACTTTACAGCGGGAAGGTTGCGCATCGGAAACCTGCATGGCGGCGGATATCGTCGTCGGACAAATTCAGCACGCCTTTGAATTGCTGCAAAATCCCAAACGTTTAATTGCCACCTTGCGCGACTAAATAGTAAACGTTGTTTACACAGAAACGAGCATGTGATTACGTTGTTAACTAATTATTTTAACATACAAGAAAAAAGGGGCGCTATTTCAGCCTTTTTAATGGAACTTTTTTTGGTATGATTCTTGTTTAACTATATAGTAAGAAAAATATACCGGGGAGTAGAATCATGAAGTTTAATAGATTTGTATTGTTAATGTCGGCTGTTTTTTTTGCCGGAATGCTAACCACCTCCTGCTATACGCAGTTGGCGGTGGCCAAACACCATGATGTGTATTATGAAGATGAGTACGCCGATCAAGCGCAGGATTCGGTTTATTATGACGAAGGGACAACCGTGAACAATTATTATTACGGACGTCCCGATCGTTTTTTAATTCGCCACGGTATGATCTACGATGATTCTTTTTATTGGGATGATTTTTATTTTAGCGGCTCCTTTTATTTTGGCGATTATTACGATTATCCTTACTGGTACGATCCGTTTCTGTATTATCCCGGCGTAGTCGTTGGCATCTATTATCCTCCGTACTATCGCTATTACGATCCCTGGTGGAATGCGCCGCCGGTTGTGTATTCTCCGCCGTTTAAGCATCGTCCCTTCCGCCAGAACGGTCGTACTATCGAAAACGGCGACACGCGGCGCGTTTCTTTGAACGGCCGGGGCGCTTCATCGGTGGCTAATAACGGCAGCAGAGTATCGCGTACGGCAGTGCGTCGCAGCGACCGCACGGATGACAATTGGGGAAGCGGAAACCTGGTTACCAAAAGAACCGGCGTGCGTTCATCGAATAGCGGCAATAGCGTTACGGTTAGCAGCCGAAGAACCACTGTCCGCGGTAAAGACAATTCCGTTGTACGCGTAAAAAGAGGCGATTATCAGCGGCAAAACGTTCGCCGCAGCGTAAAAAAGGACGGCGCCTTCCGTCGCAATAAAGTTAAGAAGAATCGCCGCGTTTATTATCCGGTACGCAGTACGCAGCCGGTTAAGCGGATGCGTCCGGCCAAAACGCAAAAGGAAAGAGTACGCTCTGTGTCCACGCCAAAACATCCGAAAGAATCTTCTAAATCGGGTAGAAGCCGTTCTGTTAAACGGAGTGAATCTCCCTCTTCTTCTAATTCCGGTTCCTCTTACCGGCCGGCGCCATCGCGCAATACCTCCTTTCGGTCTACGCCGTCGCGCAGTAGTTCATTCAGCGGAAGTCGCAGTTCCTCGAGCCACAGGAGCAGTTCCCATCGATCGTCACGTACTTCTTCCCGCAGACGATAAATCATAAAAAAGGAATTTTTAATGAAACGATTATTAATCATATTATTATTTGCCGCTTCACACATACTATTGGCGCAAACCGCCGAAGAGGCCGTAAATCTGGCCGAAGACCATGAAGGCTTTGGCATCCGTTCCACTGCCATGGGAAACGCCTTTATCGGCGTGGCCGACGATTACTCGGCCATTTACTGGAATCCCGCCGGCCTGGTTCAGCTGCGCAACGGGCAGTTTTATGCTTCGTTGCAAAATTTGCAATTCCGTACGGAAACAAATTATTTGAACAATACAACAAATGATTACCGTGATTTCACCAAACTGCGCAGTTTAGGAATGGTCTATCCCCTGCCGGTTTCGCGCGGCAGCCTGGTGTTAGCTGTGGGCTACCAGCGTTTCAAGAGTTTTGATAGTTTTGCGGATTTTAGCGGACTATTGCAGAGCAGCAATAATCTCGGGTTTAACATCAGCAATGAATTAGGCGATTACGGTACTTTGGCTTTTGACAGCCTTTTGCAGCAGCGGCAAACCATCACCAACAATGGGCAGCTTAGCGCCTGGTCGGTGGGTGCGGCCATGGATCTTTCTCCGAATTTTTCGGCCGGCGTTTCACTGGATTTTATCGGCGGCAGCAAGGAATACAGCAGTCAATATTCACAGGATGATGTAAACGGGGCCAATAGCTATAATATCTATGATCAAAATAATCAGAAAATAGAAGAACTGTATTTTAATTACTATGACGTTTCGCAGAAGGTCAGCACGGATTATTCGGGACTCGGCATAAAATTAGGCGGTCTGTTTCGCCTTAACCCTAATTTGCGCTTTGGCGCCACCATTCACTTTCCGGTTTCATTGACAGTTACGGAAAAGTGGTCGGAAAACGACAACCTTTCCTATGATATTCTGGTACTTTCCGGGAATACCACGTATAATTTTACAGGCCCGGTAGTATCGGACGCCGGTCAATTCGATTATATCATTAAACTGCCCTTTAAGTTCGGACTGGGCGCTTCGTACCGTAGCGAACGGTTATTAATCGGCGCTTCCGCCGAATATCAGAATTTAACACAATTGGAATTTCAGATGCCGGATAACCGCGATCAGCGCGACTATCTGGATTTACTGAATCAGAATAAGACTTTTCGGGAAAATTACCGGCCGGTGCTTTCTTATGCCCTGGGCGGTGAGTTTAAATTGCTTAACGGACAGTTAAGTTTGCGCGGCGGCTACCGCTATGTGCCCTCGCCCTTTAAAAACGCCGATAAAAAATACGATAAGCAGTACCTTTCGGCAGGGGCTGGTTTTCAGGTGGATGAGAGCACCATCATAGAAGCCGCCTATGTATTGGGCCGCTGGCAGCGCGATAAAGCATATAATTACGCATGGAACGGCCCGGCAATGACCACAGCGGAAACTTACACCACGCAGCGTCTTGTGGTTGGTTTGCGGTTTATGTTTTAGCTATTAGCTGTCAGCTATCAATTATCGATTGTCCGTTTTAGCATTCAGTTTTGTTGTTCTTCGTTATACGTTAAGCGAAAAATATGCATAATGCCGAACGGTTAACGTTTTTAAACTCTCAAATTGCGACCTGTAAATTTCTACTTAACACCAAACCAAAGATATTTGAAATTTGGAGGGAAAAAGGAAGAATAACCGCCGAAAGGCGTCCCCTTCGGAACAATATCCAACACGGAATGTCCAACTTCCAGCTTTACCTGGTCATTGATTATTGGATATTGGTTATTGATTATTCAGCTTTCATTGTTAAAGATGAACTCGCGGAATTTCGGACTAAAGATTTAACGCTTAATGCTTTCCTTTTTTCTGCTTTCCATCTCCCAATTTCTAAATCATAGCGCTTACAGGGACGGCCTTGCAGTAAAGATCACATTTGTCCGAAGTAAAATGTTTTTCGGATTGGTTTGAGCGCTCCTCTATAGTCCCCCCATTTAATGGGGGGACATTATTTTCCCCGGCAAAAGAGATTGATACAAATCCTTTATTATTTTCCGTTCATACAAACAAATGCTACACCGAAAAGCGCTATAGCTCGTTTATTTGAGCAAAATCAGTTTCTTCGATTGTATAAATCCTTGATCAGTTTGTAGCCGGTACATGTAAACCCCGCCCCGATAGATCGGGATGGCTCATTTATTTCATTAACAAAAGTTTCTTCGTTTGCGTAAATCCCCGATCTGTTTGCAGTTAATACAGATACCTGCCTCTGGTAAAACCCGCTATGCGATTACCGGCAACTATTTTACACGAGTTCGCAGATTGTTTTTTAAACCAATTTTTTAATAATTTGTCTGGTACCCGGGATGTCCCGTTTGCCAAAGCGCGAAACTAAGTCTGTCGGCTAAGCTTTCAAACCGTTTTGATTTAGTATTTCCAATACCGTGGCCCGCTTTATAGTCCGCCCAGAAAAGAATGGGATTATCAGAAGCATTCACTGCTTGCAGCCTGGCGGCGAATTTTGCCGGCTGCCAAGCAATCACCCTTGGATCATTCATACCCGCAGTTACTAATGCAGCCGGATATTTTACACCTTTTTTTATATGATGAAAAACATCCATCTCAAGCAAAGCCATACATTCGGCTGAATCTTTAACCGTACCGAATTCGGGTACATTGAGTGTACCGTTTGGAGATTCTTCTGCGCGTAAGGGATTGAGACAACCAACCGTTGGTATTGCTGCCGCAAATAAATCCGGACGTTCAGTTAAGGCCCGGCCGATAAGAATGCCGCCGGCGCTTCCCCCGGTAATGGCAATATATTGATTCGATGTATAACCTTTGTCTATTACGTACTCAGCACAGGCGATTAAATCCTTCCAGGTCTTGGGTTTGGTGGTCTTAAAACCGGCCTTGTGCCATTTATCTCCCAGTTCGCCTCCGCCCCTCACATGAGCAATGGCCAGAATCCCGCCCTCATTTGTCCAAAGCAAAAAACCGGGGCTGAAAAAGGGATTCATCGAATAGCCATAAGCGCCATAACCCAAAAACAACACGCGATTCTTCCCATTTTTTTCAATGCCCTTTTTATAGATCAAAGACAAAGGAACTTTAACGCCGTCATGGGATTTCACCATAAGTTCTTCCACAGTCAAATCAGCATATTCGGGGAACCCGGCCTTAGATGAGAGATTTTCCAGCTTAAATTCATGGGTTTTGGGCAGATAACGATAGCGTTGATAATCATTTGTCCAGCCGGCGATTATTACCCAGATAGCACTGAATTTAAAGCCTCTGGTGCGTAAATATATTTTACCGGCTTTAAAAGGCAACTGAATTTCTGTAGATTTTTTCTGACCGAATGGCTGATAAAACAATTTTTCTTCCACGCCGTTTTTTGATATTGTATAATAAATCCCCGTATTGCTTAAGCTAAAACTTGAAAGTTTTGCGTCTTTAGGTTCTTCTACAACTATTTCTGCGTTTTTCAAGTCTGGTTTCTTTAGAGAAGTCTTTAACAGTCTGAAATTGGGAGCATTTTTAGGAGTATATATAGAGAGATCCTTTTCTGTAGGATAGAAATCATACACTTCATCTTCGATTTGAAATAATCGTTTCCAATTAATCTTATCTTTCTTCAATTCATTGGTTGGTGCAAAAAAGACATTTAACCGTCTGTCTACTGTGTATAAAAAACCATATAAATATTGGCTGTCCTTACTATACCATATCATAGGGAAATCTTCCGACTGGATACCCAATTCAGGATATTTTGCGCGGGAAAAGACTTCATTATCATTGGAAGGAGCTGTCCCAACTATATGCAAATATGTTTTACTATCTTTTTCCCTGTTTATATCGTGAACATCACTGGATTGCAGTCTGATATATAAATAAGCGCTGCCATCAGGAAACCAGGGAGGTACTGCAAACCAACACTGGTCAACTTGATCAGGATACAGTTTTTTATTTTCAACATCCATTGTTAATAAAATAGAACTTTCGGAACCGTCCGGCGCAACTTCAAAGGCGACTTTAGCGCCATCGTCAGAAGGCGAAAGGTTACTGATAACAAACTTTTTAGTTGTATCCGAACTAAATGTCTGCGGATCATATAGAAAAATTTCCTTCCCCTCATAACCATCCCGATAATACAATTTGCCTGTTTCATCTTGCGGGGTGGTTTTCAGATAAAAATAGCGATTGTTCTCAGTGATTCTTAACTTGCTTATCTTTGCTGACTTTCTTTTATCAAATTCGCGCATCTTATCGATAAGGGACTGGCGGCCCGGAATACTATTTAAAACGGATCGTGAATAATCAGCCTGAGATTTGAACCAATTGTTTACTTCCGGATCCTTAAGATTTTCCATATAACGGTATGGATCCGAAATCTTTTTACCAAAGTATTCATCCTCAACAACTTCAACTTTTGCCTCTGGCGGTTTTTCAAATGAGCCCTTTTGAGTGCATTGTACAAATAAAATAAGCGAGAATGATAATAAAAATATTTTCAGTTTCATGGCTGCTTCTCCTTTTTTTAAATTGAGGCTTGAAATTTAACTAACAGCATTATGTTAAGGAAACAATCTAACTACATGGAAAGCCCCGCTAGCGATGTAGCTATTTCAGTAAATTTAATTTCCGGGATTGTGTAAATACCTTGAGGCGTACACGTACATAAAACCATTTTGATTGTGATATTCGATCAACAATCAATGTATGCTTTTCCATTAGTTCACAATTCTACGATTATGAATAAGAGGCAGAGAATCTGTAAATACATGCGTATTCATCTCAAATTTTACGATGTGCTCTTTTTCATCGTTTAAGAGATTATACATGAAATTAAAAATTTCGTCATCAATCCACTGGGACGATTGCAGTTTAAATGATTTCTCAATGCATGTATTTTCCAGCGATATTTTCACTTTGCCTTCAGCATAGGTAGAGTCTAAGTCGTCAGGGCTCTCATGTTTAATAACATCAAAAACCGAATAGGCTGCTGACATGCATGCTAAATAATATTCATATTCCAACAAAGAAGATGTGGCAATCGAATGATTAGTAGTTACCGTATCTTTGTAATTCAGTTTTGTTGAAGCAAATACAGGGAATGTTCTGGGCAGCATATCCGCATCAACCATTATTCCGCTAAATTTATCTATTGCCAACGCTCCAATGACATCTGGAGTTGGTATTGTAATTTTTTGTGATTCAAATTCCGATTCAATAAAGGTGATTACTTGCGCTGTATGTACAGGCGCGTTCAACGGTACTGGCCACCAATATGATGAAAAAGCGCCATGCCCAAAGGCAAATATTTTATTTTCATCCTGATATGAGGCTGTACCGGTAATTCCGCCAGCAATCAAATCGCCAAAGATTTCCATAATAGCTATGGACATGCCGGGGATAACATCGTTGGCGGTTTCTGCGGAAAATTTGTTTAGCCCGTGATTTAAGCTAATATTATTGACGCTAAAATCATGCCGTGAAAAGAAATTGAATTTATCGGTATGCGCGTATCGTTTAATAAACTCTTCATCAAAACCGG
>CAZIBE010000111.1:3125-12137 GCA_964536685.1 uncultured Calditrichaceae bacterium | reverse complement strand
CTCGGCCCGTCCCCATCGCTTGTGCACCACGCTGACAGAGGCCCAGGAGCAGGTGGTGGTGGCCATCCGAGAACTGCTGCTGTTGCCCCTGGACGGCCTTCTGGTGGTGGTCAGGGAATTCATCGAGCCCCGCCTCAGCCGCTCGGCACTGGACCGCTGTCTCCGCCGTCACGGTGTGTCCGACCTCAAGGCCCTGCAACGGGAGAGGGATGGCGACAAGGCCTCTCCCAAGTCCCCCAAGCGGTTCAAGGCCTACGAGCCGGGCTTTGTGCACATCGACATCAAATACCTGCCCCGGATGCAAGACGAGGCGTCCTGCAAGTATCTGTTCGTGGCCATCGACCGGGCCACTCGCTGGGTGTACCTGGAGATTCGCAAGGACAAGAGCGCACACGCCGCTCAGGCCTTCCTGAAGGCCCTGCTCAAAAAAGCACCGTTCAAGATCCGCAAGATCCTCACCGACAACGGGAAGGAGTTCACCGACCGTTTCAGCGCTGCGGGAGAACGCCAGCCCACCGGCGATCACCCCTTTGACCAGGTGTACCGGGAAGCGCACATCGAGCACCGCCTGATCCCGCCAAGACACCCGCAGACCAACGGCATGGTGGAGCGCTTCAATGGTCGAATCGCCGAGATCCTGCGCAGCGAGCGCTTCGACTCCTCGGCGGATTTGAAACAAACCCTGGAAAACTACCAATGGGCCTACAATCACCAGATCCCCCAACGTGCCCTGGGCCATGTCAGTCCCATCCAGGCGCTCAAGGAATGGCAGAAAAAACGCCCTGATTTGTTCGTAAATCGCGTATATAACGTCACGGGTCTTGACAATGAGTAAAAACCCCTGCATCGAGGTGCACAGGCTTTCCTTTTCCCATCCGAATCCCGGGAATCCAGATGGCGTGATTCTGGCCAACATTGGGATGTCGATTCCCAAAGGGGCATTTGCCGCTATTGTCGGACCTTCAGGGTCGGGCAAGACCACCTTTCTGCGACTTCTGGCCGGTCTTGTCGAACCGACCTGTGGGCGGATACAGATTGACGGGATGGAACCTGCCATCGCGCGCAAACAGCGCAGAATCGGCTTCGTATTCCAGAACCCGGTCCTCTTTGATTGGCGCACGGTTGAGCAGAACATCCAGCTACCGGGAGAGATCTTTCACCAGCAGGCCTTGATCGACCGGACTCCGGAGTACATAGATCTCGTGGGCCTCAAGGGTTTTGAGAAATACTATCCCCATGAACTGTCTGGAGGTATGCAGTCGAGAGTGGCCATTGCCCGAGCGCTGATTCATCAGCCCGATGTCCTGCTACTGGATGAGCCTTTTGCCGACCTGGATGAGCTCACCCGAGAGAGAATGAACATGGAACTCATGCGAATCTGGTCCGAGACGTCAACGACCATGGTATTTGTGTCCCACAATATTGAGGAGGCCGTGTTTCTGGCCGATCAGGTCTTTGTCTTCACCGATTCCCCTTCATATGTGTTTCAAACCATTCATATTGGTTTGGAACGCCCGCGCGTTCTTGAGGTCATGGATGGAGAAGAGTATGCGGCCTACGTGTATCAGGTTCGAAGGGCGTTACGGCAGGCAGCGCACTCCCGGAAGGAAAATACAATATGAATCTCGGGAAAGATGTTCCAATGCCCCAGCACATGCGGTCCACACGTCCGCGCTGGAACTGGGGGATGGATGTATTGGCTCCGCTGACGTTTCTGCTGCTTGTACTGCTTGCATGGGAGGGTGCGGTTCGTCTGTTTGAGGTGCCGGCCTATCTTGTACCGGCTCCGAGCAAGATCGCCGAGGTGGTAGCCCAGAATTGGTCGACATTGGTCCGGGATGCCCTCATAACCTTTCTGGAAGCGATGTTGGGGTTCATTGTGGGCGTCTCCAGCGCATTTGCTCTGGGAGCGGCATTCGTTCATTCCCGGATTCTGGAGCGAAGTATTGCCCCCTACTTCGTGGCGCTCCAGGCTGTACCCATCGTTGCCACCGCTCCTCTCCTCATCATCTGGTTTGGCAATGGGCTGCTCAGCAAGGTGATCATGGCCGCGATGATCTGTTTTTTTCCCATGGTCATCAACACTACCGTCGGCCTCAAGGACATTCCAGAGGACGCATTGGACCTTATGCGCATGCTTTCCGCATCCAGACGCCAGATATTCCTCAAGCTGAGGCTTCCTGCCTCATTGCCGTTCATTTTCTCTGGGCTCAAGATCTCGGCGACTCTCAGCGTCATTGGCGCCGTGGTGGCCGAACTTGCCGGGGCCACGCAGGGAATCGGGTTCCAGATCATGGTCTCATCATACCGGACGGACACGCCGATGCTGTTCGCGGCAGTCCTGTTTTCCGCTCTCACGGGGATTCTGTTCTACTATGCGGTCGTAGCTGCGGAACGTCTGTGGCAAAGGCATTCACGAGTATAAATGGAAACTTCCATTAGCCCCCTGTCTGTTCGCCTGGACCCGGCCACGCGCCAGGAGATCATTGAGCGAGTCCGGGAACGTGCTGTGCGCTATCTGACCGATGTCGGCGCGCCAGCCGCGGCATTTCAGCAGTTGGACCACATGCTGATCCTGTGCGTTGAAGGCCGGGATGTGGGGGTGCCGGAAGACGAACGGATACCGACGCGTTCCCGGTATACCCTCATCGAGCGTCTTCAGATACTGCAATACTGGTACTTTGATGGCGTGCCATTGGCAGCTCGGGTGCTCTTCTTCGCTGGTGTTCAGGAGGGTTTGTATCGGCTTCGGGAGCGCGAGGCCGAGCGTTGGCACGAATTTCTGGAATACATGGAGGAATACAGGCTTAGGCAACATGCTGTACGCGCCTCCGACGCGGCAGGAGGTTGGTTGTTTGCCGGAGAAGCAGAGGTTCTCTGGGAGTTGGCGCAGGCCGCAGTTGCGGTACCCGGTGACTTTTGCGAGCTGGGAGCATGGACCGGACGATCAGCGCTGCTCTGGTGTCACGCGCTCTCACGTTATGCGCCGGAACGGACACTTCGGGTTGTGGATAACTGGAGGTGGGGAAAGGAAGGAAGTATATATCCCTTTATGGTCGAAGGGCGTGATCTCCTGTCCGAATTTCGCCACAATCTTCGTGGGCTGGAGAAATTCTATCGGACTTACCAGATGCTAACCGAAGAGGCAGTGAAAAGCGTGTCGGAAGATACGGCCGGCAGGGGGTTGGCGCTGCTGTTTCACGATGCCGGCCACAGTGACTCCGATGTGCGAGATGATTTGAGGCTCTATGTGCCGTTACTGAACAATGGTGGCTATCTTGTCGTTCACGATTACAACCATCCGAGGTTTCCGGGAGTGAGAAAAGCGGTGGGAGATATTCTTGAGGAGTTTCCCGGACTCGAAGAGGAGAGGGTATTTTCCACAGTGGGCGTCTTCCGCCTGTGGCATGACAGAGGCGCAGGGGTATCCAGGCAATCCACGGCTGACTAGCTGGCTGGAATTGGTAAAGAAACATACTATGGACATTACAAGTAGTCGTACGGGTGGTGATGATGAGGGGAAGGAAACCTCCCTTGAGGGCGGGTTTCGCCGCTACAAGGCCTACGTGCGCCACGCGAATAAACATGATCTTCTGGAGCGCCTAATCCATGGCATTGTTCGTGACCGGGTGGGTACGGTAGAGCAGCTGGATGTGCTGGATGTGGGTGCCGGGAGCGGAAGGCTGACACGGGCAGTGGTGGATTCGGGGCAAGAGTTGGGCATGCCGGTACGGGTGGTCGCCCTGGAGCCATGTGTTGCGGCAGCTGCGGAGATGCGTAAAACCTGCGCGGTCAACGGTCAGGAAGACGTTCAGATAGAGCTTAGGGAAGTGGGGCTCGAAGAACAGTCGAGGATTGCATCGGAGCGGTTTGACCTTTTGATCGCGGCGCATGTCTCCTACTACTTCGATGATCTGGATGCATTCTTGAGTCAGCTGCGCTCCATCGCGAAGCCCGGTGGCGAATTGTTGCTGGTCGGTACATCGGTTTCGATCATGCAAAATCGAGTATACCAGACTATTTTAAGAAAACTCAGAAGCCGTGATGAGTTTCCGCGCACTTTTCATATGGACGGCAATTTTACATTCGCGGAGGATATAGAACTTGCCCTGGTGCGGGCCAATTTGAGGTATGCCCGATCTGTGTTGAGGTCTTCTATAATTTTCTGTCCCGAGGATATCAATCAAACGCTCACCAGCCTCAGGGCTCCTCGTCCCGACTGTTGCGGTCCGGTCATTCAGGCGATGGCATTTCTCTGGCGGTATCCCTGTTCCGCGCTCATGGCGTTCCGTGAAGACTGGGTGGCATTGCTCGAACAGTACGGTGCCAGAGGGGCATCACTGGTTCTGGACTATGAAGATCTGGTATATCGTGCCACGGTATGACGGGTTGTCTAAAAGTGAAATAACGTTTTTTGTCCTCGCGCTATCGATGTTCTGGAGAGTTAACATGAGTAAACGGAAAACAAGCATTGTATACAGGATGGCTTTTGCGTTTCTGTTGGCGGCTTTTGGCTTGCTGTCTGCTTGTGATCGGGAACCGGCTCCCGAAGAAAAACAGGCTTTGGAAAAGATTTCCACCCGGCTGAAGTGGCTACCTGGCGCCACCTACATTGGCTCCATCGTCGCAAAGGAGGCGGGTTTCTGGGAGAAGGAGGGGCTGGATGTGCAAGTTTTCCCTGGTGGCTTCGAGGCGGACCCAATCAAGCTGGTGGCCGCGGGCTCCAATGACTTCGGCATCACTGGGGCGGATCAGTTGCTTCAGGCACGAGCCAACGGTGTTCCCATTGTCGCCATCTATGCCGAGCTGCGGTGGAGCCCAGCGGGATGGATGACCTTGA
The DNA here is from genome assembly GCA_964536685.1 of uncultured Calditrichaceae bacterium. Taxonomy (GTDB): domain Bacteria; phylum Calditrichota; class Calditrichia; order Calditrichales; family Calditrichaceae; genus CAZIBE01. Next base: position 7,297 of record CAZIBE010000111.1, on the reverse strand, counting down.
AGTCTTCGGGTATCACCACGCCATACCAGTTTGTTGGCAAGAAGGTGGGGGCGCAATACGGAACCAACATCGAGCCCACGCTGGACGCCCTGCTGGCAAAATTGTCCATCGACCCCGCAAGCCTGATCCGGGTTCCGGTGAAATACGACGTTTCCCCCTTGTTCACCGGACAGGTTGATGTACTGCCGGTCTACCTGAATGGCCAGCCAGTACAGGCGCGGCTGGAGGGCAAGGAGGTCAATACCATTAATCCGGCGAACTATGGGATTCGCATGTATGGAAATGTCTACTTCACCACGGAAAAAATGATTCGAGAGCATCCGGAACTCGTCGAGAAATTCGTGCGTGGGCTGACGAAGGCATGGAATCGAGCGTTACAGGATCCTGATGCAGCGGTGGATCTGCTGATCCGCGCGGAACCCAAACTCCATCGACAACTTGAATCGGCCATATTGTCTGCGACCGTGCCCTTCGTCCGGGGTGGTTCCAAGGACGCGCTCGGGGTAATGAGCGAAGAGAGATGGCGGGAAACACGGGACATATTGGTCAAGTACGCGGGCCTCACTTCCAAGGTAGACGTGAGCACGGCCTATACCAATCGGTTTGTCCTGCAGGCCTATGCTTCCGATGAATTGTGATCACGACGGATTGGGGGGAGGTGATGTCAAGAACGGAAAAACAACACTGACGGAATCGGCCAGGGATGCGGTCCTGCGCATTACGCTTGGCGCCATATCGTCCCGTCTGTTGTATCTGGCGGTCCGTTTGAGGATACCGGATCTCCTGACCGTAAAGCAGGGGATGGCTGTGCGACAACTGACCGCGCGGACTGCTATGGAACCGAAAGTATTGCGTCGGCTGTTACGGGCGCTCGCCAGCCTTGGTCTGGTACATGAAGACGGTGAGGGACGCTTTTCCCTGACCGCGCATGGCGAGGTTCTTCGGTCGGAATCGCCCGAGAGCTTGCGTGACTGGGTGCTGTTCATGAATGAAACGGCGGACGCCGTCTGGTCCGCAGCTGTCCAAGCCATTGGCAGGGGCGGGAGCGTGTTCGAAACGGGAGTGAGCCGCTCGTTATACGCGCATCTTGGCGAGTCCCCTGGTGTTCTAAAGCAGTTTCATTCCGCCTTGGGGAGCGTTTCCCGGGACATAGACCAGGCGATTATTGATACCCTCGATTTTGGCGACGTAAAACTGTTTGTCGATGTGGGGGGGGGGAGGGGGCATTGCTCCGCAGGCTCCTGGAACGCTATCCCCATGCCTCCGGCATTCTCTTTGATCGTCCGGAAGTCGTGCAGATGGCCTGCAAGCCAATAGAGAGGCTAGGTACTCGCTGCCGAGGCGTGGCGGGAGACTTTTTCAGGGAAGTGCCAGCGGGGGGAGATGTATACCTGCTCAAGTTTGTGTTGCACGACTGGGGAGAAGAAGAGGCAATTACGATTCTGCAAAATTGCCGCTCCGCAATGGCTGAAGGAGGCAGGATCGTTATCATCCAAGGCTTGCTTCCGGAGGGCGCCGAGCCCTCGCCCCTCTTTCTCTGGGACATCCATATGCTGGTTATGAGCGGGGGGGGTGAACGGACTCTGGAGGAGTATAGGAAACTGCTTGACCGGGCAGGCCTGCGTCTTGCTCGGGTGGAGTCGGCCGCAACCGGAATAAGCATACTGGAAGCTGTTGCGGGCTGCTGACCTCCACTGATAACCTCGTTTTTTCAAACGGAACATGGATTCGGGAGGCGTTAATGGAAAATAATAAAACGAACCCTTCGACAAAAGGGGATAATGAGTTCCTCGAGTATTGTGCCCTGATCCGTGATGCTTACGCCCATTGCTCGGATCGGGAGGAGAATGAATCGAAGGGGGGAGGAGGATCGGAGAATAGCAAAGAGGCACCGCCTGTTTCGTCAGAACTTCTGAAAAGAGCAAGGAAGTTCGTTAAAGAAATAAATAGAAATAGTCAAGAAGGGTGCCAGGAGCGCCAGGAGGAATCGTGTTTTTGCAAGAATGATATCTCTGTGCCTGATTTCAGGGCGCGCCTGTTCGATTGCAGCGCGATGACCCGTTGGCGATATGACCAGATGCGGGTGCTGCATGCCAATATTGTCCTGGGTATGCGGAAGCTTGGCGATGGATCGGAGCAGGAGTTTTCGATTCCCTACGACAGGATGGAAGGGAAGGACCGACCGCCGGTGCCAAGGATCCCGGTGCTGTTGAAGTTGGAAGAATTGCAATTGCAAGAAAGCTATCAGTGTGTGGTGAACGCAGTATATAACAACAACTCCTGCGGTTCCGATGATAATTCTGTCTGTAAGTGCTGGGATGATGATGTTTGTAATATGCTCCGCAAGGTGCTGGGGGTTGAGGAGGTAAATGGTGGGAAAAATGTTTTCGGTGTGAATGTTATAGAATTAGAAGGAAATCCTGACCGTAAATTTAATCGTTTGATAGAAGCGCTCGGCGGGTGGTGGGAAGGAACCGATTGGAAGTTTTCTAATTATAAGAGCGCATCAGATCTGGAGAAGAATCTTGGTATTGTGTTTTTTGAGGAATCGGAGGTTCTGTGGGAACTCTTGCGTTTCTACACTGCGGCCTTCTTGGAACTGAAATTGGAACAGAAAGATGGCGGCATCGAGCATTTGATGCGGCTGTTCTGGATAGTCGAGAAAGATAAAGATAATGATCAACTGAAATTGACTCCTCGCGGTGATAATCTTTGCAAGTGGATTAGACGCGAAGGCAAGGTGTCAGATGAGTTGGGAGTCTATATTTGTGATTGGATACGTGGAAATTGTCATAGAGAAGACGATGAAAATGGAGAAGACGATGGAAGTCATGGAAAAGACGATCGCTGTCCATGCCGCGAGGTAAATAATGCGGCGGACGAAGGAGAAACACAAAAAAGCGGCGGGAGTGATGATTGGAAAGGTGATTTCATGAAAAATACCCGTCTTATTATCCCCGTCAATGCGCTGCTTATGGCCCTGCGTCCTCCACCGGAGAAAAAGGATTTCTATCGCTGTGAGATCGGTTTCAAGGCGCTTGACGATCCCGACAAGGATGCAGTTGTCAAAAGTGCGTGGTGCTTCCTCAGTGTCAACCTGCCAGAGATGCGCCCGACCAACAATAATAATGATTCGGAAGTCCTTGAGCGGATAGTAAGAAAGCAGAAGCTGTTCGTCAATTTGATGCTCGACCCGGTAACCCGGGATCATTTCAAGGAGGGTTACAGGGAGACAATCATTCGTCACAGCCAGCGAGCGGCTATTGCCGCCATCATGTCCCGCAACTTCTCACACAACATCGGCAGCCATGTGCTAGCAAATGCCGATTTTTTCGAGAAGCTCGGGGTCTTGAACGAAGTCAAAAGCCCCCCTTCTGATGGTTCAACTGAGAATTTGGAAGCAGGAAAAATCTGGCGAGCCAGGAGCCGGTTGAGCGAATTTAATAATTATATGCAGGGCAGGCTTGATTTCATCGCTCGGGCGATGGGGGAGATAGCCAGCCATCCCGAGCCGATGCTGTTTGTCGGCAACATGATTTTCGGGTTCCTGCGCCAGTCGCTGCTGCTGAATACATTGGTGTCGGACAACGGCTATACGACAGACAATATGAAATTTCATATTTCCGTCGAGGGAGAATGGTTCACGCTTGAGCCAAAGCATGGGAACAGTCAGCTGGATCGCCATAATGTATTCGAGCCTGACAAGCCCATTTCCGATGTGCTGATCGCCGTGCCCGGTGGGCAGGTGGGCCTGCATGCCTTTTACGCCTTCATGGAGGGTTATATCCGCAATGCCGTCAAATATGGTGCCAAATCGAAGGCGGTTACGCCGGGTGGCGAAGAGACATTGGAAATCACGCTGAAATTGAAATCGTGCGGGAAGGGTTCCGGCTTGCTCGATCATGAGGAAAATCCGGTCGAAGGCTATGTGCTGAGCGTGACGGACAACCTCAGCGTAGGAGATAAAGATGTCGCCAACGAGTATATGCGTAAGCATATTGACGCCGAACTCATCGACGGTGACAGCCATGAAATGCGCCACGAAGGGCATGGGATTCAGGAGATGAAGGTATGCGCTGAGTTTCTCTCCGGTGGCGAGAAGGGGCTGCGCTTTCCCTCCGATAATAATTTGCTCTCTGGTGAGGAAGCTTCTCATCCCTTGGGAGACTATG
>CAZIBE010000111.1:0-3025 GCA_964536685.1 uncultured Calditrichaceae bacterium | reverse complement strand
ACAACGAGCAGGCGCTGGTATATGGTCTGGTGATTCAGAAGCCAAGTCTGCTGGGCATCGTGCGCTGGTGCAATCCAGCGCAGGGCGGCGGGGAGGCACAAACTGCGAAGGATGAAAACAGTGTCCGATTTTACCCAAACATTGCCGAGCTAGCGAAGGGGCCGGCCGCATTTGGCTTGGTGCTGGTCGATGGCGACGAGGGGGATGAGGGGGATGAGAGCCGCTGGAACGAGCTTGGGGGGAAACTGCTCCAGTATCATAGGGCGTTGCCATACCGGCTGATGCTGGTGGTGTGGGAAGAAAGTCAACGAGAAGCAGTCAAGGGAAGAATTTCCGGTTGGGAGAAAGAAGGTCTCCCCGTGCGGCGGGTACATGTTATTGTCAACAAGGAATTGTTTAATGCCAATGAAGGAACCAGCGAAGACGACTGGAAGAAATTGATCTTGCAGGTTTACGACCAGTGGCTGGGAGCTTGGAAACAGCCGCCGGATCGTATTGGGGCTTGGCATCTGGGCATCGGCTTTGATCGCGAATACGAAACGGTGGAACAGAAATGGTTTCTGGACAATAACGGGAACAAGAAACTTGGTTCTGACTTTGATAAATATACCCCAGAGAATCTTCGCTTGCATCTTTTTACCAATGAACACGAAAACCGACACATCACTGAATCAGGTGAAGTCGACCGGAATAATCTGATCGATGTGGTTAACGGAAAAAAGTGTGCTTGCCTGGTACTGGATAATCATGGCCAGGCGGTTCCCGGGGGCGAGAATTTAGAATGTGCCGCTTACCTCAAATTCAGCGGCGCTGAGCAGGTTGGTCTGTTCCAGATGCTGGAATCTCCCCCATCGGATCCGTTCGTGCGCTCGTTGATGGTGTTCTCCGTAGCCGAGGCGATGCTGGCCCGCGTGGTGGTGATTGATGAGCGGGTGGCGGAGTCGATGATAGAAAGAACGAGAACGCGAGGTAAGTATATTACAAATATTCAAAACTCCGAGAAGAATAAGCGCTTCAAGGCTTCCGGTATTTATCCGGTTTTAAAAATGAATTTTGAGGGCGGACAGAAGAGCATTTCGTCTGTGATCGCTGAGGCACTGAAAGCTGAGGCGCTGAACGCTGATAAGAATATAGCGCAAGAAGATGTTGATATTGATTGGTCCAATGACTCGTTTTCTGATCAGCTTGGAAAGCCTGACATGATTGTGATCCATGAAGGGGTGGTGGATCATTTCCATGAGCAGGGGGTCTGGAAGAAGGGCATGCACGAAAGTCTGTTCAAGCATTGCCCGGTGGTGGTGCGCACTTCCGGGAGAGGTTCTAAGGCGCGGCATTTGGATGATCGCCTGCCGTTCCTGGAATTTACTGAGCTAAGCGGCAATACCTACCGGCAACTGGACAAGGTGGCGCTGGTGAAGGGGATCATGGCGTTGAGAGGGCATCTATCATGATATTTGTTATCGTGCCAAAAGATGATAGTGATTACAACACATGGCTGGATTGTAAAGAAAGATACTCGATTGTTTTAGATGGTGAAAATAAGTACAGAATAGTTGAAGATTCTGGGGGCGGATCTTGTGAGCCCAGATGTAGTAAGATATGTGCAGATAAAAAAGATGGGAATGAAGTAAAAAATGTCCTCATCATACCTTACGTAGAACGTTCTTATAAAGAAGACAAGGAATACCTTAAAAGATCAATAAGTTGTTTGAATGACAATGAAGTGAAACTATTTGTCCACTTTGGGGAAATTGAAATAAAGAATGATCTGGATACTATAGAGAAGGTTTTTGAAAAATGGAAGAACCATCCATTGAGGGAATTGTTTGAGGAAAATAAGCTAAAGATTAAAAAAAATATCGTTCCGTACAGTTTGGGCTCGGAATACCAATGGAAGGAGGATATTACACAAGCGCAGCAAGCAGCCCGCAATGGAAAGAATCCCTTGCTTCATCTGAAAAATGCATGGAGCAATGCATGGGATTATTACCATAAGGATAAGCCTGTGGAGGAGCTTGCCCGCACGGTTGCGCCGCTGATAGTGGATGTGCAGAACCGGGCCGATGAGCGCATATCGGATGAGGAGCTTCTCCGTAGCTTTGAGGCGGTTCAACAAAAAATAGAGAAGCTCCAGCAAGACTTTGGCCATGTGTGCAGGTTATTGGAAGAGTTCGAATCGTTGAAAAAACAACTGGAACGACCAAACGAAGATGATTTGAAGTCGTTCATCAAGGCGGTCGATGAATTTTACGAGCGGCTGCAATTTCGCGGGAAGGCAGGGGAATCTTCCGCATCATGATCTATCTCGCGCTTGCCGAATCCGATACGCTCTGGCGGATGTTCGAGCATGCGCTCGATCTGGTATCGGCTGGCGCGCCATTTGCGTCGGAGGAGGATAGTAAACGGCGCTGTGGCGAGCGGCGTATCCGGATCGCGTTCTCGCCGAAAGGAGCGGAGCCAGCCCGTCATTTTGATACGCTGGCGTCGGAAATCGGGCGGCTTTTGGAGGAGGACACGGCCGTGACGGTATTGGTGGATTCCGTGCGGCCTTTCGAGATGAATCCGCTGCGTGATGGATACGATGCCCTTTTGTCCGCGCTGATCCTCGCCTTTCCCGAGGTGCGCTGGCTCTTCGCCGGCATTCGCGGGTATCCAGAACGCAATGAAGTAGCCGGTAAGGGAACAAGCGACGAAAAAAATAGAATCGAAGAGGCGAACAAGAAAAAGCAAGAGTTGCGTGATTTGCTGGATGGCTTCCGCCGCGCGCACGGGTTGCACCGGCTCTTCGAGCCCTGGCAGACGCCGCTTTTCGATGGCAGCGGCCTGCGTGACTGGGTGCGGGAACGGATACGGGAGGATAATAAACAACGCAAGGCTTTGGCTTATATTCCGCGTCGCACGCGGTTGGCGGCAGCGCTGGACGAGGAGCCCGACTACGCTTTTCTGCACGCCTACACTGCCTACCGTTTCGGCTATCGGGCATTGGCGCTGGATCGCTGGAAGGCGGTGGAGGCGGTGTTCAAGA
>CAZIBE010000110.1:0-12280 GCA_964536685.1 uncultured Calditrichaceae bacterium | reverse complement strand
TAAGGTGGTACGTTTTTTATCGGCTAAACTGGTAAATTTTAAATCGGTGATGACAGTAACATGTCATGCCCAACTTGATTGGGCATCCAGGCCAGTAACGGCAGTGCGGCAAGTCTTCTGGATTCTCCCGACCACGAAGCGCCCCTTTGTCCGAAGGACCCACTTTGTGCTGGGGAGGGATTCCTTCGGAGCCGCTTTTGCAGAAATGATAATTTGAATAATTATTTTTAAGATTTTAATACAATTTAATTTGTGTAGCTAATAAATAACAACTAATTTTAATGGCATCATAAAATAGTATACACTTTTTTAAGATAGGGGTTAAAATGCTGCCTTATATCCCTCGTTATTTAGAGAAGGGCGTCAAAGAGGATTTAGGGAAGAAGATGGTTTTTATGGCAGGGCCGCGTCAATGCGGGAAAACAACGCTTGCCAAAAAGATTCTTGAAGAAGAAATGGGCGAAAAGGCCGGTGAATTTTATCTGACCTGGGACGCCGCAGAAGACCGCGAAAAAATTATTCGTGAACGATTTCCGGCCGGGAATGGTTTGCTGGTTCTGGATGAGATTCACAAATACTCACGTTGGCGGCAGGTGGTTAAAGGCTTGTTCGATAAACGCAAACGCGAATTAAAAATACTGGTTACGGGCAGTGGACGGTTGGATTACTATCGATACGGCGGCGATTCGTTACAGGGGCGCTATCATTTTTACCGGCTGTACCCTTTTTCATTTGCCGAGGCTGAGAATGTAAGTTCTTCTCCGGTCGATGATTTATTAAATTTTAGCGCTTTCCCCGAGCCGTTTTTATCACGAAGCAAACGGGACATAAGAAGATGGAGCCGTGAATATCGCAGCCGTTTGATTTATGAGGACCTGAATTCTTTGGAAAATGTAAGAGATGTCGCTTTATTGGAGCAATTGGCACTGAGATTGCCGGATCTGGTGGGTTCTCCTTTATCCATTAACGCTTTGCGGGAAGACTTGCAGGTGTCGCACCAGACGGCAACCCGTTGGCTGGAGATGTTTGAGAACATTTTTTTAAGTTTTAAGATTTTTCCTTTTGGGCCGCCCAAAATCCGGGCCGTAAAAAAAGAGCCCAAACTGTACTTGTACGATTGGACGCAAATTGAAGATTTAGGCGTTCGTTTTGAAAATCTGGTCGCTTTTCATTTACTGAAATGGGTACATTTTCAGCAAGACTACAACGGAATGGACACGGAGTTACGTTATTTCAGGGATGTACATCGAAATGAAGTGGATTTTGTGATTTTGCAGGATAAAACCGTTAAACAACTCATCGAATGCAAAGTGCGCACCCGTGAAGTGAATACCGCCTTGCGTATGTTAAAAAAACGCTTCCCCGAAGCCGAGGCTATACAGGTTTCGCTCCAGGGCAAAGAGGAATATGTGGATAAAAACGGGATTTTAGCAACCACCGCTGAGCAATATTTAAGGCGATTAATATAAAGCGGAAGGATATATAGGAAAGCTTTCATCAATGAAATTGTTTCCCACATTGCGTTTGGTATGTCATGCTCCCGAGAACGGGATTTACACCGTGCTTCAAACGGCTTGATTGGGTTTATCCGGCTACTGACGGACTTCCAGAAAAGTCTGCCAAACGGTGGTATAATACCTTTTTAGCGCGCGCATGGACTGGATTCATCCCGCATGGCGGGACGGAAATGACATAGTAGATAATGTGTCATGTCCGACTTGATTGGCGCCTAAGGTCCGAAGGACTCCTTCGGAGCGCCCCTTTCCCATAGGGATCACTTCGTGGGGGGAGGGGGCATCCAGACAGATATAGGCAAAGTTAGAATTTTCTGGATTTACAGAAATGACATTAATCTGCCTTTTTGGAGCAGGTTTGTAAGTCAAATATGAGTACACTCTAAAAAGCCCTAAAGGGCTTGCTTAATATGCGGTTATGCTTTTCTCTCCGCCATAAATGGCGGAGTTAGACAACTGTATTTCAATAAGTTAGGAGCTTTGACTAACCCCATCCTTTCCCGAAAGGGACTCCTTCGGAGTAGGATGGGGAGTGCACAAATTACGACACAATTGGGGCTTTCCCCGCAAGGGGCACCTTTGGCAAGCCCCCTTTTTAGAGTAGACTCAAATATATTAATTCTTTGTAACGATACCTCTGGATTTATAAACCACCCTCCTCCGTCGCCGGCGTTTCCTTGCTTTTCTGTTTCTGCAGAACGCTGGCAGCCAACTGCTTAAAATAATTACGCATATCATCAAACAGGGTGTAAGCCCAGGGTACAGCCAACAAAGAAACCATTGTGGAAAACACCAGACCGCCGATGATCGTGCGCCCCATGGGCGAATAAGGAATGCCGATCATTTTAGCGTTGCCCACAGCCATGGGAATCAGTCCGCCGATGGTTGTAAAGGCAGTCATTAAAATGGGACGGAAACGGTTTTTGCCCGCTTCAAGCAGGGCGTCAAAGCGCGACATGCCTTCCTTGCGCAAACGGTTCACCAAATCCACCAGCACAATGGCGTTGTTTACCACAATGCCGATTAAAATCACAAAACCAATCTGGCTCATCATATCCAGCGTTGTGCCGGTGATGTACAAAATCCAGTACGCGCCCACGAACGAAAAGGGGATGGAAATAATCACTGACAGCGGCAACACAAACGATTCAAATAAAATTCCCATCAGTAAGAACACAAAAGTGATAGAGAGAATAATGGCAAACATCATACTTTGCGAGCTTTGGCTGAATCGTTGAAAACGCTGCCCTTTACTCCATGAGTAGCCGTAAGGCATCTCGAATCCAGCCATTACTTTATCCACTTTGCCGTATAGTTTGCCGATATTTTCAGCCGTGGTGTTGGCTTTAACGCCTAAATACGTTTTGCCGTTTTCGCGGTGGATTTCGCCAAATCCTTTTTTCACCTGAAACCTGGCCACGGCCGCCAGGGGGATTTCCCGGCCGCTGGATGTAAAAAAGGTCAGATTTTTGAGCTGCTCCAAAGTGCGGCGATCCGACTTACGCAACTGGATGTTCATGCGAATCTCTTTTTGCTGCGTCTGATACTTGGGCAGCATGATGCCGCGCAGAGCATACATGATCGAGCCGGAAATTACTTTGGGATTGATGCCGTACTTTTGCGCCTGTTCGCGCTTGATCACCACGCGGATTTCATCATCGCCCTTTTCGCGATCGGTTTCCACACTGACGATCTCTTTGATTTTACTTAAGCGCCGCTCTACTTCCTTAGCCAATTGAGCCAGCTTTTTCGTATCATCGCCGTAAAGCGCAATGGTCATGGAAGCGTCATCGCCGCTGCTTTGCTGCCGCCAACTGGTGCGCACCGTAACGCCGGGGAATTTGGGCAACCGCTTTTTTACGTCTTCAACTACTTTTTCTCTGGACATGTGTGGGGCGCGCTGTACGCCAAAAGTGGAATTTACCCAGCTCCAAATCACCATGAACCACGGCTCCGACTTCTCCGGCTGTAAAAACACATGAATATGGGCATAGTTGGATCGGTAGCGCGTATCAATCGTGCGCACATTGTACACATCCGCTTTAACGCGGATGCTGTCTTCCACGCGCTTCACCAGGCGGGCGGCGTCATCGAGGGAATAATTATCCGGCAAATCAAGCCGCAGGCGAAAATCGTTGATATTGCCCTGCGCCTGATCGGTTTTAGCCACATGCGAAGAGGCAAACTGTGTGGAAAAAATAATTAATAACAAAATGATGAACGTTTCCAGGCGGTGCTGTAACACCCAACGCAGGGCGCTCTGATATTTTTCATTCGATTTAAGGACCATTGGCGGTTCTTTGACCTGGCGCTTGCTGACAATTCTACTGGCCGCCAGCGGAATAAATATGAGCGAAGCGAACAACGAGGCCAGTAAACTAAAAATTACAGGCAATCCGATACGCAGCATGTAAAAGCTAAAGCCCACCTGATCGTTCATCAAAATCAAGGGCAAAAACACCACGATGGTCGTAAACGTGGCCATCGTAACCGCCAACGACACATCGCTGGCGCCGCGCGCAGCCGATTGAATATTATCCAGCCCCTGCGATCGTTTATAGTAGATGTTTTCCAACACCACAATGGAATTATCCACCACCATACCGATTGAAATCATCAATCCCATCATGGTGATCAGGTTCAGCGTCCAGCCCATAAAATATAAAATAGTTAAACTGACCAAAATAGACAACGGAATAGCGATATTAAGAATCAGCGTCATGCGCAAGCGGCGCAGAAAAAAGTACAACACTAACAGGGCAAAGAAACCGCCCCAGATGGCGGCATTTTTCAAATTATCGATCGATTCTTCTATATAGCGCCCCTGATTGAACAGCACTTCCTTTTTAAAGCCGGCCATACGCGGGTCTTTCATAAATTCATTGTTGAATTTATCTTCCACCTTGTGGCAAATATCCACCGTATTGGCCAGCGATTCCTTGTACACAGCCAGTTGGATGGCCGGTTTACCGTTAATGCGTTGCACCCAGGTGTGTTCCGGCACATCATAGGTTACGCGGGCAATGTCCTTAAGCAGAATATTAGCGCCTTTGACGGGAATATTACGAATATCATTGAGCGAACGGAATTTGCCCACCGAACGCACATAGATTTTCTGGCCGCCAAAACGCACATCGCCCGAAGAAATGGCAAAATTGTCGCGCCGTAAATTTTCTATAATATCATACAAATTGATTTTATACCCCTTAACGGCATCCTGATTGATATAAATCTGAATGGATTTTTCGTCGGCGCCGGAAATCTCTACGTTGGCCACGCCGTCGATTTGCTCTAAGGGCTTTTTAATCATTTGCTCGGCAAAAAAGTATGGATCGTCGATGGGCTCCTGGGGAATCAGGGCGATCCACATCACCGGTTCGTCATCGTTAGTCCATTTGCGGATATACAGGCGCTCCACATCATCGGGCAAATCGGCTTTGGCGCGGTCCAGACGATCGCGCAGCTGGCTGTAAGCCAAATCCATATCCGTTCCCTGATTGAAGCGGATGAAGGTCCAGCAGCCGTTGGCGGAGCTGTTGGTTTCCACATTCTGCACGCCTTTGATGGTGCGCACTACTTCCTCGATGGGGCGGGCAATGAATTCCTGCACCTCCTCAGGATTGGCGTTGGGATAGGGCGCCCAAACGCCTAAAAAGGGCGGCGTAAAACCGGCCGGCATCAGTTCCACCGATATTTTCTGATAGGCAATGCCCCCGACGACAATCAGCGCTATCAAAATCATTATTACCGAAACAGGGCGCGTTAAAGCAATTCGCGGAAGCAAACCGATTTTTTGCCCTTCTAACAGCTTCTCATTTCGATTCATTACTCGCTCCCCTGTCCTTCTATGGCCGCTTCGGGCGCACCTGCTTCAACCGGAACTTTTTCCCGGTTCACAATATCATACACCGTGGGAATTACCACCAGGGTGAGCAAAGTGGATGTGGTTAAACCGATGATAACTGTAATAGCCATGGGCGTGCGGATTTCCGCTCCGTCGCCCAGTCCCAAAGCCATGGGCAGCAGACCAAGCACGGTAGTCGATGTGGTCATCATAATCGGACGTAAACGGACCTTTCCGGCCTGAATAATGGCTTCGTATTTGGCCATGCCTTTACTGCGCAGGTGGTTGATGTAATCCACCAACACAATGGCATTATTCACTACAATTCCGGCAAGAATAATCATCCCTAAATAGACGACGATGCTAAGCGGAATATTGAACAGATAGAGAAAAATTATCACGCCGATAATGGCCAGCGGAATGGTAAAAATAATAATGAACGGATGCACCAGCGATTCGAATTGCGAGGCCATGACAATGTAAACCAAAAAGATGGCTAAAGCCAGCGCCATAGCCAGGCTGTTCAGAGAAGTCGCCATTTCCTTGCTCTGCCCGCCGATTTCAAAGGTAAAATCCGTGGGTAAATCCATGGCCGTAATTTGATCATAGATAACCTGATTCAACTTACTGAGATTGTAGCCCGGCGCCACGTTAGCGCTGAGCACAGCAGTTCGCTGCTGATTCATACGGCGGATTTCAGAGGGGCCTTCGTTTACGCGAATATCGGCCACAGCCTGCAGCGGAATAGGGATGGACGCGCCGGGATTAATCACTAAATGGCGTAAATCATCCAGGCTTTGGCGATCGTTAGCGCGCAGGCGCACTAATATATCAATGCGCCGGTCGGCTTCTTTAAATTCCGTAGCCACATCGCCGCGCACCTTATTACGCACGATGGTGGCCACGTTGCGGATGCTCAAACCATGACGCGCCAGCAGGCGGCGGTTGTAAAATATCTGCACTTCGGGATTTCCGCGCTGGATATTTGACTTCACATCCACCAGCCCGGGGATTTCCGACATGCGCGCTTCTAACTCGCTGCTGTAATGCTGTAATTGCGCCAGATTGTAACCTTTGATGTACACCTCGATGGGCGTTTTAAAACTGAAAATGGTCGGCCGGGCTATATCGCTGTTGATGCCGGAGTGGCTTTGCATAATAGTACGAATTTTGGCAATTACGCGCTCTTCGGCGGCGGCCACATTAGAAACCGGTTTTAAACGTACGGTCAGCTTGGCGGTATGTTCGCCCTCTTCGCTGTGTGACGTGGAGCTTTTATCCGTTCCGGCCACAGAGGCTACCTGGGCTACCGCAGGAATCTGCCGGATTTTTTCGGCGATGTCCAGAATGCGGGCGTCTGTCCGTTCCACCGGCGTACCCACCGGCAACTGCAATTCCACATAAAATTCGCCCTGATGCACTTCCGGAATCAACTCGCTGCCTAAATTTGGCCAGATGACAAAAATGCTGAAGAGAAACAGCAGCAGCGCCCCGCCCACTACGGCATATTTATTTTTAAGCGCTTTTTTAAGCAAATCCGGATAGGAACGCTCCACATAACCGTAAGACCAATTAAACAGCGCCAGGATAAAATTTGCCGGCGCCGTGAAAAAGAGGCGGCTTTCCAGATACAGAAAATAAAAGAACAATCCCACAAGCAATAAGCCCGCGTGAAAAAATCGAAAGGCAATTTCTAACAACAATCCGATAAAAAACTTAACGATATAATAAACGGATTTTACCAACCCTGCCGGCAGCCGCAGCAAAAAGCGTAACTTGCCGCTCCCGAATAAGCGCTTTTTTAAACCGGCAAAATCGGCGTATAAATTACCTGCCGAAGGGAAGGACAGATAAGCGGGACGAACTTTTTGCGTAAAGGCCAGCTGGCCTTGCGCCAGCCGTTTAACCATGGCGCCGTAATCCCAGCGGAAGAGTTTACGCAAAACAAAGCCCAGAGGCTGCAAGGCAACCAATAACGACAGGACAACGGCTTTTAACACGGCAAGAGCAAACGCTGCCAGCACAATTAAGCTGCGCCACAGCCAAACGCCAAGCGATTTAAGTACAAGTAGCAAGCCGCGGAGCAAATTTTTAAACCAACTCTGCTTTTCGTTTCCTGTAAACAAACCATCCACGTCGCCTTTTAACGGAACGTTTAAAATAAAATCACGGGATGATTTATCCAACGATACACCCTGCACAAAAGCGTCTGTCTCGCGCGAGGACAACATGGGAATTACAAACAGAGCCACCAACAGCGAAGCCAAGAGTGAAAAGACGACTGTTAAGGCCAAATCGCCGAACACCTGCCCGGCCACCCCCTGCACAAATACGATGGGAAAAAAGACAGCGATAGTGGTCAAGGTAGAAGCGATCACCGCCCCGCCCACTTCCTGCACGCCGCGAATGGTGGCGTCGATGATGCCGTCGCCTTCCTCGTGGCAACGGGCAATACTCTCCAGCACCACAATGGAATTATCCACTAACATACCAATACCTAAGGCCAAACCGCCCAGCGACATGATGTTCAATGATACGCCA
The DNA here is from genome assembly GCA_964536685.1 of uncultured Calditrichaceae bacterium. Taxonomy (GTDB): domain Bacteria; phylum Calditrichota; class Calditrichia; order Calditrichales; family Calditrichaceae; genus CAZIBE01. The sequence goes on along the minus strand of CAZIBE010000110.1, from coordinate 4,381 downwards.
AACATCTTCATGGGCGCAAAAGTGGCAATGATGGATAGCGGAATAGCCAAACCAATAATGACCGTCGCGCTTAACGTTCGTAAAAAGACAAAGAGTACCAGGATGGCCAAAATACCGCCCTGAATAGCGGTGCTCTTTACCTCGTCGATGGAATTCTTAATAAAAATAGATTGATCGGACAGAGTATGTATGTGAATATCCTGGGGCAAGGTGTAAGTAATAAAATTAGTCATCTGTTTTTCCAGCATGCCCGCATTTCGCTGATTAGGCCCGCCGGCTCTACGGGCAGCCTTTGGGGAGGCCTTCATTTTTTGCATGCGTTTAACAAAGGCCTGCTGCTGAGGCGTACCGTAGAGCTTATCCTTAACGCGCTGGGCTACGGCAACGATATTGGCGTCAGCCTCTTTGAAAATCTGAATTTCCACGCTCTCCTGCCCGTTAATGCGCGTGATAATCTGCCGTTCCTTATTGGTGCGGTACACATTGCCCACGTCTTTTACCTTGATGTCCACTCCGTTCCAGCGGCCGATGATGACGTTCCTGATTTCATCCACCGTTTTGAACTCATTCAGCGTGCGCACCAGATATTCGGTTTGCCCTTCCTTCAGATTTCCCCCGGCCAGATTAACGTTTTCTTCGGCCAGACGATTTTTTACCGTTTGAATATCCATGCCGATCAGCGTTAGTTTTTGCTCGTCCAATTCCACATGGATTTCTTCCTCTAAACCGCCTTTAACTTTTACGGCGGCCACCCCGTCCACGGTTTCCAGAGCGCGCTTGATTTCCTCGTCGGCGATGTAACGCAAACGCGTTAAACTGGCACGGCCGTATAGTCCGACGCGCATGATAGGATCCAGTGAAGGATCGTAACGCAGAATTAAGGGCCGTTTGGCGTCTTCCGGTAAAAACACCTGATCTAATTTTTCGCGTACGTCGGCCGTGGCCTTGTTCATATCCGTGTCCCAGGTAAATTCCAGAATCACATCCGATTGTTCGGCTTTGGATACGGAACTGATGGACACCAGATTATCCACTACGCCCAGGGCCTGTTCCACCGGACGGGAGATGGTCGTTTCCACCTCTTCGGGAGCCGTGCCCGGATACTCGGTACGGACCGTTAAACTGGGATAGGTCATCTCCGGCATCAGATTCAACGGCAATTGCTGGTAAGAAATCAAGCCAAAAACAAACACGCCGATGACTACCATGAGGATGGCGACCGGCCGTTTTGTGGTAAATGTATAAAAACTCTTTTTACTGTCAGACGCTTTACTCATTGAGTGTTCCCGGATTTAATTAGCGGTTAGCTGTTAGCTTTTAGCTGTTAGTTTTTTGTTATGGTTATTAGAAAACAGTAATCAGTAGACAGAAATTAGAACGCGTGTTAAAGTGTTTTATCCATTCCCCATGGGCTTTACACTCTTTCCTGATTCATGATTCCTCTTTCCTTACTACTTACTACTTAATACTTAATACTTCCCTCTTCCCTGTTTTCTATTTTCTATTTTCTAATTTTTTTTCAACCCTGCTTGACACTAAATACTCTCCACCCGATTCACAATTCTCAATTATTAATTCCTAATCGCTTCCCCTGCGGCCAGGGCATTGGGACGTTCGTTGACGATGTTAACGGGCGTTTTGTCCTTCATCCCGGCTTGTCCGACGACGATTATTTTTTCTCCGGCTTCGATATCCTGCAAGCTTTCGATCTTCTCATTATCTTCGTAGCCCGGCGTAAGGCGGATTTTATATGCCACGCCGTCACGCACAACATAAACAATCATAGCCTCGTTTTCGTAAACGACGGCGTTTTTAGGAATGAGCACCACATCCTTGTGCGTATCAATGATGATATTGACGTTGACGAACATGCCCGGACGCAAACGGTTGGAGCGGTTACGCACGCCTACGGTTACCTTGAAGGTTCCGCTGGACGGGTCCACCACCGGGCTGATGCGTTTAATCCAGGCGTCAAAACTTTGTCCGCCCAGATTATCCGAAAATACCTTGGCCTTCTGGCCAATTTTTAACTGATTGATATTTTTTTCCGGTACGTAAACCACGGCGATGACCTGCGAATTATCCACCACGGAAAACAGTTTGTCTGTGGGCTGAATGCGCTTCCCGATTTTGGCCAGGCGTTCGCCTACGCGTCCGGAAATGGGCGATTTGATTTTAGTGTAACCCAAATTGAGTTTAGCCTCTTCCCATTGCACGCGCGCGGTTTCCTTGGTGTATTTGGCCTTTTCAAATTCTTCTTTACTTAACAGGTTCTTCTGAAACATAACCTCTAAGCGTTTGTAATTATTCAATTGATTTTCATAGTCCAAGTGGGCTTTTTCGGCCTTGAGTTCGTACTCCCTGGCTTCCAGCGTAAGCATAACTTCGCCCTTGCGCACATATTGTCCTTCTTCCTTTAATATATTGTCCACAATACCCTGCACGCGGGAATAAACATCGGCCATGATTTCCGTTTCCAGATTGGAGCTAAGGAGCAGGTAATTGGAAATATCGCCGCGCGTTACGGCGGTAACTTCCACGGGAACCGTTTCTTTTTTATTCTGCTTCATTGCTTGGGCGGAATCTGACGGTGCGTGTTTTTGATTTTGCGGATCGTTGCGGCGGCCGCACTGCCACAATAAGGCGGCGCTCAATAACAGGACTAAGATAATTCTAAACATAATTACTCCGTTTTAAAATTGTGCATAAAAAATAAACCATGCAGTGTAAGCCGGTTTTAATACTATGGTACTACGGTGAATTGTATTTGAAGTTTCATATTTACATTTGATTAGTTACGGTTAATCTCGGCAGAATTTCCCATTTTAATAAGTTTTCCACCCTAATTTTTTCTCAGGCGCTTAAGGCAGGTAAAATATAAGAATTTTAGGGGAGTAATAATAGTGCTATACTTAACAAATTTAAACTAAATAGGTGAGTAACGCGCCAATTGAAGCAAAACATGATTGGCAACCCCGATGCCGCGAGCCTCGCTGATTAAATATCAGTTTTTGGATTAACTATAAATAGGTCATTCATTGGGATTACATGCATCAAATCTGTTCATTGCGCGGATAATTTGACGTTCACTTAAAAATCCGGCGTCGCCAGCGGAGGGATTCAAAGCAATGAATCCCTCCATGAATCCCGTTTCTTCGTCCGATATGAAATGATCTTTTGGACTAAGATCTTTCACCGTTTTCCTGCCATGAAATCTTCAGCCATCTTCACATCTTCGGTTGAACCGATGAACAGCGGCACCCGCTGGTGTAATTTTTCCGGCATAATATCTAAAATACGCTTCTGACCGTCGCTGGCTTTACCGCCGGCCTGCTCCACAATAAAGGCCATTGGATTGGCTTCGTACAACAGGCGCAGTTTGCCCTGCGGCGATTTAGTGCTGGCCGGATACATGAAGATACCGCCGTAAAGCAGATTGCGATGGATATCGCTGACCATGGAACCGATATAGCGCGAATTCATAGGACGATCGGTTTCGGGATCGACCTTTTTAATATAGCTGATGTAATTTTTAACGCCCTGTTCCCAGTAATCGAAATTGCTTTCGTTTATGCTGTAGATGTTGCCCTTTTTAGGCATTTTGATATTGGGATGGGAAAGGATGAACTCGCCGTAACTGGGATCGAGCGTAAAACCATGAACGCCGTTGCCGGTAGTGTACACCAACATAGTGCTGGAACCGTAAATCACATAGCCGGCGCACACTTGTTTGTAGCCGGGCTGCAAACAATCGGCTAAAGTTCCCGGCCGGCCGTCGGGCGTTTTACGGGAAAGAACGGAAAAGATGGTACCCACGCTAACGTTGGCGTCAATATTGGAGGAACCATCCAGAGGATCAAACATGACGACATATTTGCCCAGCGGGTATTCTTCGGGAATCGGAATAACATCTTCAGATTCTTCGGAAGCCATCACGCAGGTATGCCCGCTATGGTCCAGCGCGCGCACCATTGTTTCGTTGGCAAACACATCCAGCTTTTTAACGATTTCGCCCTGTACGTTAATATTTTCGGTCTCTCCTAAAATGCCCATTAATCCGGCTTTATTGGTATGATAGGAGATCAGTTTAGCCGCAAAGGCAATATCGTTCATCAAATCGGTAAATTTGCCGGTTGCTTCGGGGAACTTGCGCTGTTCTTCGATGATGTGTCTGGTAAGCGTGATTATCTTTCCGCTCATGGCGCCTCCATGGAATTTTAAACGTTACTGAATGTGCGATTGAATAGCAGTAATTTACCACGACAATTTACAAAAATATTTATTGGAAATACAAGATAAATCGCATTGTTTACTTATCTAAATTATACCTAAATTTCTAAAGTTCTTTATTTTTTAAAAAAAATTGTAGCAAAGTGTACAA
>CAZIBE010000109.1:0-12341 GCA_964536685.1 uncultured Calditrichaceae bacterium | reverse complement strand
AATAATTATAACGACCCAAGGGTCGGGGAATAAAACCCATCTGGATGGGATTTAAGTTCAATACTTAACGGAGAAACTACATGCCCCAGAATCTGATTGAAAAAATAGCGCAAAAATTTACCGTTGGTCTGAAAAAAGGCCAGCGCGTACACAGCGGCGATTACATCGCCATCCGTCCGGCCCATGTGATGACGCACGACAATACCGGCGCGGTCATCCCCAAATTCCGCAGTATCGGCGCAAGCAAGATGGCTAATCCCCGTCAGCCGGTCTTTGCTTTGGATCATAATATTCAGGATAGCAGCGAAAAAAATCTGCAAAAATACGCTAAAATAGAAGCCTTCGCCAAAGAGATGGGCGTGGATTTTTACCGCGCCGGCCGCGGCATCGGGCACCAGATCATGGTGGAAGAGGGCTACGCCTTTCCCGGCAGCATGATGGTGGCTTCGGACAGCCATTCCAATATGTACGGCGGTCTGGGCTGCCTGGGCACGCCGGTAGTGCGCACCGACGCCGCCGGTATCTGGGCCAGCGGACAAACCTGGTGGCAGATTCCAGCGGTGGCTAAAGTGATTTTCAGCGGTTCCCTGCGTCCCGGCGTTACCGGAAAGGACGTGATCATCGCTCTGGCCGGTTATTTTAATCACGATGAAGTATTGAACCACGCTATCGAGTTCAGCAGCGAAGGGCTCTCCTGCCTGTCTATTGACCAGCGGCTGACCATCGCCAATATGACCACGGAATGGGGCGCGCTGGCCGGCGTGTTCCCCATTGACGATGTCACGCTCGACTGGTTACGCAAGCGCATCGCTTTTGTGCAACAGCGCGGACTGCCCGGCGTGCCCTCAGACGCCGATGGCAAAGGCGTTCATCCGCGCCTGAATGAAGCGCGTCTAAGCGAGCTGCAAAACAATCTGCCGCAGGCCGACGCCGACGCTTATTACGCCAAAGAGATCGTTTTTGATTTGGATGCCGTGCGCCCCTGTGTGGCCGGACCGTATAATGTGAAAACCATGTCCGTCGTCAGCGAAATGCGTAAAAAGAATATTACCGTACACAAAGCCTATCTGGTTTCCTGCGTGAACAGCCGCACGGAAGACATCGCTCAGGCCGCGGCCGTGGTGCGCGGTAAAAAAGTGGCTCCGCACGTTAAATTTTACATCGCCGCCGCATCCAGCGAAGTGCAGAAAGAGGCCGAACAGCGCGGCGACTGGCAGGCCTTGATAGATGCCGGCGCCATTCCCCTGCCCCCGGGCTGCGGTCCCTGCATCGGTTTGGGCACGGGATTATTGGAAGACGGCGAGGTGGGCATCTCGGCCACCAATCGTAATTTTAAGGGACGCATGGGTTCGCCCAAGGCGCAGGCCTATCTGGCTTCGCCGGCGGTGGTGGCAGCCTCGGCTGTCAGTGGTAAAATTGACTGGCCGGAGGCATTCGACGAGGCGCCCTTGAAAGGCAAAATCAAAGAAAATACAAAACCGAGCGCCAAAAGCGCCGACATAAAAATTCTCGACGGCTTCCCCGAACGACTCAGTGGCGAAGTGATTTTCTGCCCGGCGGATAATATGAACACCGACGGCATCTATCCCGGCAAGTACACCTATCAGGACGACATCACGCCCCAACAACAGGCGCAGGTGGTCATGGAAAACTACGATCCGCAATTCGTCAGCATCGTGAAAGAAGGCGATATTCTGGCCGGAGGTTTCAATTTCGGTACAGGCAGCTCGCGCGAACAGGCGGCTACGGCCCTTAAATACCGCGGTCTGCAATTGGTGCTGGCCGGTTCCTTTAGCGAAACCTACAAGCGCAACGCCATTAACAACGGTTTCTTAGTGATTGAAGCGCCGGATTTTATCCGCGATCTCAAAGCGCGATTCGGCGGTGAACAGCTCACCGTGCGCACCGGCATTACGGCTATCATCGATTTTAAAAACGCCCGTTTAACCGCCGAAGGCAAGGAATACGCCCTGCCGCCCATCGGCGCTGCGGCTCAGGAAATCATCATTCCCGGCGGATTGGAGAGTTGGGTTAAAGCGCGGTTATAGTATCCAATAAATGTAAAATACGTCCTTTAATACAGGAGGAGGTGTACCATGGCTGAACCAACCAAAATCGGCATCATCATCTGCGATCGCTACCGGCGCTGCGCCGGCGGCAAGTGTTTCCGGGCTATGCGCCAGCGGGAAGGAGCTTTTAGCCGATACAGAGACGAAGAGGTAGAATTAGTCGGCTATACCACCTGCGACGGCTGCCCCGGCGGCAACATCGAGTACACCGTGGACGAAATGGCCAAGAACGGCGCACAGATCATTCATCTGGCCACCGGATTGTTAGTGGGCTATCCGCCCTGCCCTTATCTGGCCTACTTCCACGATTACATCACTACCAAGTACGGACTGGAAGTGGTTTACGGTACGCATCCTATTCCGCAAAAATATTTATTAACGCACCAGCAATTAAAAACCTGGGACGGCAGCCAGTGGCCAAAAATTTTAGAAGCCACGCTGGCGGATGAAGCCACCAGGCTGGAGTATGATTAGCTCCAAGCTGTTATGTTTTTAATTCTCTCTTGACATTTATTTTGATTAAATGTTAATTAGTAATTAAACTATTGGAATAATTTTGTGAAATAACGGATTTTTCCAATAAAGTTATTCTTCTCAGAGATGAAACATATACCATACGAAAATAAATCAGAATATTGCATATGATTTTACTTCATCCCAAGCAAACACGCTTTGAACATCTGGATGACGCATCAAAAGAGATAATGCAAAAAACCGTCGCTTTTTTTGAAAACAAGGGCAAACGGAAAATCAAAGAAGACGATCACGAACGCGTTTGGTACGCCGATTTTCTGGACTTCGTCAAAAAGGAAAAACTGTTCGCCCGTCTGCTGACGCCACCGCCTTACGGAAAAGGCGAAGACTACCGCTGGGATACCTACCGCAACTGCCAGTTTAACGAAATTTTGGGCTTTTACGGCCTGGCCTACTGGTACGCCTGGCAGGTGACTATTTTAGGTTTAGGGCCCGTCTGGATGAGCGATAACGAAACCGTTAAACGGGCAACAGCCGACGATTTAGAAAATGGCGCGGTATTCGCTTTCGGACTATCGGAAAAAGAACACGGCGCCGATCTGTATTCCAGCGAAATGGCGCTAACGCCTGATGGAAAAGGCAGCTACAAGGCAAACGGCAGTAAATACTACATCGGCAACGGCAATGTGGCCGCGCTGGTTTCCGTCTTCGGCAAATTTTCCCATAACGGGGATTATGTCTTTTTCGTGGCAAGACCGGAGCATGAAAAATACGAATTGGCGCAAAATGTGGTTAATTCACAAAGCTATGTGGCCGAGTTCCGTCTGAATAACTATCCGATAAACGAAACGGATATCCTGTCCAAGGGCCGTGCTGCCTGGGACGCCAGCCTGAATACGGTCAATGTTGGCAAGTTTAATCTGGGCTGGGCTTCCATCGGCATCTGCACGCACGCTTTTTACGAAGCGCTCAATCACGCCTCCCACCGCCGTTTGTTCGATTCCTTTGTCAGCGATTTTCCGCACATTAAACAATTTTTTGTGGATGCATACGCCCGGCTGACCGCCATGAAATTATTTGCGTTACGGGCGGCCGACTATATGCGCGCCGCCTCGCCCGAAGATCGCCGCTACCTGCTGTTCAACCCCATCCAGAAAATGAAGGTCACCAGTCAGGGCGAAGAGGTGATCAATCTGCTGTGGGAGATCATCGCCGCTAAGGGCTTCGAAAAAGACATGTATTTTGAGATGGCCGTGCGCGATATCCGGGCGTTGCCCAAGCTGGAAGGCACTGTGCATGTGAACATGGCCCTGATTATTAAGTTCATGGCCAACTACTTTTTCAAGCCGAAAAAATATGCAGATGTTCCCATCCAAAATAATCTGCAGAATGATGATTTTCTTTTTAGGCAGGGAGCGACGCGCGGTCTGGGCAAAATCCGTTTTCATGATTACCGCTCTGTTTACAACAGCGTGCGTCTGCCCAATATTGAAATCTTCAAAAAACAGATTCGTATTTTCAAACTATTTTTGCTTACGGCCAAACCCAGCAAGGAGCAAACCAAGGATTTTGATTTTTTGTTGATTTTAGGCGAGTTGTTCACTTTAGTGGTTTACGGACAACTGATAATCGAGAATGCCAAATTACTTCAGATAGAAGACGCCTTGCTGGATCAGATGTTTGATTTTATGGTGCGTGATTTTTCCAAGTTTGCTTTGCAGCTTTATTCCAAAACCAGCAGTACGACACGCCAGCGGATACTTTGCAAACGTATGCTGCGCAAACCGGCGGTGAACAGGCAACGATTTGAATACGTGTTGCAACAACAGGTGTACAACCTTAAGGATCAGTATGAGATGAATCCATAATTAAGACGGTTGGTCCTATACTTTCTTTAAGGCCTGCGGGTGTGTTTCCAGATATTCGTAAGTATCTTCAATTTCATCCATAGCCATCTGCAAAGTAAGCATTATCTCATCATATATTCTTTGCTTCATTCCCTTTAAGTGTTCCTGCTCCAAGAGAATCCGTATAATTACATCGGCCGTAACTTTTACAGCGCTCATCACTTCTTCGGAAGAGAAGTTCTCCAGGTACCTTTCCTTTGCCAGATTGTGCGCATAATTTAATATGTGAGACCGGTCGCCTGTACAAACATCGATCTCCAACATTTTATAGATGTATTCGATACGATGAATCAGTTTTTCAATTTTAAGTTTCTGATAGCCCGGGAATTTATGTGTATTCTGTTTGGCGCGTAATTGTCGCAGTGTTTCCTGTACGGCTTTATCCTGCAGCCTTAACATCTCCTCGTAAATTTTTAAATACGGTCTTTCGGTTTCTGCAAAAGACGGTCGCATCTTATTCCGGTAATGCCATTCAAAAGGATTGCTTTTCATCTTGCTGATCATAAATGGAATCCGGCGGTTAATCGTATTCCGCTCGATTAATCCCCACTTCATAAAATTTCTCGTATAGGCAGAATCGACATTTAATTCATGGTCTATGTATTTCATCATCCACAAGCGCTCAAAGGGCTGTTTGTTTAGCGGCCAGCCGATAATATTACGCAGAGCAATGGCGCAGGTCGCTATCCATTTAGGAATGAAAACAGGTTTAGCCGAGTGAAAAAAATTATAGGCATAAGCAAGTTGAAAAAGTTCTTTATGAGACGTACACTTCCCCGGCGTCGCGTGCAGGATATGGCATCGGGGAAGCTCATCGGTTTGTTTGATAACACAACACAGCAGCCGAAGAAGGTCATTTATATGTAAATACGGAATGGCCGTCTTTCCTTTCCCTGCTAAAAAGCGCTGATCCCATCGGTTTGAAAGCCATGTACAGAGCATTGAATAGAGAGGCCGATGTTCACACCAATCACTAAATATAGCGGCTAAACGTAAAACTGTACACGGAAAATAAGAAGAATGTTTTTTAATGATTTTTTCGCCTTCCCGTTTGCTCCAGGCATATGGAAAGGTAGCGTTCGGCGTGCTAAGCTCATTATAAATCTCATCCGATTTAAAAACATCAAACACGGCCAATGAACTGGTGAAGATAAAACGTTTTAAATGTAAGTCGGCTACTGCTTCCAAAATATATCGCGTTCCATCCACGTTTGTCTTTTGATATTCGGGATCATATTGTCTATGAAAATCAAAAAACCCCGCAAAGTGCAGAAAAAAATCCGCGCCTCCATTCCGTGCAATCTCATTAAGGATGCGCTTAATCTCTTTCTCATGAGAAATATCCACCCGAAGCCAGTGAATATTTTTATGAAAAGGGATATCGGCTGCTTTTTGTGAACGCCGGGCTAAGGCATAGATGTAATAATCGTCCTGATAGGCTTCAATAAAATACCGGCCTACAAAACCGGAGGCGCCGGTTAAAACTATAACAGGCAAATGTGAAACTCGTGTATTCACTTTAATGCCTTCATAGAGTTTATATCATTAACATAACATATGAATGTCCCCATGTAAAGACATAAATAATTTTTCCTGCCGGCTTTCGGATAGAGTCCATATATCGCACAATGCGCTCCCTTTCCCTCGTAGACGGTTAGAATAAAGTTCTATGTCGATCTGTATAATGCTTACCGCACTGATCGGCATGCTCTGCTCCGGTACTTGTTTTCGTTTTAAACTGTTACGCTTTGGTACATGTGTTCACTCTTTTGAAGGTAGTTGAGATGTATTATGAAGGATTTCTTTTCCCTTTTGCAGTATTAAAAGGAATACTTCATTCTCACAAAGTACCAACTGGGCAAAGCGCCGAATTCGGAATCTTTTACGCCTTTGGAAGGGAACGCTAAAAGATACAGCTCGGCATTATCGGAAAGCGAATATTGCAGCGAAGGAGCGGCAATCCATGAGCGATCGCAGGGATTGTAAATAACAAATACAGCTGCGCGCCATAGCGGCGTTACATTATAGGCAAATTCCTGAAACAAACTATGCCGCGCCGGCGTTAGCTCGCCGGTCACAAGCGTTTCCATCCCTCGGGCAGCGGCATCTCCGGTTGTGCCCAGACCGTTGTACAGATATTCCGTATGCCAGTAAAAACTGTTGCGAAAAGTGTAATCGTAAGATAGAGCCACGGTAACATAGGGCTTCGTGATTTTCTTTTGCGGCAGCAACACAGGCACAGGCTGCGGCATGAACTGCGCGGGATTGTAGCTGATGTGCGGCCGGCTGTACAAAAATTCGCCGCGAAAGCCGCCGTCCATGATTTGCCCTGACCAACCGGCGCCCAAACGCAAACTCTGTTTCTGCCAGCCGGCTATCAGATTAAAATCGTAATCGCCATAATTAAAAAAGTAGCGCGCGGCGTAAATGACGTCTTCCGCCCGGCGGCCGGGGGAAACCGCCACATCAACTTGCGACACAGCGCCAAAATAGTACTGCGCGTGCAGGGCGTCCGTGCCCGGTTTTTCTTCGTAATCAAAATCAAGGATGTTAAAGGGATTGAACAAATCCGTGGGATTCCATACCAGACAACTGCCCCAGGCGATGCGCTGGCGGCCCAGCGTAACCTGCAAATCCTGCCAGTTCCAGTCCAGATACAGGCGATCGATTTCCGACTGCAACTGAATGTCATTTTCATCTACAAACGTTTTTTGCAGATCAAAATAGTACTGGCTGCGATTAAAAATATCCAAAAAAGCGCTGCTTTGCTTTAAATGTTTTTGATATATCAACAAGTGGCGGGATTCCAGGGCGGCGGTCAGGTTTTCCGTTGCGTACCAGCTCAAATTCAGCCGGCCTTGCAGCGTGTTCTGAAAATGACCGGCATTCGTCGGCGTACCGCTGAATTCGCCGTGCTGGTAGCTGGCTAAATTTTTAATGTAACCGCCCAATTCCAAAGAAGATTCCTGCGCCGGCAGAGCGCCGGACAACAGCGCAAGGGACAAAAACACAAGTTTAATTTGTATAAAATGTTTCATATCATTACCTGAACAAAATTTCCTTTACATCATTGAAAAAATGTCATTCCGGCCTGCCACTGTTGTGCAGCGCAGAGAGGCATTGCCTCAAGCCGGAATCAAGGAGATCATCGCTTTGCGAAATATAATTGGGATTCCCGCTTGCGCGGGAATGACAAAATGCTGTACATGTCAGGCCCGACTGGATCGGGCATCCAGATTAATACTGGTAAAGCTGGAGTTTTCCGGATTTCCGCTTACGCGGAAATGACATTGCGGGCGATGACTCAAGGAAGATGACGCTCAGGGAACCTTTCCTAATCCTCTCCCCAAAGGGGCAAGCCCCAATGGGGCAGGAATGGCTCATAAAAATTGTAAAGAACATCAATCAAACCTTACGAATCCTATCAGGATTCGCAAGGGTCGCACGCCGCTTTGCCACATTTTGGACGGAAAGCATTCCGTCCCTACTTTTCCCGCTTTTCATCGCTTAACACTTAATGCTTTACACTTTTCAATTCCCCGTTCCCAGTTCCTAAATCCTGTTTTCTGATTACTAGTTCCTAATTAACCACTGAGATCACAGAGAACACAGAGCTTTTTTCATTCTTCTTTTGCTTGCCCGCCTATCGGCGCGGCCTTAGCTCTGCCGAAGGCATGCCCTTGGCGTCGGCCCTTGGCACTTGGTTCTTGGTTCTTGGTTCCTGAATTCTATTTTCTAAATTCTTCTTCTAATTCCCAACTCCTAATTCGTAATTATTTCGCCGTTTCATCCTTTTCCACATGTCCGTCCACCAGCGTTACGATGCGCCGGGCGCGTTTCATCACGCGCACATCGTGCGTGGAAAAGATGAAGGTCATCTGATATGTTTCGTTGAGTTGTTCCATCATATCCAATAACGCTTCGGCGGAAGCGGAATCCAGATTAGCGGTCGGCTCGTCAGCCAGCACAAAATTGGGACGCGAGGCCAGCGCCCGGGCCACGGCCACGCGCTGCTGCTGTCCGCCGGAAAGCTGCGAAGGACGCGTATCGATGCGGTCGCCCAGCCCCACGGCCTGCAATAACTCAATGGCCCGCTGTTCCCGTTCCTTTTTGGGAATATTCTGCAATAACATAATGAATTCCACATTCTCTCTGGCCGTCAGTACGGGAATTAAATTGTACGCCTGAAAGACAAAGCCGATATGGTGCAGCCGGTAATCGACCATCTGACCGGCGGAAAATCCGGCAATATCTTCGCCGTCGATGAGCACTTTGCCTTCCGTGGGCTTATCCAGTCCGCCAATGATATTAAGCAAGGTAGTTTTGCCGGAGCCGGAGGGGCCGACAATAGCCGTAAATTCCGATTTTTCGATCTTCAGATTCACATCGTTCACGGCGTGTACCGGAACAGCCGTTGTGTTGTAAATTTTGGTTAAATCTTGCATTTCGATCAAGGCCATGTTATCTATCTCCTGTTTTATTATTGTCTGATTGCCTTAGCCGGCAGAATGTGCGTGGCCTTCCATGCCGGATAAAAAGCGGAAATATTTGCTGTAATCAAAATCATCAGCGTTAAAATAAAATACATGGCCGCCGGCAGCGACGGATAGATGATAGCGGAAGAGCCAAAGCTTTCCAGGCTGGCGGCATAAAAGGAAAAGTCAACGCCGCTGCGGGCCAAAAGGCTGACGCTCAACGCGGTGATTGCGATGCCGGCAATACCGCCTGTAAAGGTCAGCATGATGGTTTCCAGAATCAACATGGTGAACACGCGCACTTTTTTCATGCCGATGGCAATGAGCACGCCGAACTCCCGCGTGCGCTCCACCACGGACATCAGCATGGTGTTGGTGATGCCGAATAATAAAGCCAGCAAGATGATGCCCACAAATACGTAAGCGTACATATCCATTGTTTGCGCCAAAAAGGAAAGTTCGGGCGCGATTTCGTTCCAGTTCTGCACCTGCAATTGCGGATACTCTTTTTGCAGCCGGGCCTGCACCTGCGGGATGAGCGCGCTGTTTTGCAAACGGATGGCAATTTCATGAACCACAGGCGGGCCGCCCAACAGACGTGAGAGATCTTTTTGCCGCAAAAATACCGTTGATTCGTCAAAATCGGCGGCCGCCGTCTTGAACAAGCCGACCACGCGGCAGGCCATGTACATGATATTGCCGTTTAAATCTTCAAAACTCAAAACAATTTTAGAGTGCAGTTTTAAATTCAACCGTTTGGCCAGTTTTTTACCGATGATGATGGGATTGCGTTTTTGCGAATCCAAATAGGTGCCGCTGACTATGCGTTCGTAAATCCGTGTCACCTGCCGCGCCTGCGCCGGTTGAATGGCATAAATATTTACGCCGTAGGATGAATTGGGCGAGGCGGCCATGCCCTGAATCAATGTCCGGGCGGAGACGCCTTTAACGCCGGGCAGAGAACGGATGGCGGCGGCAATGTTCTGACCGTCAGGGATGAATTTTTTTATATCTTTATCTTTAGTGAATCCGGGCAGATGAATTTGAATATGGGCCAGATGGCGATCTACGGCGGTGGTTACAATCGATTCGGTCATGCCGACCATGAGAGCATCGGAGAAGAGTCCGCCCCAGAGGCCGAAGGCGATGGCCACAACAATAACCATACTGCGTTTTTTATTTCGCCAGATGTTTTTCCAGGCAAGCGATAATAACATGTGTTTCTCCTTTTAATTAGTCGCGGATAGCCTGCGTCGGATTAAGTTTTCTAATAAACAGCACCGGATAGGTGGCGCTGATCAAGGCGATGATGAATACCACCAGCGCCTGATTCAGCAATAAATGGGGATCGTTGCTGAAGGCAAAAATGGGCTCAATGCCCAATTGTTCGTATATCTTGGCTCCCTGTCCGGTGATATGAAAGGGATGGCGGCTGAGATACTGGATGATCGGCAGACTGACCAGCATGCCCGCTACCGCTCCCAGAAAAGCGACAAACAGCGTTTCCAGCGAGGTTACCAAGAGCAGCTTTTTTTTGCGCATGCCCACGGAAATTAAAATACCAAATTCACGGGCGCGCTCCGTTACCATCATCATTACCGTACCGTACACGCCGAAACCGATGACGACATAGAGGATGGCCAGCATGATGATGCCGCCGATATTGTCGAATTCAATATCCTGTTTCAGCTCGGGCAGCATTTTATCCCAGGTCATAATGGTTTGATTATCGGTAAGCACAGTTTTAACGGCCGCAAGAACTTCGTCCATGTGGCGCGTTTTATCGATCATAATAGGCAGAGAGGTGATGCGCCGGCCCATGGAAAACACATCCTGCGCCAGAGGCAGGGGCAAAAAAACCAGCCCGTTGTTCATAATTTCAAAAGGCAGTTTAACGATGCCGCCGATGGGCAGGCTGGCGGCGGCGGTTTGACCGTGGAAGCCCTGACCGTAAATAATTAAACTGTCGCCCACCCCCGCCTGCAGCATCTGCGCCAGACCTTCGGCAATTAAAATATCGCCGGAATCGATGCCGGGATAGCTTCCTTTAATCAGGCGGCTATTTAAACCGGTCATAGCGTCTTCGCTGCGGGGATCGATGCCCACAACCTGCGCCACTTTAGTCTGCGTAACATGCGATACCAGAGCGAAGGCCTCAAGGCGCGGCGTTAAACCGGACACATGGGGAATCTGTTTGATTTTATCCAGTTGCGCCGGCGACAGCTCGAAACTGGTGTTTAAGGAACGTTTTTCCCAGTAATCCTTTTGCTGGATTTGCAGATAGCCGGTGAACATTTTAGCCGAGGAATGAATCATATAGCTATAGGAACCGGTCTGCGCCGAGCGCTGCACCGTCGCCAAAATGACGGCAAAAAACACTGAGGAAGCCACAATCAGCGTACGTTTTTTGTTGCGCCAGATATTGCGCCAGCTTAATAAAAAGTACATGGCACTCCCTTCTTAATGAACGCGCTTCATATTTTTTTGCGAGAAATATGACGGTTTCAGTTTGATGTTAAATTTTATATTGTGGTATTCCAGCACGGTTTTATGGCCGGGCTTGTCCAGCGGGATCATCTCCCAGTGCGTGGGAATAACGCGTCCGCCCATTTTTTTTACCTTGCTGCCGAGCATGGATTTTACCCGTTGTCCGTCCTCGTCATAATAATCCGCTTTCAGCTCCATGTAACCTTTTTTGGTGATCAAAGAGATGATCTTGCCCCAAACGACGCCCGCTTCGGGCTTGGGCAAAAGCTGAATTTTGTAACAGTCGCGCCCCTGATAGGTTTCGCCGCCGATCACGCTGTGCGTGTAATCCTGCACGATGGAAGACTCGCGCACCAAATCGTCGTTGGAAAAATCGGAGCCCATCCACGATTGCAGCATCATGGAAGGCGGAATCTTGATAATACGGTGAATGGTTGGAATCCAATTCCATACTTCTTTTTTGCGTTTTAGCGTAACCGTGCCTTTATCCTTGGCCGGTTTGGTTATCAGAATCATGGCATAGTCCGGCTCCAGGGACCAGATTTTCATGCGCATTTCGCGCGACCAGTCGGGCTTAACCACCTTCATAGTAACTTCAGCAAAACTGCTTTTAGCGCGAATCAATTCGTTGGCTTTTCGCACGATTTCCGAGGCATCCTGCGCGAAAATTTGCTGGCCGGGTATGAGACATAGAAACAAAATCAGAAAAAATTTGTATTGCTTCACTTTGCGCTCCTTTATGAAAAATGTTTAATAGACCTCTGTCCCCCTAATGTCATTTCGACCGAGAATGAGGATGAAATCCGAATTTGAGGAGAAATCTTTTCCCCGCCATTGTTTGTTCACTATATTGAAAAATCTTTCCTTTTTTTACATATGAATGACCAGTTAAAAACGAGGACTCCCAGGCTGTTAAGAATATTCCTCTT
>CAZIBE010000108.1:0-12399 GCA_964536685.1 uncultured Calditrichaceae bacterium | reverse complement strand
CCACGGAGTGATCCCTACGGGAAAGGAACCACTTCGTGGTGGGAAAATGACAGTGGCAGACCTTTTTAGAGTGAACTCATAAATACATCCTGAATTTATCCTCATAATAAGCCGATGGGCTCTTTTGGCAAGAAAATGAGAAGGAGCAGAAACTCTTGCGGTGAAAATTTTCCTGACCTAACCAACGCGTCATGATTCCGTTTCTGCTCTCCTTGATTTTGTAACGGCATTTTAGTATTTTTAAACTTTAAAGGGAGATATATTCGGCTATTTTTATTTCCCATAGCCGAGTTTAAGCCAGCGACCATTAAAGGCCTACGATGACAGTATTTAAAAAACTTCTTGCCGCAAAACAAAAACATAAAGCCGGCTATTTAATGCTAATCGATCCCGACAAAACGGCCGTGCGCCGTTTACCGGCAATTATTAATCAAGCCATCGAAGCCGGCGTGGACGCCTTTTTAGTCGGCGGAAGCCTTCTGTTAACGCCGGATTTTGACGCCT
Organism: uncultured Calditrichaceae bacterium; assembly: GCA_964536685.1. Lineage (GTDB taxonomy): Bacteria > Calditrichota > Calditrichia > Calditrichales > Calditrichaceae > CAZIBE01. The sequence goes on along the minus strand of CAZIBE010000108.1, from coordinate 11,895 downwards.
TCCTAAAAGAATTTAAAAAATACAGTGACGAGTTGCCGGTGATTATCTTTCCCGGCAGCGTTCATCAGCTATCGGGGAATGCCGACGCTATCCTGTTTTTATCGCTGCTTAGCGGACGGAATGCCCACCACATTATCGGCAGTCAGGTAATTGCCGCGCCTATTATCCACCGTTTGGGGCTGGAACCCATTTCCACCGCCTATTTGCTGGTGGAATCCGGCCGGCCAACCTCGGCGGAATTTATGAGCGGCACCACGCCGCTGCCACGGCACAAGACGGAAATTGCCGTAGCCCACGCTTTAGCCGCACAGTATATGGGATTTCAGACGATCTATCTGGAAGGAGGGAGCGGCGCCGACCACTCCGTTCCTGACGAAATGATTTACGGAATTGCCCACAGCGTTAGCACGCCTGTAATTGTCGGCGGAGGTATCCGTACGCCGGAAGAGGCAGCCGCTAAAGTAGCCGCCGGCGCTTCTTTTGTGGTTACAGGAAATATCCTGGAGAAAAACACCGATCCACATTTTTTACGTTCCTTCGCCACCTCCATTCATCAGGAATAAATATTTATGAATTATCAGGAACAGATTCGCAAGCATTTGCAGGAGAGCGCCCGCGTTAAGGAGAAAACCATTGCCGCTTGTTCCGCCGATATTCAGCGAGCTATTGTTACACTGAGCGACGCCTTTAAAGAAGGGAAAAAACTGCTGATTTGCGGCAACGGGGGTAGTGCAGCCGATGCTCAGCATATTGCCGCAGAATTCATTGTACGCCTCAGCCCGAACTTAAAACGTCCGGCGATGCCTGCGGTGGCCTTAACTACGGATAGCTCCATCCTCACAGCGGCAGGTAATGACATCGGCTTTGAAAACATATTTGCCCGTCAGGTAGAAGCGCTTGGGCAGACAAACGATGTTTTGTTGGTCATCAGTACCAGCGGAAATTCTGTTAATATGTTACAGGCAGTCGCTTCAGCTAAAGAAAATGGCATGAAGGTGATTACTCTGTTAGGAAAAGGCGGCGGCAAGTTACAGCAGAGCGGTCATATAAATATTATTGTCCCTTCCGACGATACGCAGCATATTCAGGAAGCACATATCGCCATCGGCCATATTTTATGTGGCAATGTGGAGCAAAGTGTTTTTGGGAAAATGTAAAGCGTATGATTCTGCGCCATTGCGCGGTTTAATCATTATAATAAATACGGTGTGGCCTGCTGCGGATAAACCATTTCCAGATGAACCAGACGCCACAGGTTGTCTGTTAGAGCCAATTGGGCGTGCAGGATATCGCCGATATTCAGGACGGCTGTATTAAGTTGGCCTAAATCCACGGCAGGATAATGGCTTTTCAGGTGCATATCTTCTAGAACGCCCGCTTCCCCAAGAATCTGCTCAACCGTAAAAAATCCCTCTACCAAGGTATCGTTTTCCTTTTCGCCGGAAAGCAGATACTCTACCAAAGGATGTTCCCGCTGGTACTGATAGGCAATGTTAAAACCACGCTGCAACTGCGGAACAACAACCTGCTCAAAACGCTCAAAGGCTGCCTGAAAGGATAAATCAAAATTATAGGTCAGATAATCGATCAGCTTCTTAAAGGTTGTCACGGCAAAATAAAGGTCAGGATTTTCTTCCATGGCCAGTTCGTTTACCAGGATGATGCAGAAGAATTCTTCAATATCTTCAAATGTCATCTCGTCAATGGTGGGAAGTTCTAAAAAATCACTCAGATATTCGCCAAATTTGGTTAAAATATGATGGCGTAACTTCTGCTCGGGAATCGCTTCCTGCTCCTGTTCAAATGTTTCTAAAACAGTTAGCGGCGAGGAAATCTTTTCTTTCCATTCATCTCCTTCGATATTTTCATCCGCATTAGGAGCAAACTGATTATCCCAATGGTATTCTTCGTTTTGCAGCAGGCGTTCGAAGTGCTCGCTGGCGCTTTCGCCGGCATTTTGCAGCCATTTCGCTCCTTCACGCCGAACGGCATTCATTATGGTTTCCAGAATAAATTCGGCAGTTTCCAGCAGCTTGCCGTCATCTTCTTTCAGGATGACGCCCAATTCATAGTTGTAAAAATCCAGCAGAGAATCCAGCACTACATAATTTAACAAATCGGCCTGCAAACATTCGTCTTTCGTATTGCAGGATTTGGCAGAAAACTGTCCGGTCGGGAAATCATCTTCTTTTAGAATTACTTCCTCAGGCTGGATCAAGGCATTTGGTTGGGCGGGACAATGCAATGTACAGGAGCCAAAACAGTTTTTTTCGAAAAATAGCTGCGTGGCGTCGCCGATATTAAAAGATAGGGCGCCAATTTCCTCGCTGTTTAAGAACAGCGTATCCTGTGCGGAAAATTTACTGAAATGGCGGCTTTCCAAATCGGAGGCCAGCTCGTTTATCAGTAGAAAAACGAAGAAGTCTAACTGCGTTAATTCGTAAATTTCTTTTTCCCATGAATCAATAAATTCACGGGCCGATATATATGATTTTTTTGATTGTTCAGCCACTGCTTCCCTCTTTTCGATGCCTTAATTTATATTGAGCCGGTAGATCAGTCAAATAAATTTAAGCTACAAAAAGTAAATATCGACCTCGTTAAATCAGTTTAATACAAGTCCCATCTCTTCATTGGCAATGATTTGTCGCCATGAGCGTTCTCAGCTTGTATACCGTTTAGTAAATGGTTTACCCCGAAGGGGCGCCTGTGGCGCAAATAAGGTAACCGGTATCATCCCGATAAATCGGGATTTCGTACAAAACACTCAACTCTCAGGACGAAATGGTTTGTAGTCAAACCATTTCTATTCGAGTATATCATAATTTAACTAAGCGCCCTCTGTCCGGTTCTGTTGAAATTTCCGGAAGTATTTACTTCCATATTGTAGAAACTATTCCTAAATATCAAAAATTCCCTTTCCCTTCGAATTAAAGCGTCAATATTAAACCGTGCCTGAAGTTTAATTCGGGTGAAAATCGCTTCTCTTTTACCAAAAATTTTGCTATGGATTTATGATTTTAGCCCGGTCATTCATAGCTGGGAGTAAATGTCACAAAAACAAATGTCCCCAAAGGACATTTAAATAGATGCGTTTATTCTAAAAATTAAAAAACGCCCGGCTTCTATTTCCAGAAACCGTTAAAAACGGATCCGGTAGTCGGCGTCTTTCGGCGTGATCTACTGACAGATATTAAACCCAACGGCCAAAACAAAGAAAGGAGGCTGGACGGCCTCCTTTCTTTATTGGAATAAACAGGTTTTTTACTGCGCTTTACTCCCCGGCTGCTTGGCGGTAAGCATTGCGGTGTTTGCTGTCCATATTGATAAGCGCTTCCAAATCTGCCGCATGTCCCTGAAACAGTTTAGCCAACTCCGAGTAATGGGAATTAAAAAACGTTTGCATGTAGGTGTTATTAGGCTGCATGTTGTGCACTTTCTTTAATCCCTTTAAGACAATGCTGGCTAATTGGTAGGATTTGGAAATATTGCCTTCGCCCAACTGGTACAACGCTTCAAAAAAATCCGGTTTCACTTCACGCAGCGGCTTGGTGCGGGCGTTGGTGATCATCAATACTAGTTCTAACCGCTTATTCCAGCCTTTGGGATATCTGCTCTGCAAAGCCTGATTGGCAATACTCTGCGCCTGATTGTACAGGGGCGTACCCAATAGCAGGTCGTTGGTGTCCAGTTCGCCGGCTAAAATCATATAGGCATAAAAATCCAGAAAATGCGCCAGCGGATCAAATTGCGCATGCGTATGGCTGATGGGGAACGAACGTTCGTAGGGGAATTCCCACGATTTATCATAAAACAGCTCGCCGGAAGAGGAAGAAATTACAAACTGCGCTTTGTAAATCTTTTCAAACGTTTTTTTCTGTACGGTTTCGATGATGATGCGCGCGTTACAGTTTACGTCATATTCGTAGTCGTCTTCGACCCAGGTGTAACCATTAAAATATTGCGCTACTTTCTCATCGAATCCTTCTAATTCATCCTGTTGATCCGTATTTAAATGAGAAGCCTCAACGGTAATATTCACTTTAAGTACCTGCGTTTGGCCGGCTAAAAAAAACAAAAACAAAAATACCGCCATGAAAGCTATTTTTTTCATATACGCTCCACTATTTCTTACATGTCGTTGTGAATATACTAAAAGAGAAATAAAAAGTCTATTACTTAATATGCACCCGCGGTACGCGCTGGGAAATCCAGCATGTAATTTCGTAGGGAATGGTTTCTAACTGCCGGGCGACATCAACGATGCGGATATGTTCCTGATTCTGTTGGCCAAACAGCACCGCTTCGTCGCCTACCTGAACCGTAGTTTGCGGGCCCAAATCCACCATGAACTGATCCATACACACCGTGCCGACCACCGGATAGCGTTTACCGCCAATCAGCACCTGGCCGGTATTGGTCATACGGCGGTTGTAGCCGTCGGCGTAGCCCACGGGGATGACGGCAATGTGCGTTCGCTGCGGCGTGTGGTAGCGGCGGTTGTAACTGACCGGCTGGTCTGCTTCCAGAATTTTTATGGCCGTCACGTGCGATACAAAACGCATGACCTCTTTTAAATCCCACGTAAGATTAAAATCGGGTCCCGGCGGATTGCCGTACAGCATGATGCCCGGGCGCACCATATCGAAATAAGCTTCGGGCAGGCGCATGATGGCCGCTGAATTGGCTAAATGAAACAAGGGCCGGTGTGAAGAATTTTTCAGAATAAAATCGCGTAGCGCGTTAAATCGCCGCACCTGCAAGTGCGTGTACGATAAATCCACTTCATCTGCGCTGGAGAGATGGGAGTAGACGCCGGTGACTTCAAACAGCGGCTCCTTTAAAATTTGCAGGATCCGATCGCGGTCGCGATCGTGAAAAAAACCTACGCGGCCCATGCCGCTGTCCACTTTAATCTGTATGCGTGCTTTTTGGCCGCTTTGCCGGCACAGATCACGCAGCGGTTGAATCTGGCCTTCGTGCGAGATGGTCAAATCAAGGTCGTATTCTAAAAATTGGTCGAACAAATTGATTGGCTGTGCGCCAAACACCAGCACAGGCGCGGTGACGCCGGCCTGCCGCAAGGCGATGCCTTCTTCGGGAATGGCCACGCCCAGCCATTCAGCGCCGCTGGCCAGCGCCGTGCGCGCCACTTCCACGCTGCCGTGGCCGTAAGCGTTGGCTTTGACAACGGCCATTACTTTAGCTGGAGCCACGGCTTTTCTGATCAGTTTTAAATTATGAATTAAATTCTGGTGATAAATTTGAGCCTGTGTGGGCGCTTGTTCAGAGTTCATAGGCATTCATAATATCATCGATGGTTTGACGTTTAAAAATGGTTTGTACGGTTTCGCCGTTTACCAGATATTCGGCGATGCGCGGACGCAGATTGTAATTGGAAGACAAAGACTGCCCGTATGCTCCGGCGGCTGCAACGGCGATAAATTCCCCGGCGTCAATGCGCATAAGCGGGCGGTCTTTGGCTAAAAAGTCGCCGCTTTCACACACCGGGCCGACCACATCATAAATAACTTGCGGCCGTTTGTCCAATGTAAGCGGCACAATTTCGTGATGGGCCTGGTACAGACTGGGGCGCAGCAAATTGTTCATAGCCGCGTCCACGATTAAAAAGTTTTTGCCTGCGCTCTCTTTATTGTAAATAGCTTTAATGATCAGCAAGCCGGCGGCAGCAATGATTGAGCGTCCCAATTCGACCACTAATTTGATCTTTAATTTTTTGAAGCCTTCTAAATAACGGGGCAGAATATCCTGCAAATAGGTGGTCGGCTCATCGTTGTGAAAATTGTTATGATAGTTGACGCCGATACCTCCGCCCAAATCCAGATGATTTACGTGAATGCCTTTTTGCCGCAGGCGCGCCAGAAAATTATGTACAAACTGCACGGCCTGACGGAACGGTTCGGCGTCGGTAATCTGCGAGCCGATGTGCAGGTGCAGACCGTCTGCTTCCAGCCATGGATTTTGCCCGGCCAGTTCGAATAGCTGCAGCGCCACTTCCGGCGTTACGCCGAATTTGTTGATATGTTTCCCGGTGGAGATGTAAGAATGCGTGTGCGCATCGATATCGGGATTGATGCGAATGGCGATGCGTGTTTTTTTACCACGTTTTTCGGCCAACGCAGCCGCCATATGAAACTCGGGCAGCGATTCGATGTTAATGGAAAAAATACCCGTGCGGATAGCCAGTTCCAGCTCTTCGGCGGTTTTACCCACGCCGGCAAAGACGATTTTTTCCGGGGCAAAGCCCAATTTCAACGCCGCCTGCAGTTCGCCGCCGGAAACCACATCGGCGCCAAAGCCCAGATCGCGAATAAGTTTTAACAAAGTCGGATTGTAGTTGGCCTTTAAAGCGAAACAGGGTAAAAAATCATAGGGTTTGCCGATGGTCTGAACCAACCGGCAGTTTGCCGTGATTTCTTTTGTACTATATAGATAAAAAGGTGTAGCATGTTCTTCCGCGAAACGCTGCAAATCCGTTTGCTCGCAGTATAAGCGGTTGTCTTTATAATAAAAAGCCGGCGGCATATCTTCCTCAAAAATGGTTTGTTCTAAAACTGAATTAACTTAAAAAAAGAGATTAAACATAGCAAAGGAGAATTAGAGGAAAAACAAAGGACGCCGGCTACTGGTCAATGAAACTGAAGCTCCGGATTCAATTGAATATTAATGAGCTTTCCATGCAGAGCTACACTTCCAGCCCGTACTGCCGTATTTTCTCCCGCAGAGTGGTGCGTGAAATTTCCAGGATATTGGCGGCACGCGATTTGTTGCCGCTGGTGTAGGTCAAAACGCGCCCGATGTGCAGTTTCTCCATTTCGCGCATGCTGCAGTTGCCGATGATGTCTTCCACCGGACTGGAGGACGCCGATGTATTTTTTAAAAATTCGGGAATCTCCTGCGAAGTAATTTCCTGAGCGTTGGCAATAAAAATAGCCCGCTCAATGGTGTCTTTAAGCTCGCGTACGTTGCCCGGCCATTTGTATTCCTTAAGTAACTGTTCCGCCTGCGGGTTGAATTTCAGGATATTCTTGCCAAATAAATAGTTGTAATACTGTCGGAAATAGTGGCTCAACAGCAGGACATCCTCCGGGCGATCTCTTAACGGCGGCAGGGCGATTTCGAAGGCGTTCAGGTGGTAAAACAAATCGGAATTGAAATTTTGTTTTTTGACAAACCATTCCAAATTGTGCTGCGTAATGCCGATGATGCGCACATTGGATTTCACCGGCGTCGTTCCGCCGATTGGCTTTATGACACGGTCTTCCAAATAAAACAACAGTTTATCCTGCACTTCGGGCGGCAGCTTTTCCACGTTGTTTAAAACCAACGTGCCGCCGCGATATAGTTCTAACAACCCCTTGCGTTTGGGACCGTACACATCGCTATGCTCCTGCACGCCAAACAAATCGCCTACTAAGGAAAACGTAGTGGCGTTTTCGCATTCTTTGACAAAAAACAGATCGTCGTGCAGATCGTTTGCCTGATGAATCAGGCGGGCGCATAAATTTTTTCCTGTTCCCGTCTCGCCGCTGATCAGGCAGGGAGCGAAACGCGCTTTGCTAACTAAATTGATAAATTCGTTGATTCTTCTAATCGAGGGATGATTTCCTAACAATCCGAAAGGATTGCCGTTTGCCGCTATGGGCTCCGCGGAATGGTAACGGTGCTCTTCCATGCGGGCGCTCAGTTCCCGGACAATTTGCGGCAGGGATTCTTTAGCTGTTTTAAAAGGAATTACTTTATATATCCTTCGTCCCAACAGGCCTTCCAATTGCGGCGAAAGCGCCGTATCGCTGATAAACAGGTATTGATGAAAATAGTGCTGCTGGGCTTGTTCGCGCATCCACGGTGGAATGGCCAGCCAGGGATCGTGCAGATCGAGGATAAACAGATCGTAATAAGTTTGGAATTGATGACGACGGTTCGCCTCGATATGCGTCAGTAAATCCATACCGGCGCTTACCGCGCCGTTGTTGCGGATGAAAGAATGAAACTCTGCCAGCCGGTCGGAAATAAATAAGGTTTTAATTAGCATTTATTTCAAATGTATTTGTCTAACTAAAAATGTTTTGTTTTTAACAGAGCCGGATCAGACTGTACGTGCATTAAAGTCACCGGCAGCCGTGAGTTTTAATATCGGCAGGTTATTAAAATCATTTAGGGAATTTTCTCTTTTATTGGCGACAATTCAATGGACTGCAGAGTTTAAGTCCATTATTGTGTATTTCGTCTGATTCGTATATGAAAGTGGGGTTCAAGTTTTATTATTCGGTTTATAATGTAATGAAGAAAACACCTTCCGCATGAACATGGAATTATTAAACATTTCGTTGTTTAAGACGATAATTCGCTAAAATAAGATCGGCATAGATCACATTTTGTAGGCCGTAATTCACTTAACTTTAAAAAAGATACGGCGCCCAAACCGTAAACAAAGGATTTCAGGAATTTTAAAAGAAGGAGCGTAAGATGCGAGCGCTATGGTCAATTTTGGTATTATTTTTTATAGTTGGCAGAATGATGGCGGGAACAGAATATTATTGCCATCCCCCCACAACGATCAAGGTACAGCCGGTTTATAACGGCGCCGAAATTAGCTGGACAGTAGACCTGCCGGACAGTATGCTCTCCTACAATAACAGCAAGCCTTCCGGTATCTGGCAGCCGGGCGTGGGGCATGGTTTGGGCGTAGTATTCGATTTAAGCGCTTTTCCCGGCGCCACACTGGAACAAATAGATTTTTTACATTACAGCTTAGAACGATTAGCCGGGCCTTACCAATACAGAATCCACATTTTGGATATGGACAGCGCTAAAACGGTTGCCATCCTCGATACATTTAAGGCGGGCGACGCCTATTCCGTGCCTCGTTACGAAATTGGCGTTGAACTGGGCTCGATTCCGGCGCCGCTGCATGCCGGTATTTTTGTGGAAGGCCTTTCCTATACGACTATTGGCGATAAGCAATATTCCTTTCCGGCCATGATGTCCGATTCTTCGGCTTTGATTCCCGGCACCAGTTTCTACTGTACCGATATGTCAGATCCCTTCGATGTAAACAACCCCGATTATACTAATATTTACGAAGTGAATGTCATTAGCGGCACAGCCACTAATTTGGATTTGGATTTGTGGATCAATTATAATCAGGGAGACGCCATAGCGCAAGCGGCTCCCAACAATATTCCGGCCCCATGGATTAATCCAAACACTCCTTTTCAAATACCGCCTTATGCTTTGTATGATGGGCCACCAACCGTAGCTAAACCGGCCGCGCTTCAGGGAACCGGCTACGCCATCTTTCGCGGTATTCAAGGAGATACGTTGTCCCAAATCGGCGAGGTTGACGCTTTTACGCGCCAGTTTGTAGATACGCATCCATGGATGGACAGCACCTATTATTATGCCGTGGCTTCTTATTGCGACGGCGTCAGCACGGAACGCATCGGAATGCAGTATTTTCAACCAAATATTCTATCCCTGTCGTCCGTACGGATCGACGACAATGTCGATTTTGTTCCGGACAGGTTGGGGCAGGAGGTCTATTTTAGGGCCGTAGTCAATACGCCGCTTTTTGACGGTGGAACGCTCTTCTTTGTTCAGGACAGCGCGGCCGGCGCGCAAATCGATCTGCTTAACGGCCAGGCTTCCGTACAAGAAGGCGACAGCGTATTCGTTAAAGGAGTGGTATCGCAGTCGCAGGGGATGACGGTAGTTAATGTTGATTCGATGGCCGATATCCAAGTGTTTTCCTCGGGCGCCGTTTTAGATACCGCCTATATTTACGCCTCACAGATTTCCGAAGCTTATGAAGGACAGTTGGTGGCCGTGAACAATATTACCTTCCCCGATCCGTTAAACTGGCCTGCCGAGGGTCAGGATGCCACAGTAAGCGGAGGCAGCGGCGATACCGCCGTAGCCGTGTTTATCGACGCCGGCACAGACATTGATGGTTGGGAAGGCCCGCAGGGAGCAGTCAGTATTGTCGGCGTTGTGGATCAGGCCACATCCGGCAATCCCCCTAATGACGGATACCGCCTGCGTCCACGTTATCAAAGTGATTTTTTAACGTATGTGGGAATACATGAAAACCTTAATCTGCCTCCCGGGCGTTTTGCACTAAGTCAGAATTATCCCAATCCTTTCAATCCGACGACAGCCATCAGTTACCGGTTATCAGAAGTCAGCCAGGTGGAATTGGCCATCTACAATATTCTCGGGGAAAAAATAGCTACGCTGGTTTCAAAAAGGCAACCGAAAGGAACGTATCGGGTGAAATGGGACGCCAGCGGTTTTGCGAGCGGCGTGTACTATTATCAATTATCAACGGATCAAGGATTCGTTCAAACGAAAAAGCTTCTTTTACTCAAATAAGCGGGCCGGCCGGATATGCGGATGCTGCAAACTATCCCCCAATTTTTTGCAGCTATTTACAACTGCCGGTAAAAGAACCAGACAAAGCGCTAAACATCCAAGCCTCTCCGGAAAAACCGGGGAGGCTTTTTTTATCGCAGGGCCGTCCATTTGTATTTGCTTACAACGGGCAAGTATGCGGAACAGCCTCAAAAGCCAAAGGAGTTCTTCGCAAAGAATGAAAGGCGGAGGTCTGAGCACAAGATGCTTCAAAAACAAAAGTCATGAACACTATGCCAATGATTCTCCTACCGGAACGCGTACCATAACCCGAAAAAAATCGCCTTCTTTACGCGTTTTTAATATCGCCGCTCCGTCATAGAGCCTGCGCAACCGCTGCTCCAGCGTACGTAAACCGTGTCCGTGGGACTTGTCCATTGCTGTTTCTTTGGGAAAATTATTACTCACCTGCACATCCCAAAAGGAACCGCCGTTGCGTGTAGTAATCTCTATTACTCCGCCGGTAAGCAATTGGCTCACGCCATGTTTAACCGCATTTTCAACCAGGGGCAACAGCAAAAACGGCGGCGCTGGCGCCTCCGCCAAACCATCATCCACATAAACCGAGGTTTTCAGCCGGCCGCCCAAACGCACCCGTTCGATTTCCAAATAATTCTGCACATGTTCCATCTCCTGTGCCAGGGTGACCCATTCCTGCTGTCCGTATTGCAAGCTGTAGCGTAAAAAGTTTGTCAGTTTGCCGCACAATTCCTGCGCTTTAGCTGTATCCCGCTCAATCAGTGTATTCATTGCGGTTAAACTGTTAAACAGAAAATGGGGATGCACCGTATCCTTAAGGGCTTTCAACTCCGCTTGCGTAGCGGCTAAATGTTCTTCCAGCGCCTCCTCTCTGGCCTGCCGCGCCGCTTCCATATTCAAAATTAAATAATGAAACAATACAGCCACAAAATAGAATAACAGATTCATAGCCGCCAGCATGGTAAGCGTTTGGTTAAATAGCTCCCGCCAGATGATTGTTTGTGTAGCCAACACCAGCAACTCACTGTAAATCATAGTCAGTTGCAACCATACCGCCAAAATGATCGCCGCCGCCGCCAAATGCTGTAATATCCCTTTCCAAAAAGCAGTTTGTTGAATATCGATAACGCGGCACAGATATACCGTAGATATCAATATAAACAATTCCAACAACAACGGCGGCCCTAACAGAATACCAAGCTGCAACCATGCGCCGCCGGTAATGCTTTTCAGTACAAACAGAATGCCCGCGCTGATCGCCATCCAAATCAATGTAACAAAAATTATGTTTTTACGTGAATAAATAAAAGACTGCATTGGATATTTCCGCCTGTCTTTTCATAGTTTAATTTGTGCCCATTTTTTAAATTTAATGGGCGTTGTTATACTCGAATAGAAATGGTTTGAATAGAAACCATTTCGTCCTGAGCGTTGAGTGTTTTGTACGAAATCCCGGTTTATCGGGATGATACCGATTACCTT
>CAZIBE010000107.1:0-12597 GCA_964536685.1 uncultured Calditrichaceae bacterium | reverse complement strand
TGTACACTTTGCTACAATTTTTTTTGAAAAATAAAGAACTTTAGAAATTTAGGTAATTATGTTATGTTTATCAATATTATCGGTAGATTATATTTTTTCTCAAAGCGAATTTAGCCGAAACGATGTATATGATTTTTCAGTAAAACATTATATTAGAGCAGGAGGAACTGACCTGAATAATTTCAATATTTTTATTGACGATTCCACTGAATTTACAACTTTTAAGTTGCATGTAATAAAATCCAGGCTAAATATTAATGATCAATATTTTGCAAATAAATATCGCGTTGATATGAATAATGACGGAAGTTGGGAACAGGATTGGACTACTTCAGACGAAAAAACAATAATATATACTTACCCGCTACCTGCAAATGGTATAAACGAAAACAAAACGGTAAAAATAGAAATTGAATTTAGTGACATTCTTGGCAACACCACAAAAAGAACAAAGTATAAGGACATCACCATATATACAACCCCTCGTGTTTTTGTTAATAGCGATAATGATGTTTTTGTGCAATTAAGAGATGAAGGTTGCAGTGAAAAAATACCAGTGTTATTTGTCGAAGGTTTCGATCCTTTAAATGAAAATTTTCCTGCAAGATATTATGAACTAACATACGATTTAGTAAATTCTGATCTTTATCCTAATGGATATGAGGTGTTTATTCTAAACTTTAACGACGGTGGTCGGGATATGCGTCTTAATGCCGACGTAATTTTAAAAAGTCTGGAAAAAATACATCAATTATGTCCAAATTATAAAATTGCTTTAGCAGGCTTATCAATGGGCGGAGTCATTTCACGTTACGCTTTGGCTAAGGTAGAGGACCAAAATAGCTCACATGAGGTTGGTATATTTCTATCTTATGATTCTCCTCAGGATAAAGCTCATGTTAGCCCGGAGTTGCAGGACTGGATTAAGAATCAGGATCCCAATGAGGGAGCAATAGGTTTATTGCAAGACAATTTAAGATCTTTAGCTGCCAAACAATTACTTAGATATAATACTTATGATCCTGAACATATTGAGAGTGATAATTTTTTCGGTGAATTAAACAATTTAAACAACGATGGTTATCCACATGTATGTTATAACGCCTCTATCAGCAACGGTAATATGTCGTCTACATGGGGCTATGGTTCAGTCGGCCGTGATTTGATGACTCTTAAAATTAATGAACAAGTTTTCAAAACAGTTGCTGCCGTTCAATTGGATTGTGGGACTGGAAGTATGACAACGCAAATCACTAAACCACGTTATGGGGATATTTTTTCCAATCCATTTTTCCGAATATATTATGAGCTAAACATTAATTTTAACCCTGTTTTTATTCCTACATGGTCTGGATTAGATTTAGTAGACCCAGATATTGATGATATTTCAGGATATATTTTATCATATGATCATTCGAAATTTGATGATTTTTTAGTACAAGAGTCTCCTTTGAAGCATCATGAATTAAGTATTGAATCGAGAAATCAAATAATGACATGGCTTGATCTTGATTTTAATATTGGAATTAACTACGACTTAATGAATGGCGGAGAAATATCTTCAGATAATTATCAAGTTAATATATTACATGGTAAATCAGTTCAAATTCAAACTCAGGCTACCAATGTAAATGGAAGGAATATAACTTATAATTTTTTAGAGTGGGAAGATGGGGACCAACAAAACCCAAGAACCTTTTTTGCTTCACATAATATTCAGCATTACGCAAAAATGAAAGGACATCTGGTCTCCAACAACGCCTGGGTTACCGGCGAAAACAACGGTCGGAGGCTATACAAAACCGATGAAGGCGTTATTTATCTGGTTTACGACGACGACGGCGATATTTATTTCACGCACTCTTCCGATAATGGCGAAACCTGGTCAAAAGAAACACGCATCAGTGACGGATTCGATTCACGCTATCCTTCCATTGCAGGCACAAAGGATATATTGTTTGTAACTTGGTTGGACCAAGCGAATTGCAATATTAAATTTAGAAGATTTAACTATAGTACGAATAGTTGGTATTCTACAAAAACCGTTGGATATTTAGGCGAATATAATACAATCAAACCGCATCCGTCTATTGCTGTCTCTGAAATCCCTACAGATAAATACAATACTTGCATCGCATTTCAACAGGAAAAACACAATGGATTCGGCCAACCTAACGGGCAGTCTGAAGTAGTTGTTTGGGGTAATACTGATTACAGTTATGAAGGATGGGATAGAATTTTAGGCCCTCTTGATGGTAATAATCCATCGCTTAGCTACAGTAATGCTGGTGGCGGTAATGTAGGTATCGTGTGGGATAATAGCGGACAAATATTATTTAGAACCTGTCCAAATCAAGGTGAGTGGTCATCCACCAAGCAAATTAATGACGATTTATGGTATCGCAGCTCCGAACATAAACCGAATATCTCATACACATTCGGCATCGCGCACATAGTCTGGGAAGGCGAAGAAGAACCGGTAGAACTGCCAAACGGCTATTACCGCTATTATGATGTTGCGGCAAGCACATTAAGCGATATAACTAAAATTGAGCCCAAAAAAGAAGACGGCGAAGTTGGCCATCTTTCCATATCAACGGTGCAGGCCTTTAACTCTCAGGACGCTTATGATTATACTATCTTTTATTCATCGGATGAAATAACCAAACTATCTAAAACGGGCAACTCCGTAACATCCGATACTTATGGAGAAGGCGGCTCTCCTAATATTACGGAGCATGACATGTCCAGAGCGGTTTGGGAAAAATATTCAAACAGCCCCTATTTTATTAAAAACGATTATACGGAACCCGGCAACGGCCAGCCGATTGGGCCTATAGTTAATCCCACTTATCCTGTGGTTGATTATATTGTTGACGCTTCGCAAAACAATAACGTTGAAGGATGCATTACGCTGGAAATTGAGAATGTGAAATTTAACGGGGACACCGTGTTCTTAAAAAACGATCTTATGTCTGATTCAATTTCCATAACTCAAAATTACATTCCAATGGAAGTTGAATTCAAGGTTCGTTTTCACGACGTCTATAACGGTTTTGACCCGGAAGAAATCATGTTTAGTTTTGTGTTAAATGAAGGTTCAACTGAGGATTTGTTAACACAGGTTAAATACAAGGAACTGCCGACGCCCAACGGTAATGATTTTGAGAGAACCTTAAAGGTTACTACGGTAGTCAATTTGTCTGGTAAGGATGGTCGTATTCAGTTTAAAGGCGGAAGCCCGGATTATATCTTGACCAAGGCAATCAAAGAGGGCGTTAACGCCGGTAGTTCTCAAAAAGGCTTCGCTCCTCATTTGATATTACCGGTAGCTTTCGCTCTGCATCAGAACTTTCCCAATCCCTTCAATCCCTCCACGCATATCACGGTGGAACTGCCGCAGGCCGGGAATGTGTATTTAGCGGTGTACAACGTTAAAGGACAAAAAGTAAAAGATTTGCTTTCCGGCTGGCAGAACGCCGGCATTTACGAAGTGGTCTTTGACGGCCGCGATTTGGCTTCCGGCGTATATTTTTACCGTTTGCAAGCCGGGAATGTGGTACAGACCAAACGCATGCTACTGGTGAAGTAAAAAGTCAGAAGCTTTTAAATAAACTAAAAAAGCCCTGCCGATTTGTAGCGGGGCTTTTTTATATTAATCAAATGGTCAAATTCGCGTTTGGGAAAACATCACTTCCTATATTCATAATCTAAAATTTTCTGAATGCGCCGGCGATGGCGGTCGGCGCCGCCGGGAGTGCGCAAAAATTCCAGCGCAATTTGCTGAGCCAGTGTACTACCGATAATCTTAGCGCCCAGTGTCAGTACATTGGCGTAATTATGCTCGCGGGCGCTGCGCGCTTCCACTGTATTATTGCATTTTGCCGCCAAAACGCCGGGCACACGATTGGCGGCCATAGCCGAACCGATACCCACGCTGTCGATCATAATACCGCGGTCGGCTTCCCCGCGGGAAACCGCCTCAGCCACGGCAAAGGCGTAATCCGGATAATCGCAGGCCTGCTCTTTATGGGCGCCCAAATCGTGAACGATATAGCCGTTATCCCGTAAAAATTCCAATAATTCCCTCTTCAGGGCAAAGCCGCCGTGATCCGCCCCGATGACAACGACCTTCACATCGCTGACATCCGGAAGACTGGCGCTTTTTTTGGGCATCTGGCCTCTGACAAAACGTACATCCAATTCGCGGGCTGTTTCCTGCGCCAGCGGAGTAATAATGGTTAAATCGTCCACCTGAATAATGCGGTCGCCTTTGGCCGCCTGTTTAACGGCGTAGGCATGGATGATCTTTTTCATTTATTCCAGTTCTCCTTCGATCTTTTCAGCCGCTTCCACAACCGCGCCGGAGGCAATCATCTCCCGCGCTTTATCGATGGCTATATACATGATGCGGTCTTCCTTCCAATGAGCAATCTGCGAGCGCACTAACGAGAGCACCTGCGCCGTGGCCGGAGCCGGCGTTAACGGAGCGCGTAAATCCAGCGCCTGAGCTGCCGCGACGAGTTCCACTGCCAGTACATTTTCCGCATTGCCGATGATTTCCAGAGCTTTGCGGGCGGCATGGGCGCCCATGCTTACATGGTCTTCTTTATTGGCGGAAGTGGGAATGGAGTCCACGCTGGCCGGATGAGCCAGCACTTTATTTTCGGATGTCAGCGCGGCCGCCGTAACCTGAGCGATCATAAAGCCCGAATTCAGTCCGCCTTCTTCCGTTAAAAATCCGGCCATTTCGCTTACCGTAGGATCCATCATATGTTCGATACGGCGCTCGGAAATATCGGCCAGTTCAGCCATCAGAATGCTCAGATAATCGGCCGCCATAGCCACCGGCTGCCCGTGGAAGTTACCGCCGGAAAGCACATCGCCATTGTCCGGAAAGACCAGGGGATTATCGGTAACGCCGTTAATTTCGCGGATGAATACTTCCTGCACATGCTGCAAACCGTCGCGGATGGCGCCGTGCACCTGCGGAATGCAGCGCAGGCTGTAGGCATCCTGCACCTTATGCTCGGAAAAGCGATGGGACTCCACAATGGGGCTTTCGTTGAGGAGGCGGCGAAAATTGTGCGCTACCAGGCGTTGCCCGGGATGGTTGCGTATTTTTTGGATGCGATCGTCGAAAGCGGTTAACGTTCCTAACAGCGCTTCCAGGCTCATGGCGCCGATAACATCGGCTGTTTTTACCAGGTTCTGCGCTTTAAGCAGGGCATATACGCCATAAGCCTGGATGGCCTGCGTACCGTTTAGAATAGCCAGCCCTTCTTTAGCTGCCAGTTCCAACGGCTGCAAGTTAAACTTTTTCAGCGCTTCGGCGGCGGAAAGAAGTTTTCCTTTGACAAAGGCCTTCCCTTCTCCGATAAGCGCCAGCGCCATGTGCGCTAACGGAGCCAAATCACCGCTGGCGCCCACGGAGCCTTTCATGGGCACCAGGGGAATAATGCCATGGTTCAGTAAATCGATTAAACGCTGCACAACTACCGGGCGAACGCCGCTGAAGCCCTGAGAGAGATTTTTTACTTTAAGCAACATCATCAGGCGCACAATATCCGCAGGCACAGGTTCGCCCACTCCGGCGGCGTGGCTGAGCACTAAACGACGCTGCAGGTCGGCTGTCTGCTCCAGCTGAATGCGCACATCGGCAAACTTGCCGAAGCCGGTATTCACGCCGTAAACCACCTTACCCTTTTGAATAATCTCTTCGATGACTTCCCTGCTCCGCTCAACCCGCTGTAAGCATTTAGCAGAGAGCTCCACCTGCGGTTTTTCCTGTAAAAAGTAGCGGATTTCGTTCAATGTTATCGGGGCTGTGGATATGATCAGTTGCTGTTCAACCATTTTTCCCTCTTGATTTAAATATGCAAAATAAAAAATAACTCACTAACATCTTACGTTAAGGTACAAATATTTAATATATTATAAAAGAGGAGAGGAATAAAATTACCAATAAACTTTTACGACAGAAAATTGTTTCCTCCATAAAATCATGGTTACATTTAATGAGATACTTGAGTTCACTCCAAAAAGGTCTCTCACTGTCATTTTTCCACCACTAAGTGGTTCCTTTCCCGTAGGGATCACTCCGTGGCGGAAAACGGGACGGCCTTTGCCGCGAGGAGCAAGGCGACGAGAAATCTATTGGTTTTATTGAGGATATAAGATTTCTCTCTGCGTTCGAAATGACAAAAACTGGTTTTTAGAGCAGACTCATACGTTGATTTGGTGTTTTCAAAAAATAGTAACACACGCCTGAGCGGCAGGTCTGCGCGGTGGCAATCCAATTCGATCGGGCGTCGGGGAAAAACGCATACCTCTCTACAACGATAAACTGTGACAAAAATATGAAACAGGCGGAATCATTTTTGTCCATACCGTTTGATACGCCGCCATTCCCGTTGAATTTTCTCGAACTGGAGATTGTTAACCGAAAATTTCAGGTCGTTAATCTGTTTTACAGTCCGCAACTCTTTTACCGAGCTGGTTAAAAAGAAAAAATCATACTTACCGAGTTCGTGTACAGTAATTTGCTTTTCACGGGCTTTCAAACGGCGCAGTATCATTATCCGCACTGTGCCCTGCAGCAATCCGTTTTGCAGCGGAGGAGTGAACAACATGTCATCCTTCACTGCAAAAATATTGGCGGTAGACGCTTCCAGAATATTTCCTGCGGAGTCATGGTAAAGAATATCCGTAAAACCGCTCTTTTTAACGCTGCCCACATCGTGAAAACGCGCACCATAGTTGATGGTTTTGAGCCGGCCCAGGGGATAATCGTCCCTGTATGGCGCCGGCATCAAGCGCAAACGCCCTCCGCCATGTCCGGCTTTTGTCGGCCGAATTCTCCACACTTGCACAATGACATTCTCCAATCCCAGCTCTTTGGGTGTAAAATCAAAAGGAAATAAAACTGTGATTTTCACGCGGGACTCTTTCCACCCCTGCAAACGAATATATTTGTCAATTATTTCCGGCAAGGGCGGCCAATCCATTTGCGCATTAAAATAGTTAAGTCCCTCTTGCAAACGATGGCTGTGTTCCCGCCAAAAACATAATTGGCCGCCGCTGTATAAAATAGTTTCAAACAGCCCCTGACCCGTCGTTAAAAGGGATAGTTCCCTACCTGACAGATTAAGCGATGCGTTTTCATTAACAATACGAATCATGATTTTTCCTCAAAATGCTTAAGCCCTTCGGCAACCTTCACAAAGGAATCCGCTTTTGCCAGACATTCGTCATACTCGGCCTCCGGCTCAGAATCGCTAACAATCCCTCCGCCTACCTGAAAATACAATGTTTCGTTCTCATATATGGCCGTACGAATCAAAATATTGGAATCCATCTGGTTTTGTTCAGGAAAACGCAGAAAAAATGAACCGCTATAAAATGAGCGGTTGTGGGGCTCTAACTGGCGGATATATTTCAGAGCGGCGATCTTCGGGCAGCCGCTGATGGAACCGCCAGGGAACACAGCTCTAAATAATTCAGCAAAACAGATTTCATTTTCCAGTTGCCCCTCGATTGTCGATACCAAATGATGAACATTCGTAAATGTTTCCAACCGTTTGTGCTGCACAACTTGTACGCTGCCCGGCCGGCAAACCTTGGACAAATCGTTGCGCAGTAAGTCCACAATCATGCTTAGCTCGGCAGCATCTTTTGAGGAAACTCGCAGCTGTTGCGCTTTTTCTTTGTCCTCCTGTACGGAGCGCCCTCGTTTGATTGTACCCTTAATGGGTTCGGTGAAAACATGATCCCCTTTTTGAGCCACAAATCGTTCCGGTGTATTGGAAATAATGTGGCAGTGCGGCATTTGGATAAAAACCGAAAACGGCGCGGGATTCAGCTCATATAGTTTACGGAAAAAGCGCCAGCTGCTGCCCGGAAATGGCTGCTCAAGACGAATGGTGTAATTAATCTGATAGACTTCTCCCTGATAAATGAGTTCGCGGACTTTTTTTATTTTAGCCAGATAATCTTGTTTGGATTCGCTGACAGTCAGTGCAGCGGACGGGACGGAATGGTCCGGCTTATTTTCTAACTTTACCGGCAATCCCGGGGAATTGGTTGAAACAAGAAGAATCGTCTGCCGGGTATGGTTCACCACCAACGCGTTTGCCGGCGTTAAAATATAAAAATCCGGTAATTGATAGAAATCGCTATTAGCTTTAACCGGCTCTGTTTGCGCATACAGATCATAAGCCAAAACTCCGGCATAAAACAAGCCCGGCGTAGGGATAGTGTTCATCGCCTGATCCACCTGACACATAAAATCGAATACATCCGGCAGGTCGAATTTTTTACTGCCGGCGGCCTCCCGCTGCACGGCAATCCCATTTTTACTATGAAAAATTGTTAAAAAATCGATAACAATTATTTCCAGATGTTCCCTGTTAAGGAACTTCCAGTCCGGTATGTACATTGCCGGCGCAGACCGCAGCCATTGGTCTTTCAATTGGGCATAGCGGCCGTAGTCGATATACACGCCTTTTAGGGAAGCTATTTGTTTATCTAAATTTATCTGCATATTAAAATATTAATAAAATTGCCGATCATTTGAAAACCGTTTTCCGTTAAAAACGATTCCGGATGAAATTGCAGACCAAATACGGGATATTCCCTGTGTTGAAAGGCCATGGGCACACAATCGCCCATAGCGGTGAGCTCCAGCGCCGGCGGTATATTGCCGCAGATCAGGGAATGGTAGCGGCCAACCGTTTGCACGCAATCCAGTTCTTTAAAAATGACGGAATCTGTAATCAGGCGGATATTGCTTGTTTTTCCGTGCACAGGATAGGGCGCCCTTATTGTACTGCCGCCAAAAACTTCATTTATTACCTGCATCCCAAGACAAACGCCCAAAATTGGTTTTTTTTGATAAAACTGCGCAACCGCAACTTTGCTGAAACCGGAATTTGCGGGCGAGGACGGGCCGGGCGAGATAACAATAGCGTCATAATCAGTGGCCATAGACAGCAGCTTGGGATGGTCGTTGCGTACTACGTGTACCGTCTGGCCGGCTTTAACTAAATAATGCAGTAAATTAAAAGTGAATGAATCATAATTATCGATAAGCAGAAGGCGGTTAGCCTTACTCATTATGCCGGCGCCCTTTATACCATTTTTCCAATGCCGAAAATAAGTCATCCTGACTAAGGAAAATTTCGCCTTTCACCGGCAGACTGTTCAAAAACTGTTTACCGTATTGCATGCGGCTGAGGCGGTTATCGCCCACCAAAACCACCCCCCGGTCCGTTTTAGAGCGAATCAAGCGGCCAAAGCCCTGACGAAACTTGATGATGGCTTCGGGCACAGAATATTCAAAAAAAGGATTTCCACCGCGTTTTTTGATCTCATCCATGCGGGCGGCAATCAGCGGATCGCTGGGGACGTCAAAAGGAAGTTTGGGAATGAACAGCAGTTCCAGCGCTTCTCCCGGTACATCGACGCCTTCCCAGAAGCTATCGGTGCCAAACAGAACCGAGTCGCGGTTTTCACGGAAC
Source organism: uncultured Calditrichaceae bacterium (assembly GCA_964536685.1). Lineage (GTDB taxonomy): Bacteria > Calditrichota > Calditrichia > Calditrichales > Calditrichaceae > CAZIBE01. The sequence continues at coordinate 3,079 of CAZIBE010000107.1, read as the reverse complement.
TGATTGATCAGATTGGTGCGGCTGCCGCTTTTACCCTGCGCTAATAATAAAATGCGCTCGGCGTCAAAATGCGCTTTGAGATCCCCGTAAACGCGATTTAACATGCCGTAACTGGTAAACAGAACCAGCATGCCGGTGTGCTGCGACTGATGAATACTTTTGATGATGTCGGCCAACGCCGTTGTATAATCGGCATTGCGCGGGTCAGGCATAAAATCGAGAACGCCTAAAATGAGTTGATTCTCAAAATCAAAAGGCGAACCCAATTGGACGCTGCTCACTTGCCGCTTTTCTAACAGGTTGAGCCCGGTGCGTTCGGCAAAGTAATCAAACGATTTATTGACAGCTAACGTGGCCGAAGTGAAAACGCCTGTCTTTAATTTATCAAACAGATTTTTTTTAAGCAGATGGGCAATGTTTAACGGTACGCCGTGTAAAATGATGTCGTTATTGCGCTCGTTGCGCGAAATATCCAGCCAGTAAACAAAGTCGTCTTTTTCGGCGTGGATGCAAAAGGCGAAATTTTCCTTCAAATCGTGAAAATCTGTGCCCAGAGCAATTAATTCGCGCAGCAATTGATCCTGAAATTCGAAACTATCCTCTTCCAAATCGCTTAAATAATCAATCAAACGGGAAAGATTTTTAATGATGCCTTCCAAAGAGCTTTGGATTTTTTCGATTTCATCGAACAGATTTTTAAAGTATTTAAATCCTTTAAAATAGCGCACACGGTTTTCTTCGCTGCTGTCGGCGCCGCGCGGCATATAGCGCGCCCGCAACTGGCGGCTGAGTTCATTATAAAAAATTTGTACGCTTTCTTTGATTTGCTGGCTGCTGCGTTTTGTAAAATGAATTTGGCGCGTTATTGTTTTCTGCTCCTCTTCGCCCAGTCGTCCGCGCGAAAGGCGCAGTTCCAGCTGCTGTAAAATTCCGCTGCGTTTGGGCTCTTCTTCATACAATTTATGGTAAGCATTACGGAAATCCCAAAAACTTACACGGATGCCTAAATACTCGGCAGCGCTCTTTTCGATATTGTGCGCTTCGTCCATTACCAATAAATCGTATCTGTCCAAAATCGAGTTTTCGGAAACCAAATCCGAAAAAAGAAGCGAGTGATTGACGATTACGATATCGGCCTTGCGGGCCTGCTCGCGGGCTTTCATCAAGAAACAATCGGTGTAATATTTACAGGCACGTCCGGGACAATACGATGGCTCGGCAATAAGTTTTCGCCACAAACCGAAATTGCGTTCTAACTGAAAAGCGGCATTTTCGGCAATATCGCCGGTACGTGTTTCCCGCACCCAGAGTACCAGCGGCAAGATGCGTGACCGTTCATCCTGCGATATACGCTGATTCATATCGGTCATGATGGTATGCCATTTTTCCAGGCAAATATAATTGGCTCTTCCTTTAAGCAGAGCGGCCGTAAATTTTGCGCCGTTGGCGCTGAAGACTGTGGGAATATCTTTAAAGAAGAGCTGTTCCTGTAAATTTTTGGTGTTCGTGGATATGATTACGCGTTTTCCGCTTTTACGATTACGCTCGGCATACTCTACAGCCGGAATCAGATAGGCCATGGATTTCCCCACGCCCGTCCCCGCTTCGGCAATCAGAAAAGACTCATTATTGAAAGCTTCGGCCACATGATGAGCCATCTCCTGTTGCTGCGGCCGCAGTTCATAATTTTCGATCAACTGCGCCAGCGCGCCTTCATCCGTAAAATAGTTATCAATCTCTTGTTCATGCACAGGCACGATGTCCGCGTCATCAATTAGCGCATACGGCTCCCGTTTTAAATTGCCGATCACATTGTAAAATTGTTGCGCGTTTTTAATGTCGTCGATCAGTCCCGTGGAAGTAGACTGGATATTTTTCATTTTCTTGAATTGCAGAACGGGCACAAAAAAGTTTTTAGCGCGCCGCGAATTGGGATAGAGCAAATTGATGATATCGGCCAGAGCGCTGTTATCAATGGCCAGCGCCCGTTCAACCAGCTCCAGAAAAATGTGGCCGGTGGCGCGGGCGTCTTCCACCGCACGGTGAGCATTTTCCAAATTATAACCAAAATATTTAGCCAGTTCGCCTAATTTAAACTTGGCTAAAAAGGGCATAAAAATACGGGCGATAAACAGGGTGTCGATCCTTAGGTTGGAAAGATATTTAAAGCGGCGGACGGTATCTTCCCAGAACTGGAAATCGTTATTCCTCTTTCGGAAATGATATTCCAAAAAAGACGCGTCAAAATTCACCTGTTGACCGACAAAAGCCGCGTCGCCAATGAAGCGTTCCAGTTGCGGAAAAATCTCATCGATAGAAGGCTTGCCTTCTACGTCCTGATCGCTGATACCGGTTAAGCGGGTGATAAATTCGGGAATGGAGCGTCCCGGATTAATTAATTGTTCCAACGTTTCCGTTTCCTTGCCATCCACAAACTTGATGGCGCCTATTTCGATGATCTGATCCTTCTCGGGATCAAGACCCGTGGTTTCCAAATCCACTACCACAAAAGTGCCTAATCCTAAGTGCCTAAGCAATTCTTCCCTCAAGCCCATAAATAGCCTTCCAAAATAAAATAAATGCTGTTTCAAATTAGAATTAGAGTTTACAAAAATGGCCTGTGACAGGCAAAGAAATTTTAGAATGGTGTGCTTGAAAAGCGTTAACGATTACAAAAATGTCCCAAATATTATTTAAGAATAATTTTGATCATCAAAATTATTTTATTAAATTTGTCGCTTAATTAAATGATTATTGTTCTTTTACAGCATACACAGCCGGAGGATTAGGCTAACTGGTAAGTCATCCCGAGTATCGGGACAAAGGCGTTCCTTCGGAATCCCAAAGGGGATTTCCTCGGGAAAAACCGCCCCCGGTATCCGGCGCTTTTTTAACAGCGTTAAAGTACTTTCTGGAGGATTAGGCTAACTGGTAAGTCAGCGGTCTTGAAAACCGCCGTCCGAAAGGACTTGGGGGTTCGAGTCCCTCATCCTCCGCCCTAATTTAAAAAATATGATTTTTTTCGGAGAGGTGGCCGAGCTGGCTGAAGGCGCTCGCCTGCTAAGCGAGTATAGGGGCA
>CAZIBE010000106.1:0-12830 GCA_964536685.1 uncultured Calditrichaceae bacterium | reverse complement strand
TTACGTGATAGCCCAATATTTCTAAAATTTTATTTAACTGGTCATTCATATTAAATAGTATTTATAGCTCAGCCCTATTTTTGACCCAACCCCTATCCCCTTCCCTAATGTATTAGGGAAGGGGAACTAAAGGGGAAGGGCTAGCGTTTTTGCCGATTTCACTGTTTCTGAAAATCTATTTTGGACAAGTGTGGCTAAAGCCCATATTGTTTTGTTATTTTATTAAACCCCGAGCTAAAGCCCGGGGCAATTCAGCTATTTTAGTAGAAATTTTTACTGAATTGCCACTATCTTTAGATAGTGGACCCAAATTAATCAAATGTTGATGGGCTTTCCCAAAGGGATCACTTACGTGATAGCCCAATATTTCTAAAATTTTATTTAACTGGTCATTCATATTAAATAGTATTTATAGCTCAGCCCTATTTTTGACCCAACCCCTATCCCCTTCCCTCATGTATTAGGGAAGGGGAAGTAAAGGGGATGGGTTAGCGTTTTTGCCGATTTCATTGTTTCTGAAAATCAATTTTGGACAAGTGTGTATTTAGGACGGATGTGAAAAATTATATTGTTAACTACAGTGCGATCTTTTGCCCATTATACCCTAACCGTGCGGGTGAGTGAGCATCCCCGCAAAAGCACATCATTGACGTTGATTTAAATCAAAACCGTAATAGAAAATGTTTGCGATCATGGATGAATTGTGGTTATTATTGTTAATAATAACTTGCATTAGTGCGGGAATATAAAAAAAAAGTACAATTATTTACTCAATAAAATTCACGAGCTACAGTCACAGGGCCGTTACAGCTTTTCCCTGCAAGAAATGAAGCAGGCTTTTCCCGTTGCCGAAGACGCGCTCAAAAAGAGCATATACCGCTTATCACAAGAAGGATAGATCGTTTCGATACGCAAAGGATTTTATGTGATTGTCCCCCCGGGATATAGGACGCAACAGCTTTTTCCACCGCCGCTATTCCGAAAATATTGTTTTGGGCAAACAACAACTAAATTCTGGCCAGGCTTTTATATAATGGATTTTGTTTAAAGCATTTTAGCGTGAAATTGTAAGCTGAAAAAGGTAAATAATCAAACGGTATCCGTCATGGAGTTCAATCAATAATTATCACCGCAGTCTCATCAAAATTACGAGGATGATATCATGATTTTCGGTTGTCATGTTTCTATTGCCGGCGGTGTGGAAAAGGTGCCGCTGCGTGCGCAGGCTTTAGGAGCGGAATGCTTCCAGATTTTCACGCAAAATCAACGGCAGTGGAAATCGGTTACGTACAGCGCACAGCAGGCGGCTGCCTTTACCGAAGCTCGCAGACAGGGCGGCTACAGCCATGTTCCGCTGGTTTCGCACGCTTCTTATTTAATCAATCTATGCGCTCAGGAGGAGGAAAAGCTGCAGCGTTCGCGTCGGGCGTTAACCGAAGAGTTGGCGCGCTGCGATAGTTTGGGTATTGAATATCTGGTCATTCATCCGGGCTCTCACGGAGGTCTGGGAGAAGATTGGGGCGTCGCTGCCGTGGCCGATACATTAAACGGAGTTTTACAGCAAGAATACCGCGTAAAAATTCTGCTGGAAACCACGGCCGGGCAGGGCGCTAATTTAGGTTACCGTCTGGAACATCTGCGCGATATTATTAACCGGACGAGGCCGGCGGATCGTTTGGCGGTTTGCGTAGACACCTGCCATGTGTTTGCCGCCGGATATGATATCGCCACGGAACAGGGCTGGCAAAGTTTTATGCGCAGCGCTGCGGAAGTAATCGGGCAGGAAAAACTGTTGGCCTGGCATCTAAATGATTCCGTTCATGCAGCGGGCAGCCGCAAAGATCGTCATGCGGCCATCGGCGAAGGGTACATCGGCTTGCAGGGTTTTAAGCGTATCATCAGTGATGAACGTCTGCAAAAAACGCCCGGCATCTTGGAAATACCGGGCGGAGATGAAAAATTTTCACAAAATCTGGTTTTACTCAAACAAATGCGTGAAAGCGGAGATTGTTACTGATTGTATTCCAGGTGGCGTTTAATGGATTCTAACTGATTACGGAAAATAGCGTCTTCCTGCAGACGTTTTTCCACGATAGAAAGCCCGTGAATGACTGTGGAATGATCGCGTCCGCCAAAATGCAGACCAATAGTAATCAGCGAATGTCTGGTAAGCTGCTTGGCCAAATACATGGCGATTTGCCGGGCACGCACGATTTCCTTTTTTCGCGTTTTTGCGCGCAGTTGATCCACGGGTATATCGTACACTTTGGCCGTGTACTCCATGATGGCTTCGATGGTCAGCACGGACTGGTCCGGACGCGATATTTCCGAAACAATATTACGCGCCAAATCTAAAGTCGGTTCTGCGGCGGTGAATGTTACCTGAGCCATGATTTTAGTAAGCGCGCCTTCCAGTTCGCGTACGTTATCCATTAAATTAACAGCCAGATATTCCAGTACATCGCCGGGAATGGCCAGATTATTCTCTTCGCATTTATTGCGCAAAATGGCCAGCCGCGTTTCAAAATCGGGCGGTTGAATATCGACGATCAGACCCCATTTAAAACGGGAAATCAAACGTTCTTCCAGCGCTTCCAATTCATTGATTGGGCGGTCGGAGGTGAGAATGATCTGTTTGCCGTTCTGGTGCAAGTCGTTAAATGTATGAAAGAATTCTTCCTGCGTTTTGCCCTTGTTGGAGAAAAAGTGAATATCGTCTAACAGTAAAATATCACAGGAACGGTAATAGGCAGAAAAATCGGCCACACGGTTCTGCTGAATGGCGTTGATGAAATGCGAGGTAAAAGTTTCGCTGGAAGTGTAGTGCACTTTTGTCCCGGGGAATTTTTTAATGGCATAATTGCCGATAGCCTGGATTAAATGGGTCTTTCCCAAGCCGGTTCCGCCGTAAATGATCAGCGGATTGTAGCTGGTTTTACTCGGAGAATCGGCGATGGCTCTGGCGGCAGCGTAAGCAAAATTATTACTGTCGCCAACGATGTAATTCTCGAAGGTATAGCGATCGTTGATTCTTGTGTAAAAGGGAGAATCGATGACCGCCTGCGATGGCACGGCGGGCGATTGTTGCGCTACCCAATCGGTATGGCTATAAGGCGATCCCGGAGTCTGTTCATTTTGGATGGTATATTTTATTTTTTTGGGTTCTCCCAGTGTTTGGGTGATGGCATTGTGAATTAGATCCGCATAGTGGTTGTCAATCCATTCACAAAAGAAACGGTTGGGAACAGCTATCTCAATATAGTCCTCGGCAATGGTCTTGGCCTTAGTCGGTGCAAACCAGGTATTGTAGCTGCGAATATTGATGTGTTCCTTGATAATTTCCTGAATACGTTCCCACAAAGATGATGGTGAAGATAGCGTCTCTGCAAGGTTTGTTGACATAGTTAGATGCTCTCCGGGAATTCAGCTTATCCACAATAAATTTGTCTTAACTTTAACACAAATAGTGAATTATGGATAATTTAAAATACGCTCCGATAGTTAATTTAATTGTATTTAACTTATTAAAAATATTTTATTTAAGGGACCTGCAGGGGAGGATGTCCCGCAATAGCAAGGTCGTTTTTAATTTGGGAATTGTGAATAGCTGACAGTTTTCCACACTTTACCCACAATCAGCTTTTTGCCTCTGTTATAGTTTAATATTCTTTCATTAAAAAGCAAGCAAAGTAATGAATATTTTTTTTTGCTTTTTTTATAAAAATGCACCTAAGGTTTTGCTTATTAATTAATTGACTAATGAAATCTTTTTTCGTTTCACGTTGCACATTTTAATAGGCGGATATGAAGTACGAGCTTGACATAAATTTCAGCGATACCTATCTTGATAACTATTCAATTAAAGGAGGAAAACATGTCTGTTGAAATCGTAACTTCAGAGCAGGCGCCCAAGCCCATCGGGCCCTATTCGCAGGCTATTAAAACCAACGGCTTGATCTTCACATCCGGGCAGATCGCCATTGACGCCAAAAGCAATGAATTAATTAGCGGAAATGTCCATGCGCAGGCCAAAAAGGTTTTTGAAAATTTAAGCGCCGTTTTGCAGGCAGCCGGTAGCTCTCTGGATCACGTTGTTAAAACAACTATTTTTTTAAAAGACCTAACTGACTTTGCCGATGTGAACGCCGTTTATTCCCAGTACTTCGGAAAGGCGCTGCCGGCGCGTTCCACGGTAGAAGTGAGCCGGCTGCCCAAAGACGTTCTAATCGAAGTCGACTGCATCGCCGTGCAGGGTTAAGATAGATTTTGGACAGTTACTACTTTATTGTAAATCCGGTGTCCGGTCGCGGGCGGGCGCGCAATATTGCCCAAAAATTAATAGAACGCTTAAAACGCCGCCGGCTGGATTTTAAAATGGAACAGACGCAGGGGCCCTGGCATGCCGCGGAGTTAGCCGATCGGGCCACGGGAAAATTTCCGGTGGTCGTGGTCGTCGGCGGAGACGGTACGTTTAATGAAGTGCTTAACGGTGTTTTCGGGAAAAAGGTAACTATCGGACTGATTCCTGTGGGCAGCGGCAACGACTTCGTCCGCTCCACGGATATTCCTTTTGGCCTGGATCTGGCGCTTAAGAAGGTGCTAAACGGTAAGGTGCGGCGCATCGATGTGGGCAAGGCCAACGACCGCTATTTTCACAACGGTCTGGGAATCGGCTTTGACGCCTGGACGGTACAGACATCGCTAAATGTTCGTTATTTGCGCGGCAACGCCATGTATTTGTATTCGGTGCTCCGTACTTTAATCTCTTACAGGCCGAATCCTCTTACCATAAAAATGAACGGGCAGACGTTGCGCAATGATTACTTTATGATCAGCGTAGGCAACGGCGGCTCCATGGGAGGAGGCTTTAAATTAACGCCGGATGCCCGCATCGACGACGGAGTATTGGATGTGTGCCTGATTCAGAATATGCCGACAGCATCGATTCTGAAAAATCTGATTAAAGTGTACAGTGGAAAACATAAAGACGATCCGCGCGTAGATATTTTACGTACGAATAAATTGCAAATAAGCTCAGACAAAGGATTTGCACTGCATGCCGACGGGGAATTAGTCGATCTGCATTTGCATGAGTTGCAGGTTGAACTGGTGCCCTCGGCCCTGGAAATTATTTGTTGATGCGGATTGCTTCACCTATTTAAAAATAAAGATGAGCCTTTGAAGTACAAACAGATTTTTTCATATTTTAAAGGGGATAGCGGTTGCCGAAGGCGATTTTTTCTTTATTTTGGATTAATCGTCCTGTTTTTTCTGCTGCAAACGGTTCAGGCGCAAGAGGCGCCGGTTGTTCACGATTCTTCTGCCGGGCCCTCGTTTAAAGGCGCCTTGCTGCGCTCAGCGCTGGTTCCCGGCTGGGGACAGATTTATCAGGAGCGACTGTTGCCGGCGGCCGCGCTCTATTCTACTTCCGCTGTGTTTGCCTATCGCACGTTGTTTCATCTGTATTACTACCAAAAATACCGCACGGACGGTCACAAAAAATTACTGTACGCCAATCTGGAAATCACTGCCGGCCTGTATGTCCTGAATTTAATGGATGTCACTTATGCTGCTCTCTACAAACATCCCACGGGCTGGCGGGGCGGATTGTTAGACGACCGTCCTTTAAAATCACCCTGGGGCGCGGTACTGCGTTCGGCTATTTTACCGGGTTGGGGACAGGTTTACACCGGTAATTACTGGAAAGCGGCGGCCTATTTTGCCGTTGATGGATTTTTTATTTACCAAATCCGTAAATACGATGTGGCCTTCCGGCAATCGCACGCTACCGGCGACCGCGACCAGCGCTCGCGCTTTAGCTGGTATTTCGGGCTGGCCTATCTGATCACCATGGCCGACGCGTACACCGGCGCCTATCTGTACAAATTTGACGAAGCCATGAAGCTGACGCTGCTGCCGGCAATGGAGGGCAAAAAACTGGTGGTTACCCTTAATGTACGTTTTTAAATCAATAGGTGTATGTTTCTTTCTTTTGCTGACTATCGGAGCGGCGGCAGCGGCTTCGGGCGCCGGCGGCGAATATGATTCAGTACGACAGGACAGCCTGCCAACTGTACCTGAAAAGCCGGCCGATCGCTGGCTGAGCGCCGATAAAGGGCAGCATCTGTTAGGCAGCATGATACTCACTATTGGAACCAGCCGCGCCTATCAGCGTTTTGTACATACAAACGAAACGCGCGTCCGGACCGTTGGCATATCCTTTACGTTTACTTTGGGAGCCGGCAAAGAGGCGTGGGATTATTTCCATGCGGGACACGACGCTTCGTGGAAAGATTTGGCTGCGGACGGTGTGGGTATTCTAGCGGGCTATTTTATTTTGCTCATAAAGTAACATCCATTCTTTCCGAAATAGAAATCATTAGTAAAGGGAAAAGAAAAACGTCGGATTTGGTAATCAGGCTTTGCGCTATCTTACCAATTGAGGAGTAGGTTTGCAGGATAACACAGCGTTTTTGCATCATTACAGCGGATTGATACACGTGCATTCAACTTACAGCGACGGGGCTAAATCCATTCCGCAAATCGCCGCCATCGCCGCTGAACTGGATGTGGATTTTATGCTAATTACCGACCACAACACGTTGCAAGGTCAGGCGGACGGCATGGAAGGCTGGTACGGTAACCTGTTGGTGGGCGTGGGCTGCGAGATCAACGACGCCGACGACAAAAACCATTACTTAGCTTTTAATATTCACCAACCGTTGGAATTTCCGTTACCGGCGGAAGAATATCTCTGCCGCGTACGCCAGCAGGGCGGGTTTGGATTTATCGCTCATCCCAATGAAAAGCGGGCCAGCATGCCGGAGTATCCGCCCTATCCGTGGACCCAGTGGGATTCCGATTGTTTTGACGGCATCGAAATCTGGAACCACATGTCCGAGTGGATGGAAGGCTTAACGCATAAAAACAAGTACCTGCGGGCGCTACATCCGCGTCGTTCCATTGTGGCCCCTAAAAAAGAGACGCTTGAACGTTGGGATGAATTGAACCTGAAGCGCAAAGTGCCGGCCATCGGCGGTGTGGACGCCCACGGTCATGTGCATAAACTGTGGGGTTTTATTCCTAAAAAAATATTTCATTACAAAGTCTCCTTTCGAACCATCCGCACGCACGTGTTAAGCGAAAAAGTAATTCAGCCCGGCGGCAATGCCGCCGACGCGCTGCAGGTAATTTACCGGCCTCTGCGGGAGGGACGCAGTTATATTGCCCATGACTACCTGGGTAAGGCCGATGTTTTCCGCTTTTGGGCGGAAAATAAAGACGCCCGCGCCGAAATGGGCGAGACGTTGCCCCTTAAAAAAGAAACCATGCTGCGCGTTGCATTGCCCGCTGAAGCGGAAGTTGCCCTGATACGCAACGGACAGAAGGCCACGGTTAAACGAGGCGATAAGATGGACTTTCCGGTGGAACAAAAAGGTATTTTCCGTGTGGAAGTCTACCGCAAGGGACGGCTGTGGGTGTTATCCAACCATATCCGGATTCAATGAAAACACAGATAGCCAAATATGCCGTTCTATTAGTTTGCTTTGCGTTGATGGCCAACATTGTGAGCGTTTGCCGCTTTATACCCGGAGGTGATACCCATTTGCACTATTTCTCGGTAAAGCAGCAGGGTGAGGCTACAATAATCCGCGTGAATACCGAAGACGATTCTCTTGTAATCGATTTTGATTGGCGTGCGCAAAACGCTTCTGGCGAAATTGAGCATGTGCGTGGTGTAAACATCCGCAAATTTGCCGGTTATGAGCGTCTGCCGCATCTAAAAGAAGGAATGGTGGCCTCTGCAGGCAGTGCGTCGTTTCAGGCAACGAGGTTCGGCAACACCGCAAGAAGTCCAGAGCCCCCGCTGGATCTACTTAGGTAGTAAAAAATGAAATTGTCTTATGGCGGGGAGTAGCGTGTCTTATTATAATCCAAATATACATCATCGGCGTTCTATTCGTCTAAAAGGGTACGATTATTCTCAGTTGGGTTGGTGTTTTTGTAACCATCGTGGTGCAAAACCGTGATGATAGATTTAGTAGTTACTATGACATTGTTTCCGGTGATTAAATATTTTAAATCAAAGCTGTCCTAAATACATATAAATGGATTAATTCATGTTGTTTCTGTTGAAGATAGCAACACATATCAGGCATTAAAAAACAGCCCTTATGCCTATGTATGATTTTTATTTTTTTATGAATAGCCGCTATCTTTAGATAGTGGGTGATGAAACCCAAACAATAACGGGCTTTAGCCCTAAAATAGTAACTCCCGTTGCAGTGTTAGGCTAAAGCCTTAACACTTTTGTGACATTTTCTGACCACTATCTAAAGATAGTGGCAATTAAAAAACATTATTTAGGACGGATGTAATTTTAAAATATCTTCTGCCTGATTGGTATCTTTCTATAAAATTTCATAGCTTTATTTCTAAATGAATTGAGCAGAAACTTAAGCAGGATATTTCCTTTTCCATGGCCAAAACGCGTTCACCGTTTCTTAAATTGTTCGATTATATTTTTGTGCTGCGGCCTATGCTGTTTTTCCCCGGCTGGTCTACGCTGTTAGCCGGCTATTTTATCGCTCAAAAAGATCGTTTGTTGTTTACACCGGCGCATTGGGCAACAATTGACAACGGACAAATCCTTATCCTGTTTGCCATATTTGCCGCGGCCATGGGCGGCAGTTTTTTACTGAACCAATTGCAGGACAGGGAAAGCGACCGGCAAAACAAAAAACTATTTATCATCTCCGAAGGGCATATTCCTTTATGGGCGGCCTGGTTAGAAGCGGCTCTGCTTATCACCGGCTCAACGGCGGCGGCTTTTTACCTTTCGTTCCAATTGGGGATCTTAGTGGCCGCATTTAATATACTTACCGGCTACTTGTACAATTTTAAACCCTTCGAAATGAAGAATTATCCCTGGCGCAGTTTGCTGGCCAATTCGCTGATGGGCTGGCTGGCCTTTGCCCTGGGCTGGGCGGCCTTTTTCCCGCTAAACTGGAGCGCGCTTACGGAGGCGCTGCCCTATGTTTTGTTAAATACGGCCTTGTACCTGTACACCACTTTACCCGATATCGACGGCGATCTGGCCACAAAAAAACACACGTTATCGGTGAAGTACTCCTTGCCGGCCATATTATTTTTTGCCTTTTTTCTGTATTTGTTTAGTTTTGTCTCCGCAGGCTTACTGAACGATATGACCGCGCTGGTCATCGATGCTTTATCGGCGCCTTTTTTTGTGCTGACGTTGTGGAAAAAAGATATGGCCGGCGCCGTTCGTACCACCAAATTCACCATCTTCTTTTTTGCGGCGGTGGTTTGTTTAAAATGGCCGGTTTATCTTTTGTTGATGGTCGCCGGATTTTACATCACGCGCTGGTATTTTAAACGGCGCTTTGATTTTGATTATCCAAACTTTAAGTAATTTTCAATATTAAAACACATCAAATCAAGCTATGGGCATAATAAAAACAACGCTGCCGGCCAAGTTTTTTTGCGGCTTTACCTTTCAACCGCAAGTGGATGTGCAGGACATGATTGATCAGATTGAACGCCGTTTCGGCGCGCTTGATTTGCGCTCGGAAATTTACGATTTCAGCGCCTTCACCAATTACTACCAGCCGGAAATGGGCACAGGGCTTAAAAAACTTTTTATCTCTTTTGAGCAATTGCAACCGCAGGATTTTTTGCCGCAGTTGAAGTTGCAGGCCAACGCTTTCGAGGCTGAGTTCATGTCCGGCGGCCGGCGTCAGTTCAATATGGACCCCGGCTATTTAACCTTAGCCAAAGTAGTACTGGCTACCACCAAAGATTACAGCCATCGCCTCTATTTAGGACAGGGCATCTTTGGCGATTTGCATCTGTTCTACAGCCAAAAAACCTTTCGATCGCAGCCCTGGACCTATCCCGATTACAAGCAGGAACTGGCCGTCAACTTTTTTATTCAGTTGCGCGAAATTTACCGCCAACAGTTGGAATTCTACTTGCTGGCTTCAGAAAATACTTGATTGTTAGCTTGCTTTTCCTTTAATTATTGGTCATCGTATTACTTTTAATCTTTTCACATTCAGGAGCGCACATGTTAGATGTCCTATTGATTTTGCTTATCGCCTATCTGTTTGGCTCATTCCCTACGGCCATCATCGCCGGAAAACTGTTAAAGAAGATCGATATTCGCGATTACGGCAGCGGCAACGCCGGCGCCACCAACGTGCTGCGCACACTGGGCTGGAAGGCCGCGTTAGTTGTGCTGCTCGTCGATATGTTCAAAGGCTTTGTGCCGGTCTTTTGGATTGCGCCGGCCTTGCATCCGCAAATCGATACGCTTATTTATCTGCAAATATTAGCGGCTATCGCCGCCATCGCCGGTCATATCTGGACTATTTTCGCCGGATTTAAAGGAGGCAAAGGCGTAGGAACTTCCGCCGGCGTATTTTTAGCTTTAGCGCCTGTGCCGCTGCTGATTGCCTTGCTGGTATTTATTGTTATTGTAGCCGTTAGTAAGTATGTTTCTTTGGGGTCGTTGTTAGCGGCCTTGACCTTTTTAATTGTCATGACTCTGCAAAAATTCGTTTTGGCGCAGCAGATTCCCGATATACTGTTTTATCTTAGTGTGGTGGTTGTGGCGCTTATTTGGTATGCTCATCGCGAAAATATTAAACGTCTTCTGGCCGGGAATGAAAATCGTGTGAGTTTTAATTCGAAAGAAAAATAAGGGGAGGAATTGCTTTATGAAGGTAACCGTTATTGGCGCGGGCAGCTGGGGTACGGCTTTGGCCATGGTATTGCATGAAAATCATCATCAGGTTTCATTGTGGACCATCGAGCGGGAAACTATTGACGACGTCCGTGAAAAACAGGAGAACAGCCGCTATCTTCCCGGCGTTAAGCTTCCGCCGGGAATCAAATTCACCATGGATTTGCAGGAAGCGCTGCAGGATACCAAGCTGATTGTCAATGCCGTGCCTTCGCAAGTGACGCGCAAGGTGATTCCGTCGGTTAAAAAAGCGTTAAAGTCCGATGATGTGATTTGGGTGACAGTTTCCAAAGGTATTGAAAATAAAACCTATATGCGCATAAGCGAAGTGATTCATGAAGTGGGCGGAATAGATAAGGAGCGAATTGCTGTGCTCTCCGGCCCCAGCCATGCCGAAGAAGTGTCACGCCGCGTTCCCACGGCTATTGTTGCGGCATCCGCAAAACTGGAAACGGCGCGCTTTGTACAGCAGGTATTTATGACGCCTTTTTTACGTCTTTATGCCAGCGAAGATATCATTGGTGTGGAATTGGGCGGCGCCCTGAAAAACATCATTGCCCTGGCGGCCGGTATTTGCGACGGCGCCGGCTTTGGCGATAATACTAAGGCGGCGCTGATGACGCGCGGACTGGTGGAAATGAACCGTATGGGCGTGGCCTTGGGCGCACAGCCGAATACCTTCGCCGGTTTGTCCGGTATGGGAGATTTAATCGTAACTTGTATGAGCCGACATTCCCGTAACCGTCATGTGGGCGAAGAGATTGGTAAGGGACGCAAACTGCAGGAGATTTTAGACGAAATGGTCATGGTTGCCGAGGGCGTTAAAACCACCGTTTCGGCCTATGAGCTGGCAAAAATCAAACAGGTGGAAATGCCCATCACCGAGCAGATTTACCTCACACTGTTCGAAGGAAAATCTCCGCATCAGGCCATGCTGGATTTGATGACGCGCCGATCAAAGGAAGAAGATTGGGTGTAAAATTCTATATAAAGATCTACATGCTGAATCACACAGTTCAACACAATCCTGTATATTTTTGGCATGGTAAGAAACAAAGATGAAAATTTTAAGTTGCATTCTATAGAGGACTATTAAAGGGGAGAGCGCAGCAATGATTAAATCCATTTTATTACCTGTCGACGGCTCTACTTATACCGAATCCGTTTTGGAATACGGCAAGTATCTGGCTGGGGAATTTCAGGCAGCTCTGCGTATTTTAACGGTTGTGGATATTCGCCTCTACGAGTGGAATATGGCTGCCGGAACGGATAGCTTTGTGCCGGTGGTGCCTTCGTCTGAATTTCAGGAGGAATCACAGCGCATACAGGAGGAAAAGGCCGATCGCATTCTGGAAAAAGCCGACAACATATTTAAAAATACACAGATTCCCTATTCGTTGCACAAGATGTCTGGCATTCCGGTGGATGAAATTTGTCAGGCCGGTCGTACCAGCGATTTAGTTGTATTAGGTGTGCGCGGCGAATATGAACGCTGGCGCAACAAATTATTGGGGGCTACGGTGGAAGCGGTGACGCGGCAGATTAACACTTCCTGCCTGCTAGTAGATAAAACTTTTGTATCCGTGGAACACATTCATTGCGGCTACGACGCCAGCAAATATGCCGTCCGCGCTTTACAGATGTCCGCTTTTATTGCCTCCCACATGAAAAAGGAGCTGCATATCATAACCGTCTCTGATTCTGAAGAGGAAGGCCAGGCCGTTCTTGATGAAGCGGCTCACTATCTGCAGCCTTACGGAATTCCCTTTAAACTGCATCTGGAAAAAGGCGACGCCGCTGAAGTTTTAGTGAATTTCCGCCGCGAACTGGCCGATTCGGCCTTGACCATCATCGGCAGTTACGGCCATTCCCGTTTACGTGAGGCAATTTTGGGCAGCACCACGGTGGATGTTATGCGCAGGTCCCAGAAACCGGTTCTGCTGGCAAAATAATATTCTTAGAAACCTTTGAAAAAATCCATCATCGCGGATTCATATATGTTCCATTTTTATTAATGAGTTCACTCTAAAAAGGTCTCTCACTGTCATTTTCCCACCACGAAGTG
>CAZIBE010000105.1:0-13143 GCA_964536685.1 uncultured Calditrichaceae bacterium | reverse complement strand
TCTTCAATAGAAACAACATGAATTAATTCATTTGTATTTATTTAGGACAGCTGTGCTGTTAATTACATTAAAGAGTTCACTCTAAAAAGGTCTCTCACTTTCATTTTCCCACCACGAAGTGGTTCCTTTCCCGTAGAGATCACTCCGTGGCGGAAAACGGGACGGCCTTTGCCGCGAGGAGCAAGGCGACGAGAAATCTATTGTTTTTATTTAGGATATAAGATTTCTCATCCCGATGAATCGGGATTCTAAATGACAAAAACTGGTTTTTAGAGCAGACTCATTAAATGAATAGGGCTGCTTGCTTAAAAAAAAACGGCAGGACAATGCAGTCCTGCCGTTGTGTACGAGGAGGGAGATTTGAACTCCCACGCCCGAAGGCACCAGATCCTAAGTCTGGCGCGTCTGCCAATTCCGCCATCCTCGCAAATGCAGGGCAAATTTAATTTTTTTTCAGCCGCAGAGCAAAACTATTTGCGGCGCCAAGTGCTTACAATGCGTGATACTTCCCGTTCGTCGGTTTCCCTGAAAAGCTGATGAATGATTACGATGTGGTTTTGTCCGTCATCTTCTTTAACCTGGCTGCGGGAAACAACCACATCGCCGTAACGGCACTCCGAACGGTAGTTGATCTCTACATCCCGGATAAAAGCTCTTTGCCATATTTCCGCTGGTACGGTTTCCAGCGCCCACGATAAATAGTGTACACTGTTAACATGTTGATTCATATCCAAATCGGCCATGCGAATAAAAAATTTACGGGATTGCACAGCGCTTGTTTCGTCTACAACCGGCAGACTGTCGAAGGGATCCTCCAGCGTGCGTCCTCGTTCGGTGTTCTGTAGTTTATCCATAAAACCGGGGATGGGTACCGCCCGGCGGCGTTTTAGGTCAATCATCATCCAGGAACTGCTGGCTGTTCCGATTTCTTTTTCGCCTGACATCAAACGGAAATCACGAATAGCATGCAATTTTTGCTTAATTGCCGGCCAGGTTTCGATGCGAATCACCTGATTCCAGAAGGGATAGCTGTTCATGCGCACATGCAAACGCGATAAAACCCAGGTTAAATTTTGTTCCTTTAAAGTATCCATAGCCACCTTCATGGCTACGGCATGATTGGCGGCCGCTTCCTGTAAATAATTACAGACCGAATGGATGGTCACCCGGCCATCGGGACCGGCTTCGTAGGCGCGCACCTTAAACTCTTCCTGCCAGAATAATTTATTTGTTTCCAATTTATTCTTCCTCTAAAGTAAATTGGTTATGCATTAATTTGTGTAAACCGTTCAACCTTACTAAACCTGATAAGGTTTGGCAAGGTTGCTTTAGGATTAAGAATTAGTGTTTAAGGCGGACAATCCCATCTTCTAAAAATATTTTACCCCAAACAGAAAAAACAGTCCCTTCGCTGCAAAGGGACTGAAATTGTTACCAAATGACTATCCGTTCCTCCGGCGCTTTGTACATTTTATCTCCCGGTTTTACATCAAAGGCCTTGTAGAACGGACTGAAGTTCATCAAAACGCCGTTGGCGCGAAACTCACTGGGCGAATGGGGATCGGTAAAGATACGCCGGCGCAGCTCGCTATCGCGGTATTTGCGTTTCCACACCTGAGCCCAACCCATAAAAAAGCGCTGGTCGCCGGATAAGCCGTCAATGACCGGCGCCGGTTTGCCGTTTAGAGAACGGTGATACGCTTCGTAGGCGATGGTCACACCGCCCAAATCAGCGATATTCTCTCCCAAAGTCAATTTACCGTTCAGATGCAGCGTATCGATAGGCACATAGGAAGAATACTGTTTCACTAACTTTTGCGTTAGCCCTTCAAACCGCCGACGGTCTTCTTTAGTCCACCAATTACGCAGATTGCCGTCGCCGTCGGATTTGCTGCCCTGGTCGTCAAAACCGTGCGTTAACTCGTGCCCGATAACGGCGCCGATACCGCCATAATTCACGGCTTCATCCGCTTCCATATTAAAAAACGGCGGCTGCAAAATGGCGGCCGGAAAGACTACTTCATTCATAGATGGATTATAATAGGCGTTAACCGTTTGCGGATACATGCCCCACTCGCCGCGATCCACCGGTTTTCCTAATTTGTTTAAATTGTACGCATAATCAAAACGATCGGAGCGGATGATGTTTCCCACCAGATCGTCCTTTTTGACTTCCAAACCGGAATAGTCGCGCCATTTGTCGGGGTATCCGATTTTAGCCGTAAATTTAGAGAGCTTTTTAAGGGCTTCTTTTTTGGTCGGCTCGCTCATCCAGTCTACTTGTTTAAGACGTTCGCCATAAGCGGCAATCAGGTTGTTG
The DNA here is from genome assembly GCA_964536685.1 of uncultured Calditrichaceae bacterium. Lineage (GTDB taxonomy): Bacteria > Calditrichota > Calditrichia > Calditrichales > Calditrichaceae > CAZIBE01. Next base: position 10,823 of record CAZIBE010000105.1, on the reverse strand, counting down.
ACTAATTGTTTCATGCGCTTTTTGGCCGCGGGCTTAAAATGCTTCTGTACATAGATGCGCCCCAATACTTCGCCTAATGCGCCTTCGGTAACGCTGACGCCCCGTTTCCAGCGCGGACGCATTTGCGGCGTGCCGCTTAATGTTTTGCCGTAAAAATCAAAACTGGTCTGCACAAAATCATGGTTCAAATAGCCGGCAAAATGGCTTAGCGTTTTTAAAGTTAGATATGTTTTCCAGTCGTCCACAGAAAAACGTTTAAACAGCTTGTTAAAAGATGTCAAATAATCCGGTTGGCGCACGATGACATCAGTCGCTTTATCGGCGCCGGCCTGATGAAGATAGGACGTCCAGTCAAAATCGGGCGTCAGACTTTCTAACTTCTGTACGGCATAACGGTTGTATGTTTTATCACGGTTGCGATTCTGCACGCGCGACCATTGTTTTTGGGCAATGCTGGTTTCCATGGTCAACACGCGCCGGGCTCGTTTGTCGGCGTTCGGCTGTCCGGCGAGTTTAAATAATTTTTGCATATACTGTACATATTGCTGCCGGATATCATTGAATCTTTTACTATCGCGTAAATAGTAATCACGATCCGGCAAGCCCAAGCCGGACTGGCTAAGATAGAGAATGTATTGATCCGAATGTTTACCGTCCTGCCCCACCCACATGGAGAACGGAGCCTGCACTCCGATTTTTTTCAAATCCGCCATTACAGCGGTCAATTGCGCATGATTCTGTACAACGCTTATCTTTTGCAAAATAGATTCAATGGGTTTAATACCCAATGTTTCCAATCTGCTGGAATCCATGTAGCTGTTGTAGAAATCGCCGACTTTTTGTTTATCCGAACCCGGCTGATTTTCGCCTTTGGCGGCTTCCTCAATAATTTCACGCAGCGCTTTACGGCTTTCATCATATAATTTGGTAAAGGCGCCGTAATTGGATTTATCCGCCGGAATCGTGATGCGCTTCAACCAGGCTCCGTCCACATAGCGGTAAAAATCATCCTGAGGCCTCACAGAGGTATCGAAGTTCTTTTTATCTATGCCGGATTTCAGGTTTTGCTGGTTACAGCTTAAAACAAATAAAGACAAAACAAATAAAACAACAAGGCCTCGCATACTCGTATTCCCTTTCCTTTAATAAGTTTTCCGTTGACATAAAATGCAATAAATCATATACGAAAAAACAATAATAAGTTCCCTTATTTTTGAGCCGATTGGCGCAATTCATGTAACAAGCGGTGAATTTCTTTTAATGCTTCATTTTGTACTGCCGTATGTTCCAGCAATGCTTTAATCTCTTCTTCGGATTTTTTATTGATTGTATAATCATTATGTGCCTCAAGACGATCCCGCATATCCTGACGATTCTGGCTCATCATAATGATCGGCGCCGCATAAGCCGCCTGCAGCGACAATACCAAATTCATCAAAATAAAAGGATAGGGATCCCAGTGATAAAACCAGGCTACTAAATTCAAAATTACCCAAAAGGTCAGAATAATCGATTGAATAATGATGAATTTCCACGACCCCATTAAAAGAGCCAGGCTATCCGCTGTCCTCTGGCCAAAGGTCAACTGCTCGTTTAATAGATCATTTACATTCTGAACCGGAGGATGGGTGTGTTTAAAAGGCTCCGGAAAATAAAATTCTGATATTGACTTCATAGTATTGCTCTTCCCTATTTATTTCTTTCTTTAAAACCATCAGGATCTTTTAATATGTCTGATTTTTAACTCACGTTGCGAAAATATTCGGTAGACATATTCCGTAATAAAAGCAAACACTAGCACACAAAAGAGTACGATTAACGTTTGCGGCGCTTTATGCGCTGTATAAAAGGCCAAAACTACCACAGAAAGCGCATCGCCTAAAATGGCAATCCAGATGATAACAGCGTTTGCTTTTGTTTTTTGATTAACGCGCAGATGCGCTACGTTCACTGAGCCGTAAATAATTAAAAATACGGCGCTGCCGAGCATGGCAATGCGGTCTAAGGGCAACAAATTTAACGAAAGAATCACAAATCCTGCGGTAATGAACAATCCTTCGCGCGCATGGCCGAACACGGTACGCTCGAATATTTTAGGCAGTTCCCCGTCACGGGCTATCATATAGCTAACTTTGGTTCCTCCATAAAGAGTCGCGTTAATAGCCGAGGCTGTTGAGAGCAAAGCAGTCAATACTATGATTACAAAACCAACGCGTCCAAGGAAAGGTATGGCCGCTTGCGCCAGGGCATAATCCTGAGCCGAGATAATATCTTTAATAGGCAGATGCCCTACCGCATTCATAGAAACCGTCACATAGATCAGAATAACGAGAACTACACTTAGATAAAGCGCACGGGGAAGAGTTTCCTTCGGATTTTTCAAATCTTCGGCAGTATTGGTAATCAGTCCGAATCCTTCATAAGCAATAAAAATTAAGGCAGCAGCGAACAGGATATTTGAACTATGCGGCCACAGGGTTGTTGATAATAATTCCGGTTTAACCGAAAAATAACCAATAACGGCAAACAGAGCCAAAACGGATATTTTGATCACTTCATTAACCGATTCAAAGGCCGCCACTGCTTTAGCGCCGATAAATTCAACTACTGTAAATAGTAATACAATCAACGTTCCCCACACATTTATCCAAATATGGGAACTCCCGGCTGGCATAAAGGTCATAGCGTATCCGCCGAACGCGCGGGCATACAGCGACAAGGCAAAAACATATCCAACCCATAAAAGTATATTCAGACCTCCGCTGAGCACATTGCTGCCGAACCCCCGAATCAAAAACTCCACCGGACCGCCGGCCGTTGGATAGGCAACGCCCAGCTTGGCATAGGAATAGGTATTTAACAGGGCAACCAGCCCGGCAACGATAAAGGAGATATAAAGCGCATTTCCGGCAATTTCGGAGGCTGCCCCTAAAATGGAAAAGATACCGGCTCCCACCATCCCGCCAACACCGATGGAAGTAGCCGCCCATAAGCCCATAGTTCGTTTTGTTTTTGTTTCACTCATATACGTGTTCTATTCTTTTAAAATCAATCCGTCCGTTCGGCGACCAAATTGCGAATTTTCCCTTCCACCAGCGCAGTAACTGCTTCTTCGATAGAAGCGTAGTCGGTGAGAATCACCTCCAGGCCTGCCGCTTTAAAATGTTCGTAAGCGCCGGAGCCCATACCGCCGGCGATGAGCACCTGGCAATCGCCTATTTCAGCCGCCATAGTGGCATGTTTATCGCGCGCTTCTTCGCCGTAACCATGTCGTCCCTGAGGATCGTCTTGTGTGGAATGATTATGAGTCTGTGCGCCGGATTGCTGTTGGGCAAAATGTCCGGTGCCCCGCTCGCGCAATTCAGCGCCTTTAATAGCGTTATCTTCGATCGTATATATTTTGTAATAGCGGGAACGCCCAAAATGCTGGCTGACAAAATCTCCGTCATTGGTAACTACGGCTACTTTCATAGTGAATCTCCTTTATTAAAAAACATGAAAAATCTATAAGTTAGTTTACTCTAAAAACTAAAAGATACCCAACTATTTTTTTACAGAAACCGTTAGAAAGTGTTTCATAGTATATTTTAGCTAACTGATAACCCACGATTAAAATCATAGGCTAAAATGCTGAAAAATATTTCAATAAAATGTTTTAACGTTTTCCAACCACCTTTTTAAAGTGGACTCACTTATTAAATAATCAAGAAAAATAATTTAGACAAATAAACTCTTCTATTCAAACAAATGTCCGTGTTGTTCTAAAGGGAGATTGCAAGTGTGGGCAGATTAAGACATAAAAGAAGTCAAAAAAAGAAGGCTTGGAGAGCAATAAATAAATAAAAATCAGCATGATTTTAAAAACGCACATATAAGTACCAATAAAATTTAAGGGTTTAATATGACGTTGAAAGACATTAAAATCGGTAAAAAAATTATTGGCTCGTTTTTAATCGTCGCTATGCTTTTAGCCATCACTGGCTATGTGGGCTTTCATGGCATTTCTAAAACGGACGAAGCCGCTCTTGAAATGAAATATTACGCAAAAGCACATCCGTCCTAAATAATGTTTTTTAATTGCCACTATCTTTAGATAGTGGTCAGTAAATGTCACAGAAGTGTTAAGGCTTTAGCCTAACACAGCAACGGGATTTACTATTTTAGGGCTAAAGCCCGTTATTGTTTGGATTTCATCACCCACTATCTAAAGATAGCGGCTATTCATAAAAAAATAAAAATCATACTTAGGCATAAGGGTTGTTTTTGAAAATGCCTGATTTGTGTTGCCATCTTCTACAGAAACATCAGGAATTAAGCCATTTATATTTATTTAGGACAGCTATGGACGTTTTTCGGATTTTACAGAAAATCCCTTTGATCGTTTTTTGTTTCAATTCCGTTTGATCAGTCGTTCGATTAGGGCGGTATCGGCCGGGGGAAAATCAAACTGCCTGATTTCTTCCCGTTTTACCCAGGCCAGCTCGGATACGCCTAATGTTTTAATGGCGTTCCGGCTGCAGAGTAAATCGCAAAAATAGAAAGCAATATCAACTATTTTAATATCGTACTCAAAAACATTCTGCCAAAACAGATCACGCACGCGAATGTCCGCATCCAGCTCTTCCTTGATTTCACGCACCAGGGCTTCTTGCTGTGTTTCGCCGTTCTTGATTTTGCCGCCGGGGAACTCCCACAGGCCGCCCAAATGACTATCCGCCGGGCGGCGTGTAATCAGAAGGCGATCATCCAAAAAGATAAGCGCGGCTACTACGCGGATTTTTTCTTTTGTCACAGCCACCTTACTGTTTCAGATAGTCGCTCAGGTACTTAAAATTGTCCGTCAGCCGGCCGTTGTACACAATAACCGCCCGTTTGATTTCATCCGGCAAGCCTGAATTATCTATGTCTTTATTCAGATCGGCCTGCAGAATGCCGGGCACGAAAGGCTTAAGTTGTTTGCTGAAAAACGTGGAAGCGTCCCGCGGTAATTCGGCCGGCAGGTTGTCAACCGCCAATAATACAATGCCCTCTCCCTTATGGCCGTCTTCGATGCTTTTGCCCAACGGCTGCACGCGGTAAGCCGGCATACCGGAATCGGTGGCCTTTACATTGCATTCGATGGAACCGTTGACATCGCAGGTAATATCGGCAATACCCTGAAGTTTGGGATTTTTTTGAGTCTGGTAAAGTCTTTTTAAAGCGTCCCAGGTTACAAAGCGCGGATAACGGTTGGTCCAATAGGTTGCATTAACGATAATCGACAGATAGGGCAAATATTCTTCAAACTGTGCTTCATATTTTTCCGGATGCTGATAATAATCCTGCAACTCAAAGGGCTGACCGCTTTTTGGGTTTACCAGATGCTCTTCTTTAAACACGGTTATGTACACTGTGTGCCGGTTCCAGTTGTTCCCTTTCACTAACGCGGCCAGTTCTTCCGGGGCAACGCGCTGTGTGGGCAGGCAATCAAAAACCTGCTGTGCGCCCTGCGATACATTGCCGTAGCCTAAAACACCGATGGTCAGCGGCGCCAGTTCCTGCGGCAGACCGTCGTCCTTAATTTGTTTGCCAACAGTGGTAAGGAAGGCTTTAGCTTCTTCCACGGAGTGGTAGTGGTTGGCTTGCCGGCATTCTTTAAAGGGCGTGTCAATTCCTTTAGCCTGCCAATACTCGCCCATCAGCCACAAAATATCCAGCGCGCCGGCGTCTCCGGCATAGCGCCCAAAAAATACCAGACGCCGGCCCTGTTCATCGGTGATCTTTTCGTAATCGATCAGTGTAGAACCACTGTCGATGATTTTTTGCAGCATGGGCATGTTGTCTTTTTGGCCTTTGATGGTGTGCGAAAAGTACAGATACACTTTTTCGTCTAAAAATTTTTCCGTTGGGATTTCCTTTACGCCAAAGATGACATCACCCTTTTCCATGCCTTCGGTAATCTGCGCGCCGGCCTGCACATATTCCTCCTCTTTAAAGACGCGCTTATCTGATTTTTCTATATAGGCCGCTGCTTGTGTTTGCTTTAAAATATCCTTCAGGTCATCAGGGATAATCGTCGCCCGGCGTTCCCAAATGTTTTTATCTTCCGCCCGAATGAGTAATGCTTTCATACTACCACCTCTCGTTATTCATTTTTTTGAAAAAAATGCCCGCAAATGCGGGCAAGCAGGAATTTAACACATTACATATGAATAATGCAAAACGAGATGTTGAAATACAACTAAATTTCCTGTTTCCGTTCCTTCAATTTGATATTCATTCCTTCCAGTTCTTCTAACACGGGATTATAAATCTCCGGCAACACCGGAATGTGTACACCGTTAAGATGTATCTTGCCTTGTAAAATCAGTCTGGAAGCAATGGCGGCAGGCAGGCTTACCGTACGCGCCATGGACGTCTCGCCATCGGGAATGCCCAGATCGACCATGGTGGATGTGATTTTCTCTCGCTTGCCATTGGCATAGCCGGCCACAAATTCATGATGCTGTACCAGTAAATCCCGTTCACCGGGCGCATAGATCAGTTTTTTCTGCATGACGTAGGCGAACATGTCAAAAGCAGAAGCCTTTTGCAACGGAAGCAATTCGTCGTTTAATAAGCCCAGCCATTTTAACTTTTTAATGGTGATGGAATATTCGGGGATGTGTAAATAGTCGGCTATATTTTTTTCGATGTTTCGGCCGTCGCCGTGTGCCAGCTTAGCTATTACCTGACGCGGACTGATGCTGCCAAAATCGAATTGTTCTTCCTGATTAAAGAGCCCCAGCTTTTTGAAATAATTCCACGACTCGCAATGGCTGATATTACGTAGTGTGCCGCGGTACATGGATTTAACGCCGTGTATGTTGTACAAATCGATGTAAGGGAAAGCATCGCGATTGACGTAAGCTTCAAATGTGCCTGCGCCCGGAACATCCACCAGCCAGTAATGTTCGAACAATTGTTCCGAAGGTACTACAACTTCCCGGCCATCTTGCAGATAATGTCCGTCGCTTAGAGCGGCTAACATCACGCCCACAGGACTCCATGAAAATTTGTAGCCTAAGGGATTGTTGTTGCTTTCCAGGGCGGGCAGACCGCCGCAATAGGAATAAAAGCTCTCTATTTTTCCGCCGTTGCTTTTTACGCGATCAATAATGCGCATGGCCGCCATGTGATCGATGCCCGGGTCTACGCCGATTTCATTTAAAAACAACAATCCCTTTTTCTTTACTTCCTCATCCAGCGCCTTCATTTCCGGTTTCACATAGGACGTAGTCACCATGTTTTTTTCTAAGGCCAGGCACATGCGGGCAACTTTAAGATGGTGAATCCAGGGGAGTAAGCTGATCACCAAATCGCTTTCTGAAACGGCCTCTTTGAGGGCTTGTTCATCTTCCACGTTAAGTGTTTGAGCAACGCCCCGCGGATGGCTTCCTAACAGTTTTTGCGCCTTGCTCAACGTTCGTGTGGCAATTTTCAACTGAACATCGGGAACATCCAATAAATAGCGTACAAGCGGACCGGCCACAAAACCGGCTCCCAATAGCAGAACCTGTTTCATTTTGAATTCCTTCCTTGTTTAATTTTACGCTTTTAAGACAGACTTAAACAATCCGGCATTCTTAGTGTGGTCACCAAAGGATAAGAAATCTTTCAGTAAAAATTTAATTTAAGTCTTGTGCTGATTTTCAGAAAAACAGAACTTTGGAGTTTAAAGGAATTTAATAGGCTTTAGCGGTTAAAATCAAACTTTCTTTTTAATTTTTACACTCTCTTGCCGAAGACGTAATGTCAACATTTTTTTTGTTTGGTTCCGTATAATTCTTATTTTTAGCTTATTACTGTAACATTTTTTTAATTACCTCGTAAACTAAACTGAAGGTCGTTCTTGAAACGAAATGATGTTGATTTAGTCCGTCGGGCTGTCCAGGGCGAAAAAAAGGCATACGACGAATTGATACGGCTGTACAAAGATGCGGTCTTTAATATTGTGTTTCGGATGGTGCGCAACAAGCAGGAAGCCGAAGATTTGACTCAGGAAACATTCATCAAAGCGTTTCAGTCGCTTGGGTCATTTAATGAGGCTTACGCCTTTTCGACCTGGCTGTTTAAGATTGCCACCAACAATTGCATCGATTTTTTCCGTAAACGCAAGTTAAAGACATATTCCATGGAGCAGCAAATCCGCTACAAGAACGAAGAGTTCAAGCACGAATATGCGGATAGCGGCAAAACGGCCGTTGAGGAAATGATTGACAGTGAAAAGACGAAAATGATTAAACAGGCTATTGAACAATTGCCGGAGAAATATTGTCAGGTCATTCAATTGCGCCATCAGCAGGAAAAAAGTTACGACGAGATTGCCACTCTGCTCAATTTGCCTTTGGGCACGGTGAAGGCGCGAATTTTTCGGGCAAGAGAGCTCTTAAAAAAATCATTAAAAAAACAAATTTTTTAGAATGAATAATGATGGTTAAAATTATATCACTACTAATCATAAGCGGATTGCTTCAGCCGGTTTTGCCCAGCGATAATCGGCGGGTAGTAAAAAGGGAAATTGAGCTGAGCGATCAAAGGCAGCTAAATGTTAAAATATCTTTTGCTGCAGGTACGCTGTATATAAAACCGGGCCATAGAAACATGCTCTTTAAGGGCAAGTTGCGCTATTCTGAAAAAGAGCCCGTCATTGATTACTCTGTTTATAACGGCCGGGCGACCTTGGAAATCAGCACCCCGAATTTTTCGAAGAAAGACAAGGAAGAGAAAAATTTCAATATCAATAATCTGGATGATATTAAAAAAAATATCTGGTATCTTTATTTTTCTCCGGATATTCCGGTTACATTTAACATCGAAATGGGCGCATCTAAAAGCAGGTTTGATTTGGGCGGATTAAGAATTCCAAGTCTTAAAGTGAGCACCGGCGCCAGCGATACTTTTATCGATTTTAGCGAACAAAATCCCATCGAGATGGAAAACTTAGGTATCGAGGCCGGCGTTAGTAAAATCGTAATCAAACATATTTTAAACTCTAATTTTAAACACTTTACTTTTGACGGCGGCGTGGGGGATTATATCTTTTATTTTAACGCTCCGTTAAGGCACAAAGCTACGGTCGATGTGGATATGGGCGTTGCCGCCACCAAATTTATCATGGATGAAGAGATTGCTTACAAGGTTCATGTGAGCGATTCGTTTTTAAGCTCGGTGAGGATAGAAGATTCCGAGGAGGATGAGGAAGATACGTATACTTCATTTAATTATGATAAAGACCAGCCCTACTTACTTATCAAGGCCGATACCGGCATCGGCTCATTCAAAATTTTACGTGATCGCTAATTAGCCGCAAGATAGATGCCCGGAAGCTTGTTTTGTTGCAACTGCTTTTGTTTGGACCGGTAATGTAAATAGTTTACCTTGAACATCGTTTTCTCAGTTGCTCTCTCCATCAGATAAAGTTGAGAGGTTTGCCGTCTTTGGATGTCTTCCAATGCCTGAAGTTTTGTTGAAAGTTTGTAATGAATGTAGCCAACTTCCATCATAATCAACAGGACAAAGACCATTCCAAAAATTAATTTCTTGATCATGATTAAACCTGCTTTTATCTTTATAAGCGCACTTGTATATTAATTGGCAATTCGAACCGTATTAAAGGAATATGATGCAGCTTACAATCCTTGTCGCTACAGGAAATCCGCATAAAGTAACCGAGATACTTCCATTTATGTACAATCGGCCGGTTGCCTTAAAAAGTTTAGCGGATTTTGACACTGTTCCGGAAATTGTGGAGAATGGCAACAGTTTTCGAGAGAATGCCCTGATAAAAGCGCACGTCTGTTTTGAGCATTACGGCATGCCAATCATTGCCGACGATTCGGGATTAGAAGTTCCCATTTTGAATAATGCTCCAGGAATTTATTCTTCGCGCTTTTCGGGAGAAGATGCCAGCGACTTACAAAACAATTTATATCTATTGGAAAAAATGAAACCCTTTTCCGGCGATCAACGTAAAGCGCGTTTTGTTTGTACGGTATGCTATAAAGATCGCAATTATGAAAAAATCTTTACCGGAATTACAGAAGGCATTATTTTAGAAGATTTTGTCGGGTCTTCCGGCTTTGGCTACGATCCTCTTTTTTATCTACCGGAAATCGGTAAAACGTACGCCGAATTGAGTAGGGAAGAGAAAAAATCCTTAAGTCATCGTGGGAAAGCCATGAGAAAGTTGCTAACTTTTTTAGATAAAACGATTCTTTTCTCCTGATCTAATGTTGACATAAGGAATAATACTATTTATATTTGACGACTCTGGAGAATGAGGGACCGTCGCGGGGCGTAGCGCAGTCCGGTTAGCGCACCTGCCTTGGGAGCAGGGGGTCGGAGGTTCAAATCCTCTCGCCCCGACTACGTTGCGCCCTTAGCTCAGTTGGATAGAGCAACTGCCTTCTAAGCAGTGGGTCGGAGGTTCGAATCCTCCAGGGCGTACAAGAGATTATGGTGGGTGTAGCTCAGCTGGTTAGAGCGTCTGGTTGTGGCCCAGAAGGTCGTGGGTTCAAGTCCCATCACTCACCCGCAGAAAATAAGCTCCCATCGTCTAGAGGCCTAGGACACCGCCCTTTCACGGCGGCGACAGGGGTTCGAATCCCCTTGGGAGTGCATTTAGCCTGTTTAATTAATTAAGCAGGCTTTTTTTATATAAGGAGAGCGTTGTATGTACTATGTGTATCTCCTTCAATCCCAAAAAGACGGCCGGTTTTACATTGGACAAACACAAAACGTAGAAGAACGTCTAATCTACCACAACAGCGGAAGAAGTACCTATACACGTCACAAAGGCCCGT
>CAZIBE010000104.1:9886-13300 GCA_964536685.1 uncultured Calditrichaceae bacterium | reverse complement strand
GAAAGTGGTCCCGTTGGGAAAATGACAAAAACTGGTTTTTAGAGCAGACTCAACTCTGATAATTTATTTACCGGTTTTTAATGCGCTCTCCCCTGCCTTAGGCGTCATATCTTTACTTTAAGCTTAGCAAGGATTTAAAAGAAAAGGCCATGCTCTTTAAATTTAGTACATCGCTTTTAAAAAAGAAAGGAGTATAGCCGGATGAAGATACAGAAAAAGGAGAAGAAACTCAACGCCGAAACAATTTTAGTTACGATTGATTTAAGCAAGAAAAACGGAAACGATGTTAATTTTTATGGCTATGTACAAACCCATTGAAATTTACTTTAGTCTAAATTCTTTCTCTTTCTCGCGACCTGTTCCCAAACATCCAACGGCCTCCTTTGGACGACGCCTTTGGCGGGAAATAAAGGCACATCCCTTATTTTAAAGAGAGAGGCCACTGCTCCCTCCGGGAAAGACCCGGACGCGCTGGACTTACAATCTGAGAAATAAACTATGGAAATTTCAAACAAAGAACCGAATGCGCATAAAAAACAAAAGACTTTTGTTTATTGTGCATTTGTGCCTGATAATCCTTAAATTGTCTCTGTTTCAATTTTGTTTATTACTAACCGGGAGAAATAATATGACATTCCTTCGTTCCGCAGCGTTTATCTTTTTTATGATATTTTTTATCGGCCCGGCCTCCGGCCATTTGCTGGCTCAAAATGCCCGCGCTTCTTTATCGGTTAGAAATCTGCCCGACAACGTGTCCATTCATCAATTGGATAACGGCATGCAGATCTTATTGATTGAGAATCCGGCGTTGCCTATGGTCGGCGTAAATGTGGTGGTTAAAGTGGGCTCGGCCTACGAAACCTTTGCCACTTCCGGCATGAGCCATATGCTGGAACATCTGCTGTTCAACGGCACCGCCACGCGCACGCAAAAACAGTTGTACGACGATGTGGATCGCATCGGCGGGTACAACAATGCTAACACGTCCGAATACTACACCAATTTCATGATGGTCACCCCGGCGAAAAACATCCGTCAGGGCATGGAAATTCAGGCCGATATGTTGTTCCATTCCACCTTACCGGAAAAGAAGTTCAGCAAAGAAAAAGGTATTGTGCTGGAAGAAATTTCCAAATCGCTGGCCGATCCACGGGAGCAGGCGGAACGCAATGTGATTTCTGTTTTGTACAAAGGACACGCTCTGTCCCTGCCCACGCTGGGCACTTACGCCACCATCGAGCACATGAACCGCGATCAGGTGTTTAAATTCTATAAAAATAATTATGTGCCCAACAATATGCTGATGAGCGTCATCGGCAATTTCGACAGCGCGCAAATGCTGGAGATGATTAAAACTATTTACGGTCAGGAAGCGCCGGGTATGGTTTTGCATGACGACTTATCCGATTGGAGCATTGGCTTCGATCGCAGTCATTGGCAGGCGCCGCGACCCGGGCAGGCATTCCACCGTTTTTATGACGGTAAAGACGCCTTGCTGCAATGTTTTTTTGATTTAGAGGGACAGCACAAAGCCGCTTTTTTTGAATTGGTGGATATTAAACTGGCTAAAATTGCCGAAAAACTGCAAGAAACTTTAGCCGGACAGGTTAAATCGGTGCGCATCGAAACGCGGCAGACGCCGGTGAATAATTACATTCAGGCTACCTTAAAACTGAAAAATACCAATGAAAATTATTTACCGCTCATCGAACAGTTGCGAAAAGAATTGCGCAGCATTAAAAATTTCCAGTTTGATAAAGAAGTGGTAGAAGCGGAAGCGGCCAAAGCGCGTACTTCCTTTTTGAAGAACATCGAAAAGCCGCACATGTTCGGCATCTTTAACGCGCATGATATTGCCGTTAAAGGCTTTGAAGCGGTTCTGGAATCCTATTCCGGGCAAGATTATTTACCGGTCGCTAAAAATCTACGCTTTTTTAAAACACTAAGCCAACCTGTTGTAGTGCTGCAAATGCCCGCTAAAAAGAAAAGTGCGGCTGTTGAAAAAACGTTGTCAGCGGCAATACTATTTACCAACAAAAGTAGCGGCCTGACGGTAATCGCCCGGCAAAACACAGCCAGCAATTTACTGGCCATCCACTATTTATTTAAGCACAAAGCGCCGTTAGAGGCCAAATTCGGTAAAGACGCCGCCAAAATATTACATGACTGTTTCGGACAGCGCATGAAATCACAAGAAAATCAGAAAATCAGCAACCGTTTCGGGCTGAGCCTGAAAGTTAACGATAATCCGTACTTTCCTATGGATGATATCTATATGAATCCCGATTTCGGCTATATCCGCGTGGAAGCGCTGGCCGATGACATCCCCGGAGTTATCAGCTATCTGAATCGACAGATGGCCGGATTTACGCCCACAAAAAAAGAATTTCAAAAAGCGCTGGCTAAATTCAGCCACGGCAATCCTATGATGATGGGCGGCGACCCGGCGAAAAAACTATTCAAAAAAATATACGAGCAGCAGGTTTATGAAAATCCGCCTTTTAGCGGGACGCCGCATAAACCGACCTATGAAAAACTGTTAGCTTTTGCCAAAGAATATTTTATACCGGGGAATCTGATTATCTCGCTGGTTTCCAAAGCGGCGCCGGATTCAGTGCGGCGGTTGTTTACCGGATTTAAAGGGCCGCGTCCCATGGGCGAAGCGGCGCCTTTTGTAGAAACATTGAAATTGCATAATCAGCCGGTAAATATCGACCAGCAGGGCGGCGGTAAGCGGTCCTATCTGTTCTGGGGCTTCAGCACCGCTATCAATGAGCAGGACAAAGCGGCGCTTAAAGCGTTGTCCTTAATTCTGGCTGATAAAATTATTTTTGATATCCGCGAAAAACAGGGCATGGCCTATCATATGAGCGCCGGAATTCAGATGGTAAAAGACCGGGCGCTCTTTTACATTGAACAGGGCACGCGGCCGCAAAATGTGGAAGTGCTTGTGCCCCAGTATCCGGGCTTTTTTGATATGAAAATGCTGCAGGATGTGACGGCCGAGAACCTGCAAAAATCCGTTAATATGTATTTGGGACGTATGATGTTCCGCCGTCTGAGCAGTATTAATCAGGCCTACTATCTGGCCACGTCGCTGTACTTTCATGATGATATTCAATACGATCAGAAATTTCTGGATGCGCTGAAAAATGTACGCTTGCAGGATGTGCAAAACGCCGCTAAAAAATACATGGTCGTTAAAAATCCCGTACAGATTGTAGTGCGGTAGTAAATCACTCCCGTTGCGAACCTTTTATAGGTTCGTAACGATAATGAAACAGAGGATGCAGACAAACCTTACGAATCCTGCGAGGGTTCGCAAACATAAAATTTAGAAAGGCAATTCACACGCGGTATTTTGACCCTCCCCTTAATCCCCTCCCGTGGAGGGGAAACCGTGTGATGGCTGCC
>CAZIBE010000104.1:0-9786 GCA_964536685.1 uncultured Calditrichaceae bacterium | reverse complement strand
TCCTGTGGAGGGGCGGGGAAAGGTTTACACGGTTGCGAACCGTTTCATGGTTCGTTTAAGAATAAAACGGATAACAGGGGAAGAATCTTTACAAATTCGCTAAAGATTTGCAAAAACAAAATTTGGAAAGGCAATTCACACGCGGTGTTTTGACCCTCCCCTTAATCCCCTCCCGTGGAGGGGAAACCGTGTGATGGCTGCCGGCAACAGCTCCCCTCCTGTGGAGGGGCGGGGAAAGGTTTACACGGTTGCGAACCGTTTCATGGTTCGTAACGATATTAAGGGGAAAAGTGCAAGAAAAAACCTTGCGAATCTCAGAAAGATTCGCAAGGGGCATACAAATCTTTACTAATCCTGTTGTGAGGATTCGCATAAGGAATCATAAACGTTGGAGAATTACCATGCGTACTCTATTCGTTCTTTTCGCTGTGTTACTTTTGGCCGCTTGTTCCAAACATGAAAAAAAACAGCCCTTGTCCTTAATTAACCATCGGCTTACTGCCGTCGTTGAACCGCAGGAACACGCGCTGACGGTTACCGACACCATCACTTTTCCGGCCGATTACCGTCCCGCGCAGTGGATATTCATGCTAAACAAAGATTTGAAAGTGACTTCCGCCGATAAAAATGTTCAGCTCCGCTTACTGCAAAGCGGAGTGAAGGCCAGCGATACAGGCATGGATATGGAAGCGCCGAAAGTAGCCGATCGCATTAAGCAAAATAAGTACGAGCTGATATTTACTAACAAACCTCAGGGTAGATTCAGCGTGGCGCTGCGGTTTTCCGGTAAAATCTACAACGAGGTCAAACCCATCTCTGAAGAGTACGCCCGCGGCTTCAGCACATCGCCGGGGATTATCTCGGACAAAGGCGTCTATCTGGGCGGCTCCAGCGACTGGATTCCCTGGTTTGACGAGGCCCTGGTTGCCTTCCGTTTAAACGCTTCTTTGCCGCAGGGCTGGGATGTGGTCAGTCAGGGCGAACGCACGCGTCACGAAATCAAAAACGGCCGGCGTATTACCAGCTGGCTTTCCAAAGAACCCATGGAAGAGATCTTCCTGATCGCCGCTAAATTTACGGAGTACGAGCGGCAGGTGGGCAATGTGCATGTGATGGCCTTTTTACGCACGCCAGACGAGGGACTGGCCAACAAATATCTGGAAACCACCGGCCAGTATCTGGAAATGTACCGCCAGCTCATCGGGCCGTATCCCTTCTGGAAGTTTGCCCTGGTGGAAAATTTTTGGGAAACCGGCTATGGCATGCCTTCGTTCACCTTACTGGGGCCGCAAATCATCCGCTTTCCGTTTATTCTGCACTCTTCCTACCCTCATGAATTACTGCACAACTGGTGGGGCAACAGCGTGTATGTGGATTTCGACAAAGGCAACTGGTGCGAGGGCTTAACCGTTTACATGGCCGATCATTTAATCAAAGAGCAGCGCGGTCAGGGCGACGCCTACCGTCGTTCCACGCTGCAAAAATACACCGACTATGTCAATCCGCAAAACGATTTTCCGCTTAGTAAATTTTTATCCCGGCACAGCGCGGCCACCGAAGCGGTGGGCTACGGCAAATGTATGATGATCTGGGATATGCTGCGCGAAGACGTGGGCGACAAGAATTTCGTTAAGGCCGTGCAAAAATTTTACCGCGACAACAAATTCAAAAAAGCGTCGTTTGATGATTTACGCAGCGCTTTTGAAGCGGTTTCCGGAAACGATTACAAAGCCTTTTTCAAACAGTGGGTGCAGCGTACCGGGGCGCCGCAGTTAGAGCTTGCACAGGTCGGCGTAAAAAAAGAAAACGGCAAATTTCTTTTGGATTTTATGCTGAGTCAGGTGCAAAAAGACGCGCCCTTCAGCTTAAAGGTTCCGCTGGCGATTTCTTTTGCTAAAGAGGTACAACTTCAAACCGTTCATCTAAATAGCAAACAACAGCGCTATCAATTAAAATTCGATCAGCGTCCGCTGATGTTGCGCGTCGATCCGCAGTTCCACGTGTTTCGGCACCTGCATTACAACGAAATCCCGCCGTCGCTGTCTAAAATCTTTGGCGCGCAAAAGGCGTTGATGGTGCTGCCGGCCAACGCGTCGCCCGCTTTGAAGCAGGGCTACCGCCAATTGGCCAACATCTGGTCCAAAGACAAATCGAAAGATATTCAGGTCAAAAGTGATGTTCAGCTTACGGAACTGCCGGCGGATCGAGCCATTTGGCTTTTTGGTAAGAACAACCGTTTCCGCTCTGTTGTTGAAAAGGGGCTAAAAGATTACGATGCGGAAGTAAAGAGCAGCGCGGTTCGTCTGGAAAAAACGGAGCTTAGTTTGAACAATAAAAGCGTAGTCGTCAGCATCCGCCATCCGCAAAATCCGCAGTCGGTGGTGGTTTGGTTGACAGCGGCAGACGCTCAGGCTGTGCCCGGCCTGGCGCGCAAGCTGCCCCATTACGGTAAATACAGTTATTTGGCCTTTGCCGGCGACGAACCGACCAACATGGCCAAAGGACAGTGGCCGGCGGTGCATTCCCCGTTGACGGCAGTGATTCCCTTGGAAGACGGCAAGCTGCCGCAAACCATTAAAAAAGAACTGCCCAAGCGTGCGGCGCTGGCGCAGTTGGCGCCGCTGTTTTCGGCGGAACGCATGATGAAACATATTAAATATCTGGCCAGCGACGAACTGCAGGGACGCGGCCTGGGAAGCACAGGGATCGAAAAAGCCGCCCGTTACATCGTACAGCAATTTAAAGCCGCCGGTTTACAGCCCGGCGCAGACAACGGCGGTTATTTACAGAGCTGGCAGGAGGTAGTGGACGCCGCCGGGCGTAAAGGGACGGTTAACAACATAATCGGAGTGATTCCCGGAACTAACTCAAAATATGCCGGGCAGGCGGTGGTGGTCAGCGCCCATTACGATCATTTGGGCCTGGGCTGGCCCGATGTGCGCCAAGGCAACGAAGGCAAAATACACCACGGCGCGGACGATAATGCCAGCGGTATTGCCGTATTGTTAGAACTGGCAAAAAATATGGGAAAAACGCTTAAACCGGAACGCAGCATCGTGTTTGTGGCCTTCACCGCCGAAGAGAGCGGCCTTAAGGGATCGCACTATTTTGTGAAACAGTACAAGCGCTTTCCGGCTAAAAAGATCATCGCCGCTTTGAACCTGGATACCGTGGGCCGTTTAAACGGTAAAAAACTGTTGATTTTAAACAGCTCCAGCGCCAAGGAGTGGCCCTTTATTTTTATGGGCATCGGCTATGTAACCGGCGTGCAATCGGAGATGGTCACCCAGCAATTAGACGCCAGCGATCAGGTCAGTTTTGTTAAGGCGGGCATTCCGGCCGTGCAAATCTTTTCCGGCGCGCATCGCGATTACCATCGCCCCACGGACACCTGGGATAAGATCGACGCCGCGGGTTTGGTAAAGGTAGCGGCTTTTACGCGGGAAGTGATTTTGTATCTGGCCGAGCGCGAGGAAACGCTGACATTTTTAGGTAAAACGGGCGGCAGTACAGCCAAACATCCGGCGGCCGCTAAAGGCAGCCGCCGCGTCAGCGCCGGCACCATGCCCGATTTCGCCTATCAGGGAAAAGGCGTGCGCATCCAGAATATCACTCCGGATTCTCCTGCGCAAAAAGCGGGACTTAAGGCTGGCGATGTAATTGTGAAATTGGATGACACAGATGTCAACGATTTGCGCGATTATTCCAACGCGCTAAAAAAACACCGGCCCGGCGATGTGGCGCTGTTTACTTTTGAGCGCGAGGGAAAACAGAAAGAGGTAAAAGTAAAACTGGCGGAACGGTAAAAAATTAATTGATTAGTACCTTAACTCAGCAAAAATAAATCACAAAAACATGAAACTGTTGATATTCCCTCACCCCTTTAATTTCCCTCTCCCAAATTGGGAGAGGGGCCAGCCACAAAAGTGGCGGCTTTCGCCGGGGAGAGGGCTAACTATCGAAAATTAAATAAATTAAAATGAAAATTTGCTGAGCAAAAGACATAATCAAAAAATTAATTGCAAATTTCAGGTTTGGTGGTGTATTATTTCCCCCTGATTGGATGCCGGAAACCATGACTCCTATGGATTGAATGCATTCAATCCCTATACAGTTGACATACGGCGAAAAATCAGTTCAATTAATTTAAATTTATCATGAAAAACGAAACTACGACACGAAAGCTGTTAGATTCCAAATTAGTTAAAAAGGGCACGCAGGTTTACAAACGTTACGAACGCTACTATCCCATCGTATCCTTTGTGGCCGGCTTCGCCTGGGACAGCCTGACCTTAACGCGCATCGACCGCCTGAGCGACAATCTGATTATTCTGCTCTATCTAATTGCTTTGGGCGCCTTAATTGTTTTGACGCATCTGGCTGAAGAAGGGCTTCTTAACGGGCCGGCTTTGTTGGTGACATATCAACGCTGGCTGCCTGTGGGCACGCAGTTCTTCTTTGGCGGCGTTTTTAGCAGCTATGTTGTGTTTTATTTTAAAAGCGCCGGACTGACTAAAAATCTGCTCTTTGTACTGTTTCTATTTTTGCTGCTTATTTCCAATGAATTTTTAGAGAAGCGCCTGGCCAACCTGAAAATTCAGCTCAGCCTCTATTTTCTTTCCGTATTTGCCTTTTGCACCTTTTTCCTGCCGGTTATTTTTAAAGTGATGAATAACTGGATGTTTGCGCTGAGCGGCGTGATTAGCTTGCTGGCGGTTGGCCTGCTGTTTTATTTTTTGCGTAGAATGGACGGCAATTTCAGCGGGAAGCGCTTGTACACGCAGGCCGCTATAGTGCTGGGCGTTTATCTGCTGATGAACCTCTTGTATTTTTTTAACTGGATTCCGCCGGTGCCCTTGTCCATGAAGGACGGCGGAGTATATCATCATGTTCATAAAGAACAACATGTTTACCATTTAACGTACGAAGCCACGCCCTGGTACGCTTTTGGGCGGACCATTGACGACACCTATCATTACGCGCCCGGAGATACGGTATTTTGTTTTGTCTCGGTGTTCGCGCCCACAAAATTGGAAAAGCGTATTTACCACCACTGGCAATTCTACGACCGCCGGCAACAAAAGTGGCTGACCAGCGATGTACTGGGCTATAAAATCAGCGGCGGACGGGAAGGCGGCTATCGCGGCTACACGAAGAAGACACACATACGCCCCGGTCAATGGCGCATCGATGTTGAGACTGCGGAAAAGAAAATACTGGGACGCATCGCTTTTGAGGTGCAGCCCAAAGAGGCACAATCGATTCGCTTAAAACAGCTTGAAAAATAAGCGACCGAATATTCCTCCAAATTATCTGTTTGCTTTTCCGTTCAACCGTTGCCCGGAAAAGATAAATTAATTATGTTCGCTTTGGAGCGGCTCTCCGTCTTCGCGGTATTTGCCGGTACATGGTCGCGCTTGGCGCTAACGAGGTATAAAAATGAACATCTTTTCATTACCCGCCTTAATTTCCTTTGCCGTTAATTTTAGCCTGGCTTTTATTGTTTTAATGGAAAAGCCGCGCGTTCCGCTAAACCGCTGGTTTGCCGCTTTTATTTTCAGCTTTGCCGTCTGGAATGTTTCGGAAGTCATCATCCTGAACAGCGCCAGCAAAGAAAGCGCCTTTTTCTGGGCGCAGATGCTCTACCGCATTATTTTCCTCTCACCGGCTTTCTTTGTAATTATTTCCTATCAGTTTCCGAAAAATTTTCACAGCTGGGCCGGACGGCCCATATTTTACGTAATGGTTTTTGCTCTGCCGGTCATCGCCCTTAGTTACTCCTTTCCTGATTTCCATTTCAGACTGGTGCCTTTGCGCAACGACGCGTCTGTTTATTATTTCCGGTTTGAATGTTCTACCAACCCATCATTCCTTTTTTTGCTGGCCATTACTTTATCTTACCTGATTTGGGGCAACACCGTTTTAATAAGGAAACTGCCGCGTCTGCGAATGGTGCGCATGAAAAATCAGACCAAATTTTTTACTGTAGGAATGATCATTGTATTCCTTGTTTTTTTAATCATCTATCTGATTCGTCCCTATCTGGAACAAACGATTTCTTTTTACTTTTTGTCTACATTGTTAACCTTTTTAATTGCTGTTTTTTTCTTTGTAGCGATTGTCCAGTTTCACCTGTTCCGCCCTTCCCATTTTTTACGCAGCGGCGTTACTTATGGACTGCTCTCTACTTTTGTGCTGGCGGTTTATTTTTTTCTGATTAAAAGCATCAGCGCCGGAGTGGAAGAGTTTTTCAGTATTGATTCTTATGTATTTGACGGTATGATCATTTTTATTCTGCTTTTATTAATTCGCCCCTTTGAACGGCGCTTGCAGCAATTGTTCGATCGGCTGTTAAACAAAGACCTGCACCAGCAACGTAAGAATTTTTTACAATTAGTGCGCGAACTGCAACGATATCATCAACAGGAGGAATTTTTTCAGCGTATTAAGGATTTTATGAGCAAACGCTTTAAAATCCATCAGATTCTAACTTACGTGTATCAGGAAGATGAGCAGACCTTCGTCGAAGTGCATCTGGCAAAAGAGGCGGTGGATATTCCGGCTGACTGCTATTTAGTACGGCGTTTGATGAAACATAGAAAAGTGCTGGAATTTTATGAGCTGGAATCCTCGCTTATGGATACAACGGTGCAGCGCTATTTGGAAAAATTCCATGCCAGCGTTTTGCTGCCGTTAATTTTTGAGAAGACTCTGTTGGGCTTTTGCGTTTTAAGCCATAAAAAATACGGTTTGGAGTACAGCGAAGACGAATTTGAGATGTTTAACATTTTTGCCAGCGAAATCGCCGGCGCTTTGCAACGAAATCAAATGATCGAGGAACTCCGCGAGCATGACCGGCGCGACTTCCAGTTGGAAAAGTTAGCCTCGCTGGGACAACTCACGGCCGGCATCGCCCACGAAATCCGCAATCCGTTAAACACCATTTCAACCTCTGCGGAAACGCTGTTGCAGCCTGAAATTGCCCTCGAAGATCGGCAGGAACTACAGCAGTTTATTATTGAGGAAATTGCGCGGTTAAATAATATTTTAACTGATTTTCTTAATTTATCACGCATTCGCCCGCCCTCGTATATTTCCGTTGAAGTTCAAAACATTATGGAATGGTTGCAGCTCAATCTGCAAACCACACAGCAGATTCCCTTTCAATTGAAGTGCCGCTTAGCCGACGGTAATTTTACCATTTTCACCGATCGGGAACTCTTACAGCAAGCATTACTAAATTTGGCGCTCAATGCCCGCTCGGCCATAGCACAACGCTGTGAAAACGATGCGCAGTTTACCTGTGAACAGGGACTGATTGAATGCTCGGTAAAC
The DNA here is from genome assembly GCA_964536685.1 of uncultured Calditrichaceae bacterium. Lineage (GTDB taxonomy): Bacteria > Calditrichota > Calditrichia > Calditrichales > Calditrichaceae > CAZIBE01. Next base: position 2,451 of record CAZIBE010000104.1, on the reverse strand, counting down.
AAAAGCCGCGCACATATCCTTTTTAGCATTGCCGACAACGGCATCGGCATTCCCGAAGAAATAAAGAACGCCATCTTTGATCCCTTCTTTACGACGCGCCAAGAAGGAACGGGTCTGGGACTTTCCATCGTCCGTCAAATCATTGACGCCCTGGGCGGAAAAATTACTTTTGATTCCCATTTTGGTTACACTAAATTTACCGTTGAGCTAACACAGCGGCTGCCGCTAAGTGAAAGGGACAAACGATAGAATCAATCGTTTACTGAAAAGAAATTAAAAACGGATTTTTTATGGAAACGAATAAAGCTACTATTTTAATTGTGGATGACGAAGAAAAAATCCGCAAAGTCCTTAAAATCAATTTCAAACTGAAATATGAGATTCTTTTGGCCCAAAGCGGCGAAGAGGCTATTAAATACCTGCAGAACGAAAGCGTACAATTGGCGCTCACCGATTTGCGCATGCCCGGCAAAGTCGGCGGGCTCGATTTACTGAAGCATATTCAGGAAAATTACAAACACATACCGGTCATTATTATCACCGCTTACGGCACGGTGGAAAATGCTGTGCAAGCCATGAAAAGCGGCGCTTACGATTATATCGTAAAGCCTATTAAGATTGCCGAACTGGAACCGCTGATCGAAAAATCGCTGCAATTCGGTCATCTGCTGGAAGAAAATGTGGAACTTAAAGAAAAGCTAAAGCACTACGAAGGGCTGCCGGAAATCATTACCGCAAATCCTTCCATGAAGGCTCTGTTAGAAACGGTGCGCCAGGTAGCCCAAACCGACGCTACGGTACTTATTCAGGGAGAATCCGGTACGGGGAAACAACTGATTGCGCAGGCCGTACACTATCTTAGTCCGCGCGCGGCTAAACCGTTTATTGCCATAAACTGCGGCGCCATTCCACACGATTTGTTGGAAAGCGAACTGTTCGGCCATGAGAAAGGCGCCTTTACCGGCGCGGTGCAAACCAAAAAAGGTAAATTCGAATTAGCTAGCGGCGGAACCCTTTTTCTGGATGAAATCGGCGAACTCCCGCTGGATTTACAGGTAAAATTACTGCATGTGTTAGAAGGCCAGCGTTTTACGCGTGTGGGCGGCACCCATTTTATTCAAACAGACGCGCGTATTGTTACAGCCACCAATAAAAATCTGCAACAGGAAGTAACTAACGGCGCTTTCCGCCAGGACCTCTATTACCGCTTAAAAGTGGTTTTCCTGCAAATCCCGTCGCTTCGTAAGCGGCGGGAAGATATTCCGTTGTTAGTACAATTTTTTCTGAAAAAATACAGTCGGTTGAATATTCACGGGAGACGAATGCTGAGTGTCAGCGATGATGCGCTCGAATTATTAAAATCCTATAGCTGGCCGGGCAATGTGCGCGAGTTGGAAAACATCATTCAGCAATCTATTATTTTTGCCGGCAAAGGGCCCATTAGCGTAGCGCATCTGCCCGAGGAAATCCGCCAAAAAGCAATTAAGCCGGCCATGACCAAAGAAGAGCTGCAAGCGGAAAAACAAGCCCGCACTCAGGCTATCTTGCAGGATGTGGAATATCGCTTTGTCAAACGTTTGCTTGCGCAAACTCACGGCAACATCACCCACGCCGCCCAACTCAGCGGTTACGACCGCCGGCAAATACAAAATTTAATTAAAAAGCATGGTATCAATGTGGAAAATTTCAAATAATTCTTATCTCCCAACTGCGAATTTTCATTTCCCGGACAAGGGCCTTGATAGGCGCGGCCTAAGCAAAAACACGCTCGTTTACTGCGAAATTCTACTTCTCAAAACAGTCATTTTTTCATTTTGCTAAAACAAAGAAACTTCCAGATTTTATTGAACTTAGAAGGCCTTCAGTATACTGGCACATGGTTTGTTTTAATTAAAGCGTCAGTCAACTAACATCACCTTTGGTGAAGGAGGTTTATCATGTGGCAAGCCTGGACAAACGGAATATTAGGAATATGGCTGTTCATCGCGGCTTTTTTGAATTTCGGCCCGACCGGCAATATGTGGGATAATCTCATTGTGGGAGTTATTGTTGCCGTGGCCGGTTTTACCATGCTTAAGGAGGCTAACTGGGAAGGCTGGCTCAGCGGCGTGCTGGGCATCTGGCTGATTATTGCCGCCTTCATTCCCGTCTTACAGCAAAACGCCGGTAATCTCTGGAACGGCATCATTGTAGGTATTCTGTTGATGGTAGCCGGATTCGCAGCGCTTGCGGTGGGACATTCGCATCATACAGAAATACACGCTCACTGATATTTATGTCGGATTTTTAAAGCCAAGCATTTTGCTTGGCTTTTTTTATTGCCTTTAATGATTAATGAATTCCATTTAAAAAATGTGGTTCTATATCGATTCGTATCACATCCGTCCTAAATAATGTTTTTAATTGCCACTATCTTTAGATAGTGGTCAGTAAATGTCACAGAAGTGTTAA
>CAZIBE010000103.1:6118-13435 GCA_964536685.1 uncultured Calditrichaceae bacterium | reverse complement strand
ATCTTGTTTTTACAATACGGGATATTGAATTTAAAATTATTTAGGACAGCTGTGAAAATTTATCTTACGAGAAGGAATTTTTATGGCAGGTCGGTTATTTTTTATAAAAAATTTCTTAATGTAGCCACTGCCGGCAATCCATTTGACATTCTTTTTATATCGACATAGCAACTGGTCGATTTTGCTCATCGCAAGCTGACCATTATCTTCTACCATAGCCTGGCTTCGTGCTATCATGAAAGCGCTAACCCGATTCTGAACGACAAAAAAAGCCAGCATGACAATAGTGGTGAGTACTACAAAAAAAATCAAAATCAATTTGCTGCGAATCTTCATGCTACTCTCGTAATTCATCGGAAAGCTGTCACGCTTTCAACAATTCTACAGCTATAGTGAACAACCTGCTATTTTACTATCTTAAAGAGAATGGATAAATATCGACAGCCTGATTTAATCAATCTGGCACAAAAGGCGAATCTACTTCATCCTCATGACGAATTTCATCCACCTTTTCCTTTTTATCCTTACCGGCATATAATCGGTTAGGCGCATTAAAAACCCAGCCTACGCCTGTACCAATATTTTTATAGGCATGTACTACGCCGGGCGGGATAACGGCAATCCCCGGATTATCTTCGCCTAAAAACACGACCATTCGAATACCATACGTAGCAGAATCCTGACGATTATCCCATAAATACAGCTTAAAATTCGACGGACCCACAAAGGCGAAGTAGTCGGTTTGGTCTACATGCTCATGCGGACCGCGCGTAACCCCGGGATAGGTCTGCGAAACATAACTCATGGCCGGCGCATGGGTTTCATCAATTTCATCCACACGAAACAGTTCTACAAGCCATCCTCTGTCATCGACATATTTTTGTAATTTCTTAATAATTACATCATGAATTTTACCACTTTTAAACATAGCACACTCCGATTTATGTTAAATCATTTAGTTGGCGGTTCAAGCTTTCGATCGTAAATACGAATATAACAGCGTTCAATCAGACTGAAGAAGGGAAAATTTGTAAGCATCACGTAAACACTGAGTATCAGATACATAAGAAAGGTTCTGAACAGACCACTGATTACAAAGTAAATAAAACCGATAATTAAAATGAGATTGGCAATGGACCAGACAACCATATAATAGCGGCGCATCAACATCAGCGTTTTAACCAGCAATGTGGCGTTGGCATCAAACTCTTCCATAAAATCAGCCGCATCAGACGCAGAAAGATTTACCGAACGCACCCTGGCCCGCTCGATCAGTTTGTGTAGTTCCAGATAGTGCCGTTTGATATAAAAGATCAGCACCACCAATACAATAGCCCCAAAAAATAAAATCTGATCAATATTGTGCAGTGAAAGAGGCTGCCACTGAATCAATTTCATATAATAGAAGAGAACCCCCACCAAACCGAGCACCAGCATTCCACCTAAAATGGAACTCCACAAAATACGGTTAACACGATGAATATGGCGTAATTTCGCATACATGGTTCCGGAAGTATTATCTGGCATGTCTACTCCAAATACGTATTGTTTTTTAGATTGGTTATTTGTTCCATTTTCTGCCGGATATCATCGGCATCCAAAGCAAACAAAGGACTGATTTCTATCCGAAATTTCGGCAATCCCTCGTTATCCTCCGGGAGCTCCAGACCGGCGTCTAAGAGCATACGGGCATAATTCCAAAGCAGATGCTGCTGCGCCGTTTGCGGACTATCCTCGCCGCTGTGGTTCTTTACCGGGCTGAATTCCAGGCGGCGCTCCACTTCCAGCGTTAAAGTTGTTCCGGCCTGAAAAAGTAAATCAAAAACAAAAGTTTCGAATTTAATTCCATTGGGCTGCTGGGGTTGTACCTTATTGCCCCGCTCATCAAGGTAAGGCACCTTTTTCAGCGCCTTATGAAACGGTAAAGAAAATCCGTTAATATTGGCCTGTTCGATAAAATCCACGTTCATCATGTGGATGGCTATGGAGCCGGCCCAATATTTAAGCTGCCCGTCCTCCGTGGTAGCAAACATGTCTTCTTTACTTAAATCGCTGTACTCAACAACGCCCTCCTGACCGTTAATCATACAAATGACCCCCATACGTTCTTCGGGATAGCGCTTGCGCACCACTTTGTTGGACATTTGTCCGCGGCTGGCGATATGGTAGCCGATAAACGCCGCATCGCAAATATGGGCCAACACATTATCCACCTGAAAATAGAACAGATATTCGATGCCGCGCTTTTTCATATCCTGAACCGCGCCGCTATCCCACAGGGCTTTTACAGCGCCGCCGTGCCCGTTGGGGCTCAGAAACAGGGAATGTTTTTCCGCCAAAATTAACTTGCCTTCAAAATCGATGGCCGGCAGCATTTCCTGCCGGAAAAAATAAATATTTTCCGGGTGTAAACCGAAATGAGTGTGCTCCCTAAAAAAATTAACCGTCTGTACATGATTGCTTTGCGAAGTCATAATGTACCAGGGGATAACACAGTTATATTTTTTTTGTACCGCCAATATCTTTTCGGCATGTAATTGGAAAATCGATTTCTGCTTAACCGGCGTGATGGGAAAGGCGCCTTTCGGTCCGGCAAAGCCCAAGCGCGTTCCTTGTCCCCCGGCTACTAAAAAGGCCGCGACTTTGCCTTCCTGCAACGCTTTTTGTCCTAAAGGAATAACGGCCGAATCACGGTTGCGGCGCATCTTCAGCGTCATTACTTCCGCCGGTTCTAAATGGTAGGATTCCACGATCGATTTAGCCTGACCGGTGCCGAGTTCAATCAAACGAGTTAGGGCAGTTAAATCCAATTGTTCGATCTGCGATAATAAATATTCCCGTTTTTCCACAGACAATTCATCCCAAAAACGAAAAATGTGTCCCTGTCCCATGGCGTACAGACGATCAATTTTATCCTGCAAAGTTTCATCGCTAACCCTGATACGCTTCAAAACCGTTTCTCCCCAAATAATTTCTGTTAATTATAGTATATGATCGTATTTGAATAATTCAAATCTTAATTTAATAATTTTTGTGGTTTTACCCAATTTTTTATACAACGAGGAATTATGAGGTACCGTTGACTATTTTGGCTTTAGGTCGCTTTTTTGGGCTAAGTATTAAACCTTTGTCCTTGGCGTTAAAACAAATTCTTATTTTTCTTCTTCCTCTTTACCGTTAGGATAATCTTATTTCCGTTAATAACGGAACAAAAAAAATGTAAGTAAAGGGTAAGTGTAAGGAGAAAGAGTTAGAGTAAGAAAAGCGCATGAGCAAGAGTGAGCGTAAGAGTAAAAAGTGAGAATACGCAGAAGAAGCTTAGCTTGAGAATTTTCCTCTTTTTTGTTTCTAAATGGTTTACCCTGAAGGGGCGCCTGTGGCGCAAATAAGGTAATCGGTACCATCCCGATCAATTGGGATTTCGTACAAAACACTCAACTCTCAGGACGAAATGGATTGTATTCAAACCATTTCTATTCGAGTATATCAGTGGGAAAGGCTCGCGGGTACAAATTATTTCAGTAAATATCCGCCACCACAATAGAAACATCATCCTCAAAATATTTGGACTTGGTGTAGCGGCGTAACTGCTTTTCAAAATGGGCAAGATATTCCGGCGGCTCGCTTTGAATATCTTTTAATAAATATTTTTTAACGCGCTCAGTGCCAAATTGCCGTCCCTTGGGATTAGCGGCTTCGTTGACGCCGTCGGTAAAAATGACCAACCGACACCGCCCGCTAAGCGGCCTCTCTTTTTGCTCAAAAGTAATGCCGTCGTCCATAACGCCTAGCAAAAAACCGTTGGTATCCAGTTCCAGCACCTCATTCCTGCTTTCCAGACAGAGCATCGGTTTAGGATGGGCCGCATTGGCATAAGTCAATGTTTTGCTGCGACGATCCAGAACGGCAAAAAAGGCCGTAAAAAACTCGCCCATTTGCAGCACCTTGCAAAAATCGCTGTTGATCTGCGTAAGCACTTTAGCAGGACTATGAATATCGGCCGCATATTTTTGGAAAGTCATTTTAAACATAGCTGTCAGCATAGCTGCCGCCACTCCGTGGCCGGAAGCGTCCGCCAACAAAATACCTGTTTTATGCTCGTCAATGTCGAACACGTCATAATAGTCGCCGCCCAACTGACTGGATGGGATGTAGAGCGCGGCAAATTTTACGGACTTGTGTTCCGGCAGGCGTTCCGGCAACAGGCTTTTCTGAAAATCTCCGGCCTTGCGTAAATCTTTTATCAGGCGTTGATTCTGTTCTTCAATAATCGCCTTTTGCGACTCCACCTGCTCCAACGCCTGACGCAGTTCCACGGCCTGTTCTTCCAACTTGCGGTTCTGGCCGCGAATATGATTGAGCATCTCAATACGTTCGGCGCTGATGCTCATGAATTCTACGATAGCTTCCAACATAAAACGGTCGGAATCGTCAAAGGGCAGCTGATGCGTATTTTCGATATTTAGCACGCCGATGATCTGCTCTCTGGAACGGATGGGAAAGGCAAACTCACTGACAATACCATCGATGATGCCTTCTTTAAATAATTTGGATTGTTTAACATCTTCAATGATATGCGCCTTACCCTGCCGGAAGGTAGCGCCGATTACGCCTTTGCGCGTGCTGAACACCGTACCCAGCGGAAAACGTTTTTGCGCTTTTTCTATATGGTATCCGGCCATGGCCTGCAAAATCAAACCTTTTTTTTGGGCGTCATAAAAAAATAGCGTTACCTGAGACGATTCAAAGAACGATTTAACCAGCATTTCCACCGTAAACTGCCCCACCACATTTAAATCGTCGCTGCGCGCCACTTGCTTACTGATTTCGTTGATGGTCTGCACCTGCAGGTAGCGTTTTTCCAACAGGCGTTCATTGCGCAGTTGTTCGGTAACATCGATAAAACTCTCGATTACGCCCACAATACGATCTTTGTCGCCGCGAATGACCTGAGCGTTGCGGCTGATATAGCGGATGTCATTATCACGCGTTAAGATTTGGACAATAACATCTTTCTTTTCCGTCTCCTGCGCATCGATATTCTCTTTTTCAATCAACGCGCCTTCCAGAATAAACACATCCTCCAGGGTGTGGCCGATGGCCTCTTCCGCAGGAAAACCGGTTATTTTTTCAGCTGCTTCGTTCCAGGAGATGATAGTACCGTCCAAATCATAGGTAAGCAAGGCATTGGGCGAATTCTGAACCACCGCTTCCAGATAATTACGGGAATAATCCACCTGTTTAATGAGGCGCTCCAGACTTTGTGTATATTCCTGAACGCTCTGCTTTAACCGCATTCGTTCCACCGCCCGTTTTAAGGCAAAACGCAGCACCTGAAAATCCACCGGCTTTTGCAGAAAATCGGAAGCCTGATGTTTTAAGGCGGTAATGGCCGACTGAATATCCGAGTGGCCGGTTAAAACGAGGATTTCCGTTTCCAAATCTTCTTTACGGATGGTTTGTAGCAGCTCAAGGCCGGACATGCCCGGCATAACAATATCGGTAATGATTATGGGCGGTTTTTTCTTTTTGTAGATTTCCAGACCGTTGGCGGCATTGATGGCGGTTAATACTTTGTAATTCTCGAAACTGAGATATTTTTCCAGAAGCACAAGAGTATCTCTGTCATCATCTATTAGCAAGACCACCGTCTTAGCGGACTTACGAGGTTTTTTGCTTTTTACACTGCTATTTTGCAAATAGGGCAGTTGAAGGCGCGACATATCGGATATCCTGAGATTCGTCTGTTACAAGAAATAGTCGGCAGGAACGGGCAGGTCTTTAAATATGAAAAATAAAAAAAGGGGCCGGGTTGGCCCCTATGAATTTACATGGTCAAGGCCATGATGGCTTTAGCCGTATGCAGGCGGTTTTCCGCTTCCTGGTAAATCACCGAATGCGGGCCGTCAATCACGGCGTCGGTCACTTCATATCCGCGGTCGGCAGGCAGACAGTGCATATAAATGGAATCCTCTTTGGTTAGTTTCATTTTTTCTTCATCGCAAATCCAGTGTTTGTACTTTTTGGATATTTCCAGCGCCTCTTCCGGGTTGGAGAAGAGTGACTGAATGCCCCAGCTTTTGGGATAAACCACGTCTGCGTCTTTAAAGGCCTCCTCCATAGAGTCCACAACGGTAAAGCTGCCGCCGTTTTCTTCGGCGTTGCGTTTAGCCGCAGCCATAGGTTCGTCCATCAACTTATATTCCGGCGGATGCGCCAGCACTACATCCATGCCAAAGCGCGTCATCAGCATGATTAATCCCTGAGGAACGGACATGGGTTTGGCGTAACTGGGCGCGTATGCCCAGGAAACGGCAATTTTTCTTTTTTTCAGATTAGTACCGAATACTTCGCGGATGGTCATCAAATCGGCCATCATCTGGAAAGGATGATCCACATCGCATTGCATGTTCATCACCGGCGCCGAGGCCCATTTAGCCACTTCGCGCATGTAGGCGTTGCCCTCGCCGGGAACCAAATCATGGCGGATAGCAATACCGTGGCCGTAACTCGATAAGATAATGCCCATATCTTTGGGACTCTCGCCGTGGGCAATTTGCGAAGTGTGCGCTTCGATGAAATGAGCGTGACCGCCTAACTGCGTCATTCCCGCTTCAAAAGAATTACGCGTGCGCGTGGATTTATCGAAGAAAATCAGAAAATTCGTTTTATCCTGAAGTTCGCGGTGCGGAATACCGTTTTTAAATTTTTGCTTCAGTTCCGATGCTTTTTTCAAGGCGGCTTCCAGTTCGTTCTTTGTCCAATCCTGGGTAGATATAAAATCACGTCCTTTGAGATTCATGAAATGTTTCCTTTCTTATTTTTGAATACAGAATACAGAAGATAGAATTCAGAAGTTCAAATAGGGAGCGAGGCAAGAGAAGATTAAAAATAAAATTTCTACTCTTTTGCTGTGGAAGTCAAAATGGCGCGATAATATGCATCCAGCATTTTACTTACTTCATCTAAAAGCAAAAGGGACTCTTGCATTTGGCTGAATTGCAATTGTTCAGCGAGTATAAAATAGTAGCGCGTCTCTTCCAGTGAAGCTTGAGCAATATTCATAAATCTGGCCTTATCTCGTTTACCCTTTCTTTTGAATCCCTCGGCAATATTGGCTGGAACAGACACAGCCGATCGCCTCATTTGAGACGTAAGCCCAAATAATTCTTCTTTTGGAAACCCAGCCGTTATGCGATAGACTTGAAGGACAAGCTCATGTGCTTTTTGCCAAACCTGTAAATCCTGAAAATTCTGCGCTTTCTCCTTCACTCAGTACCTCTTTGACTAATCAGAACGATATGATTCTATATTCTG
>CAZIBE010000103.1:0-6018 GCA_964536685.1 uncultured Calditrichaceae bacterium | reverse complement strand
TCTTCTATATTCTGTCTTCTATATTCTGTCTTCTATATTCTGTCTTCTATATTCTGTCTTCTATATTCTTTTTTTTCTTTTTCTTACTTCCATCCCTCTTCCCAAACCAGCGCCGCATAAAACATCATGGCTTTGGTCAGATGCTCCACCGGACACTGATCCTGCGGGCTGTGAGCGTAAATTTCGTTACAAGGTCCAAAGCCAATGGTCGGGATGCCGAACATACCGGCCGTGGCCACGCCGTTGGTGGAAAAGGTCCATTTGTCTACTTTCGGCGTACTGCCAAAGATGTTTTTATAAGCGCTGACCGCTGTAGTTACCGCCGGATGATCCTCCTCGAATTTCCACGTAGGATAGTATTTACGCGTAGGGTAGCGCAGCCCAGTGTAGCTGGGCGTATCATACTCCGGTATGCGCACCGTGGCGCCATTCTTCTTAAAGGACGGCAGATTACGGATCTCGTCCAGGGCGCTCTCGTCGGTTTCGCCGGCGGTCAGGCGTCGATCCAGATAGATCGTGCAGCCGTCGGCTACTGAGCACTGTGAGGGTGAAGTGGAACGGATTTCCGAAATAACCACCGTACCTTTCCCCAAAAAGTCGTCGCGTTTTAAGCGTTCGTTCAGTTGTTCAATCTCCTGCACAATGGGCGCCATCTTGTAAATGGCATTAACGCCGCGCTCCGGCGCCGAACCGTGAGCCGATATACCGGACGTTTCTACTTCAATTTCCATGCGTCCGCGATGCCCGCGATAAATATTAAGATTGGTCGGTTCGGTGATGACCACTAAATCCGGACGCAGCTTGTCTTCTTTGACGATATACTGCCAGCACAGACCGTCGCAGTCCTCTTCCTGAACGCTGCCCACCACGTAAACGGTTACGTCGTCAGGAATACCGATTTCCTTTAAAATTTTACCGGCATAGGCGATGGCTGCCATACCGCCTTCCATATCGGATGCGCCGCGACCGTAAATAACGCCGTTCTCTTCTTTGCCTTTAAAGGGATCTACTTCCCACAAATCGGGGTTGCCTACATCCACCGTATCCACATGAGCGTCCAGAACAATAATTTTTTTTCCGTTACCTATGCGGCCTAAAATATTGCCCATGGGATCGATGATGATTTCATCGTAACCGATGGCCTCCATTTCCTGCTTTATTCGCTGAACCACGCCCTCTTCCTGCGAGCTTAGCGCAGGAATGGCGATCATATCGCGCAAAAAACGGGCCGTATCGGGCGTAAATTTTTTAGCCAGCTCTGTAATTCTATCTTTTAAATCCTGATTCATCGTTATTCTCCTTGTCTACCGATCAGTAAATGGTTTACCCTGAAGAGGCGCCTGTGGCGCAAATAAGGTAATCGGTATAACTTCTCTGGGCGAAATGGTTTGTATCCAAACCATTTCTATTCGAGTATACCATCCATGTTTTACTTTTGTAAGCATACATGCGCAAACACCTTGGCGTCTTTCACCAAATTATCTATGATGCAGTACTCGTTGGGCTGATGCGCTAAATCATCCAATGTAGACCAAACAGCCGCCGGAAATCCGGCGCGCCGGAAAATAGCCGCCACCGTCCCGCCGCCGATGCCCATGGGTTTAGCATCGATGCCATAAACATCTTTTACGCCTTTCATGAGCGCTTTCACTACCGGGGCGTCCACCGGTGTGGCCGGCGCGGCCTGCTCTTCCTGCTCGGTAGAAATTTCTATTTTTACATTAAAACGTTTTTCGATATCATCGGCCATCCGGCGCACGGTTTCCATAACTTCTGCAATGGAATAATCGGGCATGATGCGGCAATCCAGGTAAAACACATCGTCGCCGGGAATGGTGTTTACGTTGGGCACGTTAGCTTCTTTTTTGGTGGGCTCAAAAGTGCTGATGGGCGGATCAAACACATCGTCTTTTTTATCATAAATCTCGTACAGCTTTTCCAGCTCCACGGCCAGATGGTTGGCGGCCTTAAAGGCGCTGACGCCGCGATCCGGCATGCTGGCGTGCACCTGCTTGCCGATGGTTTTAAACTTGAACCAGACAATGGACTTTTCGGCCACTTCGATCATACTGGCATCGGGTTCGCCGGCGTCCGGCACGATAATGATATCCTCTTTGTTGAATAAATCGGCGTGATGATCGACCATGTGCTGGAGGCCAAAAATGCTGCCGGTCTCTTCATCGGCTACCAACATCAATCCTAAATTGCACTCCGGCGTGACGCCTTCATCTACAAAGGCTTTAGCCGTAATCAGGCCGGAAACCAGTCCCTGATTGTTATCCTCGCTGCCGCGGCCGTAAATTTTGCCGTCTTTGACTACGGCCTCGAAGGGATCGGTTTCCCATTTGGATAAATCGCCTTCGGGCACCACATCCATATGCGCCAGAATCCAGACGGTTTTACTTGTGTCTTTGCCGGGGATCACTGCCACTAAATTGGGGCGTTCGCCGTCTTCGGCGTCGGGGTCTTTAGCCGGATAGTTTTTCACCTGTCCAAAGCCGTTGTCTTCCATATATTTTTTCAGATAGAGGGCTTTGGCTTTTTCGCCGCGCCCGCCGTTTAACGGTCCTAACGCTTTTAAAGGAATAATATCTTTCATAATCTGTATGGCTTCGTCACGCAGATTATCGATTCGGTTGGAAAGTCGTTCAAATGTCTGCTGCATATCTGCTCCTTTATATTTTAGGGTCTTTTTGGTTATTTATTCATGAGTCGATTCTATAAGTTCATATCCATTAACTCCACGGATTATCACGAATTGTTTTTATTGAAATTAATTGCATTAATATTCGTGGATTTTAAAGTAACTCATTCATTGAAAATCCTGAAATCCGCCGTGGCCGGGACAATGGCTTTTTGCAGCACTTTACTGAAGTAGCGGTCGGTCATGCCCGCTAAAAAATCACGCACCTTTAATTCATCGCCGGTATTGTCCAAATAGTTTTTGGATTTGGACAGCAAAAAGTGCTGGTAAATTTCACTGTTGCGTTCCTGGGTAGCCAGCGCCGTAAGATAATGATCGAACAGAATTTCGAAACCGCGGGCAATGCGCCGGTGATTGATTTTAAGCTTCGGGCTTTTGTAGATGGCCTGGTAGTTAAATTGCTTCAAAACATACAGAGCCTGAGAAATTTTATCGCTAAAAGCCACATACTTTTTGCCGTAACTTTTTTGCACGACATCGTTAACCAGCGTATCCACAATTTGCCCGTTGGAAGTTCCCAAAATATCCGTAGCTTGGACCGGCAGCTCTTCTCTGGAAATCAAGCCGATACGAATAGCGTCGTCGATATCCTGCCCGATATAGGCGATGGTGTCGGTCAGGCGCACCACACAGCCTTCCAGCGTCGCGGGCATCATATCTACCTGCTCGCCGGCCTGCATTTGTTCGATATATTTCAGCAAATCCCTTTCTTCTTTATCAGGTTTGGGCGTTAAGCCCTGGTTGTGCACTTCCCCGTTATGCGATAAAATGCCGTCGCGCGTCTGGAAGGTTAAATTCAGTCCCTGGCCCTTTTTGGCAATCACATCCACCACGCGCAGGCTTTGGATATTGTGGTGAAACTGTCCCAGCCCGTATTTTTGGCTGACTTCGCTTAGGAATTTTTCTCCGTCATGGCCAAAGGGCGGATGGCCCAAATCATGTCCCAAGGCGATGGCTTCGATAAGATCGGTGTTCAGCCGTAAAAAGCGGCCGATGGTCTTGGAAATCTGCGCCACGCTTAATGTGTGCAAAATCCGGCTGGTGAGCTGCTCGTCCAGAAGAGAGACGAAATAAATAACCTGCGTTTTTCCGGTGTAACGGCGAAAGGCGCCGCTGTAAAAAATGCGATCGCGATCCAGGGCAAAGGGCGGGCGGTAATGCACATCGCTTTCCGTCTGTTTACGCCGGGCGGCCGCATTTGGCGTGGCCGATGGCGCCAGCCGGGAGGTTTCTTCATCATCCACCAGAGCGGCAATTTCGGCCAGGGAATATTTTTTTTCACTTGCCATATTTTGCTCCTTTCAAAAAAGGGCGCTGCCGCCGGTCCAACGGCAACAAAATCACAAAATTAGTCCGCAAAATTTAAACAATTAAATCCGTTTCATCAAAAAGTTTTTTCTGATCTTACGGCGCGGAGGCGTTTACTGGCAAGGTTAATTCTATGTCCGTTTCACTACCAACAGCGTAAAATCATCCTGCAACGGCTGATGAGCAATAAAGTCATCGACCCGTTTGTAAATCGTATCTTTAATTTCTGCGCTTTGACGCCCGCGCAGTTGCCGGATTAATTTTTTTAAGCGCTGTTCGCCGAATTCTTCTTCAGCGTTCATGGCTTCCACCAGACCGTCGGTGTACATGACCAACAAGCTATCCCGCCCTAAGTTCAATGAGCCAAGCTGGTACTCCCAGGGCAAAAAGCCCAGGAATATGCCTCCGTCGTGCAACTCTTCCACAGCGCCGCTGTTATTCACTAATAAAGGTGGATTATGCCCGGCGTTTACATATTCCAGCTTGCCGCTTTTGCGATCCAGTTTGGCCATAAAAAAGGTGATATAGCTGTCGTCCATAGTGTTATCAACCAACAATTGGTTGAGTTTAGCGACTATTTGCAGCAGGTCCTGTGTAAACTCCAGATAGGCCTTTAAACTGGCCTGCATGGTAGAAACCAGCATGGCGCCGGGAATGCCTTTACCGGCAACATCAGCCACGATTAATACCACCTGATGGTCGTTCAATGGAATGATGTCATAAAAGTCGCCGCCCACTTCTTTGCAGGGACGGTAGGTAGCTGCCATATCCAAACCCGCCAAAAGCGGAATTTGCCGGGGAATCAGGCGCTGCTGAATTTCGGCGGCAATTTGCAGCTCACGATCCAGCCGCTCTTTTTCTAGGGCCGCCTTCAACAAACGATGATTTTCGATGGCCATAGCCGCCTGTGACGCAAACGTAGTCAGTAAGTCCAAATCGTTCTCACCAAACGGCTGGCCGTCCAGACGGTTCAGCACGGTCATTACGCCTAACACCTTCCTATCGTAAATAAGCGGCACACACAAATAGCTGCGCGTACGAAAACCCGTGCGCTTGTCAAAGGAAGGATCAAAGCGGGGATCGGCATAGGCGTCGGGAATCAGGATGGCTTGCCCGTGTTGCGCTACCCAGCCGGAAATGCCCTGTCCGATTTTCAGACGGAACGGCTTTACTAAATGCGCCACCGGACCCAGCGCCACCTTAAATTCCAGTTCGTCTGTATCCGGCGCCACCAGCATCAAAGAACCGGCCTCAGAGTCCATCAGTACCATACACTTTCCCATGATATAGGTCAGCAAATCGTCTAAATTTTGTCCCGACTGCAGAGAGCGGCCGATATCATGCATGGCGCTGATCTCTTCCAACATTTGTCGCCGCATGTGCTTGCCATCGCTCCATTTATTTTCAAATTCGGCAGAACGCAGGCGGGTTGTTACCAGCTCTTTCATCACGCGTATTAAATCTTTTCTGAATTTCACTCTTAGCAGGCCTGAATAATGAATACCCAACCACAGGATTCCCATGAATTTATCGTCAAATTTAGACATAAAAACCAAACGGTTATTCTCGATAAACTCTGTTAATTCCTGATTTTCAGCGATTTTATTGGGGAAGATTTCCTTTTCCGGGAGCGGTTTTTTAAAAATGAAGCGTTTTTTTTCCCATTCGGAAAACGTGCTTGCATAAGCGGACAATTCCGTGTCGGCCGGCGCTAAAAAGAGTGAAAAATCAAATTCCGGAAATAATTTCTTTAAAGATTGAAAAGCGCTTTTGATATCTTTGCTTAAATGTTTGTCGTTCATGGTGATTATCCTTGTTTCGTGCAACTCTGCCGCCGTGCAGTTTGTTTAATATATCGTAACGTAGTAAACTGAGCAAACCAAATAATTTATTTTATCCGGATGTCTTTAAAATTTATAACTTATTAAATTTGAGTTCACTCTAAAAAGGTTCTCACTGTCATTTTCCCACCACGAAGTGGTTCCTTTCCCGTAGGGATCACTCCG
>CAZIBE010000102.1:0-13472 GCA_964536685.1 uncultured Calditrichaceae bacterium | reverse complement strand
AACTCCGGACCAACGGCTTAAAAGGCCGCTGCTCTACCAGCTGAGCTACTGGCTCCCAATTATTTTTGAGTCTTTAAATATAAGATGTTTAAAATTTTGTGTCAAATTTATTTACCCGTATTTTCCGCCTCTTTTTGGAAAAATTCTTTAGTCACTAAAACAATCACGCCGGACAAACCAATCAATCCAATCAGGTTGGGCAGAGCCATTAAACCGTTGAATACGTCGGCCATGGCCCACACTAATTCTAATTGCGATACCGTACCGATCAAGACATACACGCCAAACGTGCCACGGTATAGCGTGGTGATGGTTTTCAACGACGGCCGTATGATGGAATCTTTTACTTTATAGAACACCCACACATAAATCAGCAGCAGAACGATTAATAGCAGGGTATGTTGTTCCAGCTGAAAGACAATCCATAATGGCGCCAAAAATATAACTAACAGCAAATACAGAACAAAGGTTCGCGTCTTCTGGCCAATCTCGGTGATGTATTCCAGCGATTTTTCACCGTAGTAGCTCCAGCCTAAAATTGTGGAATAGGCAAACAGCACCAAACCAATGGATACAATGTACCCGCCTATCTGTCCGGAAAGCGCCTTGCTGAAGGCCGCCGAAGTAAGCTCGGCGCCGGTTAATTGCGGCCCCGCCGTCCACAGGCCCGAAACCAGAATGGCAAATCCGGTTAATGTACAGATTACAATGGTGTCGATAAATGTCTGCGTCATGGAAACCAGCGCCTGTGTAACCGGATGCTTGGTGATAGCTGCAGCCGCGGCAATGGGCGAGCTGCCTAAACCCGACTCATTGGAGAACACGCCGCGCGCCACACCCCAGCGTACGGTCAGCATAACGGTGGCGCCCAAAAACCCGCCGGTGGCAGCAGTTCCGGTGAAAGCCCCCTCCATGATAAGTTTAAAAATGTAGGGAATTTGATCATAATGAATGATTAAAATAGTCATAGCGCTTAAAAAATAAAAGACGATCATAATGGGCACCAGCACACCCGTTACGCGGCCGATGCTTTTAATTCCGCCTACGATTACCAAAATAGTCAGTACCATCAGTACAATGCCGGTCCACATATGCGGAATGTTGAAGGTGGAATCCAAGGCCTCCGCGACCGAATTTGACTGCACCATATTGCCAATACCAAAAGCAGCCACCGCGGCAAAAATCGCAAACAACACGCCCAGCCATTTGGCGTGCAGTCCCTTGTCAAGATAGTACATGGGTCCGCCGCTCATATTGCCGTTTTCATCCACCTCGCGGAATTTAACGGCCAGCACCGCTTCGCCGTATTTTGTGGCCATGCCAAAAAGGCCGGTAATCCACATCCAGAACAAAGCGCCCGGGCCGCCGGTGGCAATGGCCGTAGCCACGCCCGCTATGTTTCCGGTGCCTACCGTGGCAGAAAGCGCGGTCATCAATGCCTGAAAATGAGAGATATCTCCCGGCTCATCGCTGTCTTCTTTACGTTTGATTAAAGCCAGGTAAAGCGCATGCCACAGTTTGGTAACCTGCAAACCGCGTAAACGAATAGTTAAATAGATACCCGTACCCACCAACAAAACTAATAGCGGTGCGCCCCAGACAAAATCGCTGGCCTGTTTAAAAAACTGTAGTAAGCTCGCTTCCATGGAAACTCCCTGTATTTACAATCACTGATTTCACAAGCAACGGCAAGAAGATACAAAAAATAATAATAATACAAATAAAACACAAACGGATGACGGCGTGCTAAACAAATTCATATTTTTTACGAGAATGAGTTTATCTGTAAACGATGGATATATCATGAACAGCAAACTAATAAATATCGGACGTATAGAAGAGGATTTACATCGGCTGACCCGTTTCGAAGAAAGCGCCGAACGCGATTTAGAGGAAGTGGAAGAATCGGCGCAATGGCAGCCGACGCCCTACGAACAATATTTTTTACCCGGTTTACGTTTAGTAGGAATCGAAGATAAAACACGCGTCATTCTGCAAAATACCGGCGACCTGCACATTCACACACAATGGTCCGACGGCGATAATTTGGATAGCGTGTTAGAAAAAGCAATTGAACTGCATTTAGACGCCATCGCTATTACCGATCACGATGAAATTGCCGGCGCCTTAGAAGCCCGGCGGCGCGTACATCAGCGCAGGCTGCGTTTGGCGGTGATTCCCGGCATCGAAGTCTCCAGCAAGGACGGCCACATCGGCGCCTTGTTTGTAACGCAAAAAATTGCTTCCGGCCTGAGCGCCATAGAGACTGTTAGGCTGATTCACCTATCCGGCGGGGTGGCCGTGGCCCATCATCCTTACTCGCCAAAGTGGATCGATAAAATTCTACGCGTTAATCTGGGCTGCGGCGATTTGATTCGCGACGTTCCCTTTGATGCTATTGAGATCACCAATGCCGTACCGGGACGCGGTGTAAAATACAATATGCAAACCCTCGACAAGATGCACGAACATCACATTCCCGTGGCCGCTACAGGCAGCAGTGACGCGCATCTGGCGGCTTTTGTCGGCAAAGGCAAAACCTATTGGGCCGGAAACGAGGGGATCATTTCGCTAAGACGGGCGTTTGATTTTGGATTAACCACAGGTGCTGAAGCTTACTGGAAAACCAGCGAAAAATTTCTTTATTACGGTCATCTAATCCGCGCCGTGATTAAAAACCGGTTGCTAAAAAATGATTCGGTGAATTAATTTCCATTCAATGTACGATGATTGCAGCATCCAACACACAAAAGCAAATTGTAAATTAAAACAGGTCTATGTATATCCACAAAAACCAACACAGTCCCTAATTCTGCGTTACGTCGCTCTAATCTAAAAAGAGCAATGTAACATTAAGAATTTTTTTCTATATGTTTTACGATATTTACAAAAACTGCAAGCCCTTCTCCCTTTTCATCTTCGACTTTCCCATGTACTTTCCTTTTCCCCCAGTCGGGATGGTTGTACATGGAAAGAAAAGCCTCGGGATGGGGCATTAGACCGAACACTTGTCCGCTAGAATCAGATAGACCTGCACAGTCCAGCTCGGAGCCGTTAGGGTTCATGGGATATTCGGCAGTCGGATTGCCGTTTTCATCCGCGTAAGTTAAACAGTTTAGGTTTTGGTTTAGGATTTCTTCGCGCACGGCGTCGCTGCCAATAATCAGCTTCCCTTCGCCGTGACGCACCGGCAGGTCGATTAAATCAATACCTTTCAGAAACGGGGATGGCCCAGCGGGATTTACTTTGCAGGTCACCCAGCGGTCTTCAAATTTACCGGAATCATTATGTGTTAAAGTAACTTCCTGCTCAAACGAACCGCCCACATTGGGCAGCAATCCCATTTTAACCAGCGCCTGAAAACCGTTGCACACGCCCGTGATGTAATGGCCGTCGCTTAAGAAGCGTTCGATTTCATCGATAAAGCGTTTACCGGAGGCCATCTGTTTAAATTTAAATTTATTAGCCAGCACCTTGGCCGAGCCTAAATCATCGCCAAAAGAAAAACCGCCCGGGAAATTTAAAATATCGTACTCGTGGATGCTTACCTTCTCCTTAAAAATCTGATTCAGATGCACAATATCCGCCTCTGCGCCAGCCAGCCGGTAGGCCGCCGCCATCTCCTCTTCACAATTGATGCCAAATCCCGTTACGACCAACGATTTCACCATTTAAACGCCTCCGATTAACAAAGGAACCCTGTACCACATATTATCCGCGTTCCGGTATGTATTTCTGTTGCTTCTTTCGATTGTTACCCTGCGTTGCTTCGTTGTCAAATCTCATGGCTGTTAAATACAACCACCATCATTTTTCAGTTAATCGAATTTAAAAAAGAACTTTTTGCACCATTCCTTATGGATTTCGAAATAATGAATATGACGGCCATCCACATGATGTGTCATGCCCAACTTGATTGGCACCAAAGGCGCCCCTTTGGGGACATCCAGACTACATCCGTATTTTTACAGATTCCCGCTTCCGCGGGAATGACAAAGAGCCGGGTGTCATGCCCGTCTCCTGACGGGTATCCACATTCAATGTCATGTCCAACTTGATTGGGCATCCAGGCCGTTTAAAAGTTTTTTAGGCAAACCCAATCCCGCCTAAAACACCAACCCCTCTTGCCAGCTTGAGTAAAGCATGAACACATCAAGGCTAATAATTTTTTTACCCTTTTTTGAGATATTCAATTCCGCTTGGCTGCTCACCACCCCCAAAAGCACAGCGTCTTCACAGAAGATTTCTTCAAATTCACTTTTACGCTGCGCATCCACACTAACCACAAAGCGGGAATGGGATTCGGAAAACAGAAACGCTGCTGCCGACAAGCCCTTTTCAGGAATTTTCACCTCCGCCCCAAGATTGCCGCCAAAAGCCGATTCCGCCAGAGCAACCGCCAGTCCGCCGTCGGAAAGATCATGCGCGGAATGCAGTAGACCTTGCTCATGCGCCTGTTGCATTTTGCGGTAAATGCGCAGCGCCAATTCCTTGCGAACCCTGGGCACATTTGCCCCTAATTCGCCAAACAGCTGATAAAACTCGGAAGCGCCCAATTCATTAAAAGTGCGCCCTACTAAATAAATCAAATCGCCGGCCTGTTTAAATTCGGCCGTAACCGTCTGCCGCACATCAGGGATTTTTGCCACCATGGAATATAAAATGGTCGGCGGCACTGATATTTTAACGCCATCCTTAATAAAATCGTTTTTCATGCTGTCTTTACCGGACGTCATGGGAATGTTGAAAAAAGTGGCCATGTCGTACAGCGCCTGATTCATACGCACTAATTGCGCCAGTTTGTACTTGCCGTCAGGATTATTCTGCGGATGATATACCGAATCAGGTACGCAAAAATTATCATTTACCGTCCAGAATACATTCTCGTCGCCCGGCCAATCCGGCAGTTTGCCGCCCACGGCAATAATGCTGCGCAGCGCCTCGTCAAAAGCGCCGGCGGACATCTCATAGGCGTCGATGTCTCCGTAACGGGGATGGATGCCGTTGGCAATGGCCAGACCCGTATAGGAATCAAAATCCAGACGCATCACAGCCGCATCCTGCGGGGCCCGGCCTTTACCGCCCATCAGCGGTTTAACGATGCTCTTCCCTTTGACCTCATGGTCATACCGCCGAATCACCGGTTCGCGCGAACACACATTTAAGCTGCCCATTAATTTAAGCAGCGTTTCGTTATAATCGATTTTTTCAGGAATAATCGGTTCCTGTACCTGCGGGGGCTGCCATTCCGCTTCCAGGTATTTTTTGGGAACGCCGTCATGCAAAAAATCCATATCCAGATACAAAATGCGCTCGTTTTCATACCAAACGTCCAGCACACCGCTGTCCGTAAAATAACCGATATCCGTCACTTCCACTTCAAAGTCGGCGGCCATTTCCAAAAGCGCCGGCGCGTCCTGGGGTTCCACTACCAGCGTCATGCGTTCCTGCGATTCGGAAACAAAAATTTCCCACGACGCCAGTCCTGCGTATTTCAACGGCACTTTGTGCAATTCCACAAGAGCCCCGCCCGGAATGGCGGCCAATTCGCCGATGGAAGAAGAGAGCCCGCCGGCGCCGTTGTCCGTCGAGCATTTGATTAAACCGGCCTGCGCAGCCTTTTCCATAAAATCGGACATATTCTTTTGCGTAATAGGACTGCCGATTTGCACAGCAGAACGCGGTGAATGCTCGTCGATTTCCTGGGAAGAAAAGGTGGCGCCATGGATGCCATCCTTGCCCACGCGGCCGCCGGCCATTAAAATACGGTCGCCGGGATCGATTTGTTTTTCCCATGAATTCCGTTCGCCAAGTTTGGCGGGCGTCACTGCGCCGGTACCGGCAAACACTAACGGTTTGCCTGCGTAACGATCATCAAAAATGATAGAACCGTTCACCGTGGGAATGCCCGATTTATTCCCGCCATCTTCAATCCCCTTAACCACCCCGTTCATAATACGCCGGGGATGGAGCTGCCCGGGCAGCAATTCGCCGTCGTACAAGGGAGAGCCAAAACACAGCACATTGGTGTTAAACAGCAGCTTGCCGCCGCCTACGCCCGTACCCAGAGGATCGCGGTTTACGCCCACAATGCCGGTCAATGCCCCGCCGTACGGGTCCAGCGCGGAAGGGCTATTGTGCGTTTCCACCTTCCAGGTAAACACGCGTCCTCCGTCAATACGCACCACACCGGCGTTATCAGCAAACACTTTAAGCAGCCATTTTTTGCCCTGTTTTTCTAATTTCTCTTTGATTATATCGGTGGAACCTTTAATGAATGTTTTAAACAGAGAATCAATCTGCCGTTCTTCGCCGCTTACCAAATCTTTGTACGTAATCTGGGCGTTGAATTCCTTGTGCTTACAATGCTCGGACCAGGTTTGCGCCAGAACTTCCAATTCACAATCCGTGGGCAGCTTGGGCATGCCGGTCTTTTGCCTCTCGTTCCGGACCTCCGCCTTGCGGTAATATGCTTGAATGGCTTTCATTTCGCGCAAGTCCAGAGCCAGCAGCATTTCCTTAGAGAGCTTCAGCAAAGCGTCGTCTTCCACAAAAATGTCGATGGTTTCGGTGCGCGTGTCGGTGTGCAGACGCACTTCAGGAATATAATTGATCCGACCGGTGAAACGGCCGTATTCAAAATGATTAATCAGCGGATTGCCCAGTAATTCCGAACCGATTAATTTCAGTTCCTTCCCTGAGAGGTCTTTTTCAAAATAATAAATATCCTGTGTAAAAATCCATTGCTGACCGTAATCAAAGGGAATATTGAACAGGTCGCATAAGGCTTTCTGCGCCGAAACGCCTTCGTCGTCCGTGACGCCCGGCAGCTTGGAAACCAGCAGGTAAGAACGAAACGCATCCGCTTTATAAAGCTGATTGATGAACACGTCGTGCAGCAGTCTATCCTGCAGGGATTCGTGGGCAAAGAGCTGTACCTGATCCGGCGTTAAATTGTACAAAATGGAAAAGATTTTTCCGCTTTTCACCTTGCCGGTGTCGATGTATAAAAATTTCTGCGCTTCCTGCCGCACGCCTTCGCCGGCTACATCGCGTACATTTTCTTTTAGAATGAGTTGAATCTGGTTAGTTGTTTTATTGCTCAATGACAGTTCCTCTTAATTGAAAAAAAATTCTAAGCAAGCTCCCTTACGAAGATCCTTATGCTTCGTAAGGTTTTTTAGGCGCTACAAACTTTACAAAGCCTCAAAGGTTTCGCAAAGCGTTGTACTAATATTCTATCTCGATAATTGTCGGATTCAATCCTTTAGTATGCATTAAAACACTCATCTTCTCAGTGATTTCCCCGCACACCCTGGCGCTGTATTCGCTATTCTCAACTTTTTCCAGAACTTGTACTTTCGCCTCCCGGGAAACAATCAACAGCATGCCGTTGCCCATATTCCACAGGCGATAAGCCTGCGCTTCCGGTACATGGCCCAATTCCTGAACCCTGCGCATCACTGTTAGCGGTTCAAAAATATCAGTCAGCTCGGCGCCCAGTCCCTGTGGTTTCAAAATCCGTTCCAGATTATCCGGAATGCCGCCGCCGGTAATGTGGGCGATGCCGTGCAGTTCCAGACCTTGCCGGCGCAGGTTGGCAATCAGCGGTGAATAAATCAAAGAAGGCGTAAGCAGTTTTTCGCCCCAGGATGTCGAATCGTCATAAGACTGCATATGCCAGTTCCCGCCGAATTGTTCGTGCATAATTCTGCGCAGCAAAGAAAAGCCATTGCTGCGGAAACCCCGGCTTTTCAGAGCAATAACCACGTCGCCGGGCTGAATTTTCGAGCCGTCCACAATTTCCTGCCCGTCAGGTAAAATACCGATGCCCGTGGCGCCCCAGTTGAAGTGCATACGCTGGCCCCAGCCGCCAATGCGCTTGCCCAACTCTGCGATTTCTCCGCCGGTTACCGTGATGCGGGCAAAATTGGCCGCCTCGTGCAGACCGCGCATCAGTTCATCTACAATCTTGGCTTCAAGAAAATCCACATCAAGAATATTAGAAAGGTTTACCGTTTCCAGTCCGTTGGCCGCCAAATCGTCCGCCACCATGGCAATTAAATCAAAACCCAGCGTGTGGTAAATACCGGTGCGTTCGGCCAGTTCAATCTTGGTGCCAATACCGTCAGAGGACATGCCGATTTTCACCCCGCCAAAATCCATGATGTTGGAGAATCCGCTATCCAGATTCATCAGCGGATTGCCTGCGCCCGGCGGCCGGTTGCCAAAAGTCTTCTTCGCCCAGCCGTAGGCGATACGCGAACAGCGGTTGCCTAAATCGATATCGGTTCCCGATTGTTTTGCGTTCATTTTTATCCATTCCGTCTTTTAAGGAATAAAATGGGATTAATCTTTACGAAACTTTACACGTTTCGCAAAGGATTTATCTCAATATGAATGACCATTTAAATAAAATTTTAGAAATATTGGGCTATCACGTAAGTGATAGCCCAAAATAATTTCTACCGGTCATTTGTATTATCTCAATGTATTTTTATCTTTACGAACCATAAGAGGGTTCGCAAAGTAATATAGTTCGCCGCCTATTCGAACAAATCCAGCTGATTCTCCGCGACAATCCTGTTCTTCTTGGCCCGGCGCCTTAGTTTTTCGCGGTGTTTTTCTTTTTCTATCTGTATTTTTTCTTCTATTTTTGTTTTAAACCAATTACCTTCTGTCGCATCAATTGAGTTAATATTCTGCAAACAAGTGTCTATGTACAACTTATGAATGATAAAGCCTGAAGAAGTCTTATAGAATTTTAGCAGTGAATTAATCTTTGTGCCACAGTAACGAGCATCGCCTAACACCGGTTTACAGGCTGTTTCGATGCTATTGACCTTATTGAGCATCGTTGTGCTTCTTTGTCCAAAAAAGTCGCTGATTAGTTCCGGCGTGATATGAAACGGTTCATCTTTATCAAACAAAAAATTCAACCGGGCGATTTCATACACAACGGCCGCCGCCCAAATTGCCAAATCCCCTTTAAAAAAATTTAACCGGCGATTCTTTTGCACACATTTTAACATGGCAAACGCTTTTTCCGCCAAACCCTGATTTAAATATGCATCGGCAAATTTCTGAATCATGTCCTTAATCTGATCCGCTCTGGTGCGATATTCCTGTTCCATTGTTTAGCCCTAAAATAAAAATAAGTAAGTTTTAGCCATTCATACAATTTAAAATTCATAATAGTTAAAAAACCGTTTTTCCGATAATCAAATCCCTGCGCCTTGGCCCCGTAGAAACGATGCCGATGGGGACGTTTAAAAAATCTTCAATAAACGCAATGTAATGACGGCAGTTGGCAGGCAGTTTTTCCCATGAGGTGATACCCTCCACTTCTTCCGGCCAGCCGGGAAATTCCTTGTACACCGGCTGCCCCTGGGCGTCATAGTCCACTGCCGCTTTGATGGTTTCCATTCCGGACAGGCAACTGATTTTACTCAGCGAAATATAATTAAAACCGTTTATCATAAACGATCGCTGTAACAGTTTTAAATCCAGCCAGCCGGTACGTCGCGGGCGGCCTGTAGTAGCGCCGAATTCTCCGCCCTTTTCGCGCAGATAGTCGCCGGTTTCGTCGTGCAACTCCGTAGGAAAGGGCCCTTCGCCCACGCGCGTAGCGTAGGCTTTAACGATGGCAATGCGGTGATCAAATTCCATAAAAACGCCGCCGCCGCTGTAAGCCCCGCCGATGGTGGTGGAAGAAGACGTCACAAAAGGATACGTCCCGTGGTCGATATCCAGCAGCGTGCCCTGAGCGCCTTCATACAAAACATTTTTGCCTTTTCGGGCATAATCGTAAATCACCGCCGGCGTATCGGCGATAAACGGTTTTAAGCGCTGTATGGCGCGCGCCATATCGTTTAACGTGGTTTGCACATCGGGGAACGGTTCCTCATATACTTGCTCGCTGATGTGCTTGTAATTGGACAGATGCTCTTCCAGACGATCCATAGCCGTACCGTCCAGCAGGCTTTCCATGCGGATGCCCGTACGATGGATTTTGTCGGCGTAGGCCGGACCGATGCCCCGGCCGGTGGTGCCGATCTTTTTATTCATCATCCGATCCAGATATTTATGAACCGGCGTAACCATATGAGCCTGCGTGGAAATCAGTAATTTATCAGGCGAAACGTCGATACCCTTTTGCGCCAGATAATCGAGTTCTTCTATAAAAATCAGCGGATCCACCACACAGCCGTTACCGATGATATTCAACGCATTTCCGGAAACGATGCCTCCCGGAATCAGGTGCAGCACATATTTTTCATCGCCGATTTTAACCGTGTGCCCGGCGTTTGCCCCGCCCTGAAAGCGCACCACCATATCCATATGCCCGGCCAGCATATCCACAATTTTACCTTTGCCCTCGTCGCCCCATTGCGCGCCGAGAATGATGTATTTTGCCATGTTTAATTTCCCCAGTTAATTGAGCTGTATGATGAATCCTCGCCCGGTAAATAAATATCGTGCGCCTTGCCTTCGCGGATGGACAGCGCGGAAACCACTTCCAGCTCGGCCTTTTCATGCAGATCTTTGATATTGGCCGCGCCTACCGACGACATGGAGGCTTTTATTTTTGACAGCGTTTCCGGCAGATTATCCTTCAGCAAACCGGCATACTGCACAAAACCTTCCACGCCCTCCACAAATTGCGCCTGATAGTAACGCACTTCTTTCCAGTCGCGGGCGCGGGCCGAGCCTTCGCCCCAGTACGGTTTCATAACGCGATTATTAATGGTTACCTTTCCCGTGGGCGATTCTTCCATGCGCGCAAAATAGCGCCCCATCATCACGTAATCGGCGCCTAAGGCCAGCGCCACCACCACATCTTTTGAATTGACAATGCCTCCATCGGCAATCAGCGGAATGTATTTGCCGGTCTCTTTAAAATAACGATTGCGCGCTTCGGCCACTTTAATAATCGAAGTAGCCAGCCCCCGGCCGGTGCCTTTTTGTTCCTGCGTAATACAAATTGAACCGCCGCCCATACCCACTTTAACCGCCCGCGCTCCGGCTTCCACCAAAAAAGAAAAGCCGGTCTCGGTGATGACATTTCCACCAATAACCGGCAGGTCGGGATAATGCGCTTTTATCCATTGCAGAGCGCGTTGCTGAAAAACCGAGTGACCATCGGACGAGTCGATAGCCAGCAAGTCCACACCCGCTTCCGCCAGCATGGGCACACGCTGTTCGTAATCGTGCGTGTTGATGGCAGCTGAGGCAAACAAGCGCTTGTGCTCATCCAGCACTTCAAAAGGATAATCCAGGTGGTTGCGAATATCCTTGCGAAACACCAGATACAATAGTTTATCCTGTTTATCCACGATGGGAAGCACCGACTGGTGCGTCTCCCGCAGTAAGGTATTGGCTTCTTTGATCTCATCGATATTCACGCCCACCGTCAGCTCTTTGCGCGGCACCATGCGTTCTCGTACGGGCAGATTGCCGTGCGGCTTGACGTCGTAATCGTTTTTGGTGATCAATCCCAACAGTTTGCCTTTCTCATCCACTACCGGAAAGGTGTTGTAACCGCGCTGCCGCGTCAGCTCAAACAGATCGCGAATGAGCGTATGCGCTTCCACCGTTTCCGGAGGAACAAAACCGGCTTTGTATTTTTTAATTTTACGAATCATATTAGCCTGTTGTGTGGGCGTTTGCGAAGCGTAAATAAAAGCCGTGCCGCCCAACTTAGCCAGCTCGATGGACATCCGTTCGCCGCTTACCGATTGCATGGCCGCCGCCACAATAGGTATATTCAGAAAATACTTGGAATCCTCTTTTTTACAATACGCCATCGGCGTGCGTAAAGAGATATTATTAATAAGCGTATTTTCCGTTGTAAGACCGGGAAGCAGGCGGAATTCCATTAAAGTGCGGGAAGGTTCTGAATAAATATTTTTTGCCATAAACAGATGTTCTCCCTTATTGTTCAAAAATTGTATTTTACAAAAATTCAAGCCGTTTAAAAACTAAAAATGAATAAATTTTTACAGAAAATTTAATCCGATTAAAAAATCTCCGGCAGATGCTGAAATATTTTTATTATTGCCCTCTTTTTCTTAATTTTTTATTTATTTGCCCCAAAATATAAAAACTGTGTCCCCTCCAAAGGCTTTGTAAAACTAAAGAGCGGAAAAGGGAATAAAACCCATCTGGATGGGATTTAATATTTGGAGTTTCCTTCCCCCTTGGTCATCGGCAATTAATCATTGGCCATTCAAAATTTACTTATACCCTTCGGCCACATAACCCACCCAATGACGAATATTGGCCGGCGCGGTAACGCCCATGCCCAAGTCATCCACAGGTAGCTTGGGATGATCGATGCTGGTGGCATACCCCAGGAATGTCCCGTTTAAGGGCTGGCCGGTTTCTATTTGCTGCCAGTAAAGGGAGAACAATAACCCAAAAGGCACCGAGTAGCGGCCGCACCAGGTCCACTTATACTGGCGAAAATCATCCGTTTGGACCGTGTATTCGGTAAATTTCTTAATTTTAGCTTCGGCCAGGCCGCCGGATAAACAGTCATCGATGATTTGATGCTCAAAGGCCACGGCCTGTCGGTATCCGGCCGAATCGGCGCCAAAACGGGCAAAGTTCTTCCCGCCCCAATCCCGGTCGCCGTAGTGTACGGCGTCATTGCTGATAACCACGGCCACATCTTTTCCCCACTGCCAGTTATTTTGTTTACTGATCTCATGCACAACTTGAGCCAGCGGCCGGGCGATTTGTCGCATGCGTTCGAAGGACATATAGGGCACTAAAATGGGCACAATCTTTAAATCGCGCTGGTAATAATGCAAAAAGGGCAGCTCCGCTTCCACCGAATGCTCCATGGCCTGCATTTCCCGGCTGACTAAAAACAAGCTGGTGTCCAGTTGCGCTGCAATCTGTTCACGCAGCGGCGAAACAGCAATCCTCCCGTACGGCGAGCGCCAGTAATCAAAATCATCGAATACGATCGTATTTTCCAGCCCTAACTTGCGCGCTTTGTGCGCCACGCCGAAAATAATAACCGTTTTGGCGCGGATGCCGGCCAGAGCCAAAGGATACATATAGCCGGCATAAGTGTAATCGTCATGAGGAGAGATTACCGTTTTCCACGGTGAAGGCTGCGCTGCCGGCAGGAAATCACCCTGCAGACGCCGGATGCGCTGCATGATGCTGTCCATCTGCCAGGCTTTAGTGGCAAAGCCCACCGAATCTACCACCCCGCGCACAGCTACCTTTGGCGTCTTTGCGGATTGGCAAGAGCCGAGCAATACCGCTACAATTGTGAACCAAAGTCCGATAATAATAGTGCGTTTCATCTTACACCTCATTCTTATCATAAAACTATTAAAACTATTGAGTCTGCTCTAAAAACCCGTTTTTGTTATTTCCCCATCGGGACCACTTTCGTGGCGAATCCCGATTCATCGGGATGAGAAATCTTATATCCGCAATAAAAACAATAGATT
>CAZIBE010000101.1:0-13696 GCA_964536685.1 uncultured Calditrichaceae bacterium | reverse complement strand
TAAATTATTCTGTTGAAATTTTGTAGTTGTACATAAAAATGGGTATCTCCTAAATTAATTCATCACAAAAAAGAAAGGAAAGGAGACACCCATGCCAAGTTTGTCGGTAACGAATTTTAAGTTTACAGATTTATTAAGTCAAGCATTTTATAATGTTCATAGTGTTCTTTTACAGATTTTAAAAGAAGGTTTGGAAAGCAGTTTAATTGAGCTGCGGGACCAGGTAATCGGAGCCAAGGCCTATCATCGCGGGATGAGGTATAAACGCTGGGGTTACACGATCCGCAAATGGATTCAAACGCCCATAGGCGTATTAGAACACGTTCGCATTCCCCGAGTGCGCAGCGCTCATAACGAGATACGTTTATTTATAGACCGTTTTTGCCGTCGCAGCAGTGAAATGGAAGAGATACTGTTAGAAGGATATTTATGGGGGATGAGTAGTCGCCGTCTAAGCTTATTAATGAAACGGCTTTTTAAGGACAGTTTAAGCGCCACGAGTATATGCAAACTAAAACGGACGGTTCGTGAACGCATTGAGAGGTATCGTTCTCAAAGCATACATACGGATATTGTGGCCTTAGTAGTCGACGGTGTGTGGGTAAAATACCGCTCCAGTGGTAAAGGCGTAATATTAGCCGCTTTGGGTATTACAGCGCAAGGTCAGGTTATTTTTCTGGACTGGCAAGTAAGCGATAGTGAAAGTACTTCCGCCTGGCTGCGTCTGTTCAGGACACTATGCTCAAGAGGCATGAAAACACCTGAAGCGATCGTTAATGATGACGCGCCGGCCATAAAGCAAGCCATTAGCTATGTCTTTGGCGCGGAAGTGAAACATCAGTTGTGCCTGTGGCATGTAGCTCAGGATTTGAAAAGACACCTTGAGAACCGGCAGTATTGGAATGTACGCTATTTTATGCGCGACTATTGGGAAGTATTTGAGGCTCTTTCTAAAAAAGAACTGGAAAAGCGCTTAGAACAGTTTGTTCAAACTTGGGAAGAAAAGGAACCTGAAGCAACTAAACTCTTTTTGTCAAAACAACAAAACCTTATCGTTTATTATGATTACGATGTGAAGTGGCGCCATCGCATACGCACAACTAATCTGGCGGAAGGCTTTTTTAAACATTTAAGAACGTTTATACGTCGTTATCCCGGCTGGACGGATGCTGCCCACGTGGATTTAACTTTTGGCTTGCATTTGTTAGGAATGAATGCCTATAGACATAATAAAAATCATCGGGAGACGCCCATTTCTATCACCAATGTAAATTTCAACAGAATTTTTTGACAGTGTCAAAACTAATAGCGGCAAAATAAGAGTGGATTTTGTTTCGAAAAAGTGATATTTTTTAGTGGACGATGTTGATCGGTGTGGCTGATAGATAAAACAAAATTATTTAGGACAGAGGCTGGCAAACTTAATTATTTAATCGTCCTGTCAGGCGTTTAAGGTAATAATATGGAATTCTGGAATACAATCAAAACGGTCTTGGACCAATATCAATCGGTCACAGAGTTACTCATTTTCGTGGGAATTCTGCTGGTTAGTTATCTGTCTTATCTGATCACCAAACGTCTGATAGTCGGGCTGCTTAAACGCTTGGCGGAAAAAAGCAAAACCAAATTCGATGACGCCCTGGTGCGCAGTAAAACGCTGGATCGCGCCGCCTACTTTATCCCGTTGTTAGTCATCGATATCATGGCGCCGCTGCTGCCGTCGGCCAGCGCAATTCTCTCGAAGACGGTTCATATTCTGGAAGTATGGGTTCTGTTACAATCCCTTGTGGCGCTGCTTAACGGCATCAACCTCTATTACGAGACAAAGTCCATTGCCAAAGAGAGGCCTATAAAAGGTTACATTCAGATAACGATTATCGCTCTTTACGTAATTGCGGTTATCGTCATCATCGGGCTTCTGACCGGCCAATCGGTATGGGTGCTGCTCAGCGGCGTGGGCGCTATGACCGCTATAATTTTACTGATCTTTAAAGACACCATTTTGTCCTTTGTGGCCGGTATCGAAATTACCAGCTATGATCTGCTGCATGTGGGCGACTGGATTGAAATGCCCGAATTCGGCGCCGACGGCGATGTGATTGACATTGCTCTGCATACGGTTAAAGTGCAAAATTGGGATAAAACCATTACCGTAATTCCCACGCATAAATTAACCTCCAACTCTTTTAAGAACTGGCGCGGCATGCAGCAGGCCGGCGGCCGGCGCATTAAGCGGGCCGTGTACATCGATCAAAACAGTATCCGGTTTTGCACGCCGCAGATGATCGAGCGCTTCCGTAAAATTCAGTTATTAAAGGATTACATCGAGCGCAAGGAGGAAGAGCTGGAGCGCTACAACCGCGAGCATAACATCGACGACAGCGTACTGGTTAACGGGCGGCGGATGACCAATATCGGCACGTTTCGCGCTTATGTGTACGCTTATCTGAAAAACCATCCTAAAATTAAACATGATATGACAACCATGGTGCGCCAATTGCCGCCCGGGCCAAACGGGCTGCCTGTCGAGATATATGTGTTTACCAATGATATTGTTTGGGAGAATTACGAAGCCATTCAGGCGGATATCTTTGACCACCTCTTATCCATCGTGCCGCAGTTTGATCTGCGCATTTTCCAGAATCCCACCGGTCATGATTTCCGCGCTTTGGCGGAAGGCAGCCTCACCGTTTAACCCCAACAGAATCGTTGTCCATATTTATGGCCGCAATCAACGCCGGTCCGTTTTGCTGCCAGGCCTCCTGCGGGCCAACATCGGGTAATTCCAGTGTAACCGTCGGGATATGATGTTCCACTCCGGCGTAATTGCCAAAGGAACCCGGCGTGGGATAGCCCACATCGGCGGTAACCGGATAGTGGTTGTAGCCAGCCAGCAGGGTGGCCAGCCTTTCGGCGGGACCATTAAAATTATTCATCTTCAGCGCGTCGTGAATGCTGATGATTCGTGCCGGATGGTATTTTTCTAACAGCCACATCACCAATTGCGTTTCCGCTTCCGACCCCGGCTGACGTCCCGGGAAGTAGCGCTTTTTACGAGCCACCGGCGACCAGTTGGCCGTGGGGAAATTCCGGTTGATATCCACTTTGTTGGCGTTAAAGCGTGTCCGGTTCAGCAGCCCGTCCGGGTTAACTACCGGCACCAACAAAACGCGTTTGTGAATCAATTGCGGTTGAGCATAAAGCGTATCGGCCAGTTGGCACACCAGGTGAAAACCGGCCTGCTCGTCGCCGTGAAAAGCGCCAAAGATAACGGTGGGATGCTCGCCCTGGCCGATGTCCAGCAAATACACCGGCCGTCCCCGTTCCGATTTGCCGATGATTTGCCAGGGCAGAGTGGAATCTTTTAATGCTTCGTAGCGCGCTTTGGTTTTTTGATGCAGCAGATGCCGCACATAGGGTACGAAATAAAAGTAGATTAAAGCGGCGGCGACTAAAATCAAAATAATAAGCGGTAATTTAAAATTAAAATGCATCTTTGCGATTCCTTTTATTTCTCTAATTCGTATGGCAAAATATAAATTGAGTCGGTAAAAGGATTAATGTCGATATAGACTTTAACGCCGTAAACCTGCTGCAAAAGCTGGAATTTTAGCACTTCAGCCGGCTGGCCTTCCGCCGCCAGTTGTCCGTGGTCAAGTAGAACCAGCCGGTCGCAAAATTGGGCTGCCAAATTCACATCGTGCGTGACGGTCACGATGGTTTTGCGCTCCTCCTGTACCAGCCGCCGCAGATGGCGGAATATACTTTGCTGGTGTTTTAAATCCAAGGCGGAAGTAGGCTCGTCCAAAAACAGGAGCGGCGATTGCTGAGCCAGAGCGCTGGCCAGTAACGCCCGTTGCTGCTCTCCGCCGCTTAGCTGGCTGAACAGACGGTTTTTTAATTCAAGCAGCTCCAATTGCCTTAAGGCCTGTGTCACAACTTCTTCCCCGGCGGCGTCGGCGGCGCCGAAAGCGCTTTGGTAGGGATAGCGCCCCATGCGCACGATTTGGCGAACGCTGTACAAAAAAGGGACTTCCGGAGTTTGCGGCACATAAGCGCGCAGGCGGGCCAGTTCCTTGTCTGAATATGCCTCAATATTCTGCCCCTTAAGTACAACCTGTCCCTGCTGCAGCGCGTGCAGACCGATTAACAGTTTGAGCAATGTGCTTTTGCCGGCGCCGTTGGGTCCGATGATGCCGACAAATTCGCCTTCGGCAATTGTTAAATCGATATCAAACAAAACCGTGCGGCTGTTAAAGGCAAAACGTAACTTCTGCGCTTCAAGAATATGCTGTCCGCTCGACATCCGCATCCTCTAAACAAAATCACCCTGCTTGAATACATCAAAACAGGGTGAGGTTTTAAGTGTGACAGATAAAATTATGTATGATTTTCACTAATTGTTGATTCGATGAACAAACACTGATCAGTTGCCGCCATGTGTTGCAGAATCGCCCATTGTTATTTTTTGATTTTCGCGCTTACCGATGCCGGTAAAATCAATGATCGCATTTACTGTAACCGCATTCGGGATTGATGCAGGTTAAACAGCCGTTTTCCATCTTTAAAGTACGCTGGTTGCAATCAGGACATATTTGAAATTTGGTGTTGACGGTCTGTTCGGGAGCGGCGGCAGGTTGGGCCTGAGCCAACGCTTCGGAAACGGCCGGCGATAACGGTGGTTGTGCTTCTTGCTGGTCTACCACGCCAATTTCTTTAAAGAACCGTTCAATGACGTCAGCGATTTCGGAATAGAAGGAATGGATGTACTTACCGTTTTTGTGATAGCCGCCGTTGGGATCGTGAATACTGGACAATTCTTCCAGAATAAACGATGGATTGGACGATTTGCGGAAGATGGCGGAAATCAGCCGCGTTAATACCGCATATTCGGCGTTCTTAGTCAGATCTTTGCTGTTGATAAAGATTTCGATAGGTCGTTTACGACCGTTCTGCTCAATGTAGCCTAAAGTAATGTACACGCTATGCTTCACAAAACCACTGCGCAGCTTGTACACTTTGGCCGTGACGATTTCCGGACGTACAGCCACTTGATCGGTGACATTATCCAGAGGTTCTTCGTGTTTTACTTCTTCGATTTGAACATCGGATTTCATCAACTTGTACATATCGGGCACCTTCCCTACTTATAGACTGGCTAAACGGTTTTCTTCCGTGACTTCAAATAATGGTAAACAGTAGTTAAACGTTCATCGGGTGTCAGTATAACATCGTCGCCGTGTAATGTAACTTCCTGCTCTTCATTTTCCAAAAGAATTTTGTACAATTTTTTCTTCATAACCTGGAATTCTGTCTCCTCGCCGTCGACGCTTAAAATAGGATAGCGGCTGCCGTCGCGGTAGATGGTAATCCCCTTAAGCCCCTTCTTCCAGGCGTTCAGATAGATGTTGGAAATAACTTCCGGTTCAATGGTTTCCACCAGATTAACCGTGGAGGAAATGCTGTGATCCACAAACCGCTGGCAGCGTCCCTGAATTTCCAGACGCTTGTCGGCGTCCACATGGTGGGCGGTACGGAAGAAATAAGCCGGCAGAAAATCAGTCAGCTCCGCTTCGGTTTGCGCGTTTTCCACCTGACGGTTCAAATCATTCATATCAATATAAGCCTGTACAGTGGAATGAAAAATCTTAAAGAACTGATTGCCAAAAGATTCGGAACGCCGCGTATAAAACAGAGCAAAAATGGGTTCGATTCCTGATGAAACGCCCATGTAATGACGGTTGTCGTTGACAAAACTCAGCACAATATTGCTGATGGAACCGGTGGGGGCGATGGCCAGCAAAGCGATATTGCGCAGCCCCTTTTCCTTTATCATTTGGTGTGTTTCTTTATCCAGAGCCTCACGGAAAAAAGGTCCCTCGGCATATTTTTCATAATCAAAAATCGGCGACGGGCCCTTTTCCTCGGCTAATTTGGCCGAGGCCTGATAGGCGGAATTAGCCACCAGGCGCATGACCTTTTCTACCAATTCGATGCCTTCGGGAGAATCGTAACCGATGCCTAACTGATTGAGCATGTCGGCGGCGCCCATGGTGCCAAGTCCCAGCCGACGCGTTTCCGAGGCGGCCTTGCGCTGCTTTTCCAGCGGATTCAGCACTTCGTTCCAGGTTACCACATTATCTAAAAAGCGAATGGCTGTTTCGGCAACCGACTGAATGCGCTGCCAGTCAATTTCGGCCTGCGGTGTAAATCCGTTTTTAACCATACGCGAAAGGTTAATAGAAGCGAGATTGCAGGCGCCGCCGTCTTCTAACGGCACTTCGGCGCAGGGATTAGTACAGGAAATCGGTCGTCCCACATAGTTGGACGGCGAATATTTGCTCATCTTGCTCCAGAAAATCAGCCCGGGCTCGGCCGTTTTGTAATTGCTTTCCACGAAAGGGTCCCATACATCCCGCGCTTTGACCAGCCGGCGGATTTCACCGGACGGCTCGGAACCGAAATACAGCATAAAATCGCCGCTGCGCTTGACGGCTAAATCGAACGGTTCGGATTCCATGGGCAATACTACATCGCCGTAAACATCACGCTTAAAGGGATCGTTCAAATCGTCTTCGGTTAAGATTAATTCATAACTTTTGTACAGGAAATCATTTAACGCGCTGATATTATCGAACACATGCCATAATTCGTATTCGCTGACGTCTTTGGCCGGAATCTGGATGGAATAATGATAGCCGCCATCCTGATAAGCCTTATCTACCAGCGTTTTGTTGAATTTTTTATAGATCAAAATTTTGTTTTTGCCGTAGGTGTTCTGCTCTTCCACAGCGCGCATGAATTCATCGGAAACCTTAATGCTGATGTTGGCAAAGCGGATTTGTGTGTTTTCCATTACCTGCTTTTCCACTTCCTGCAACTGTTCGGGCTCGAGCTTGCCGCTCCACTTAAGCTGTTCGACAATTTGCTTGGTTACCCAATTAGGAATTTTCTTTACTCGAATAAATTCCAGAATATCGGGATGCTTAACGTCGATGGTCAGCATCAGCGCCCCGCGCCGGCCGCTCTGGCCGATCAAACCGGTAGTCAATGAATACAATTCCATAAAAGAAACGGCTCCGGTGGAACTGTCGGCGGCATTATGCACCACAGAATCTTTAGGGCGCAGCGGCGAAACATCAACGCCGATACCGCCGCCGTAGGAATAGGTGCGCGCGCACTCGTAAGCCGAGTTATAAATGGATTCGATATTATCTTTGGCGATCTGTGTGGTAAAACAGTTGGATAACGTTTTCAAACGGTAAAGATCGCCGGCGCCGGCTAACACGCGTCCGCCCGGCACAAAGTAACCTTCGTACAGATATGTATAGAATTGGCTGGCCCACTTTTCGGCTCGTTCCGCATCCGGCTCCACCGCGGCAATAAAAGAAGATACGCGGTTAAACAGTTCTTCCGGCCGGTGCTCTAACAACTCGCCTTCAATATCCGTCACAAAATATTTCTTTTCGTAGATGTTTCTGGCCAGTTCGTTTCCGCCCCAGTAATCGTTTTCCGGATGCTGAGGCAGTTCGCCGGTGTTCTGTTTTTTCTTGAGCATCAGATAGAGGTTCTGATAGGTCTTAATATTTTTCTTGCCGGCAATCTGCGTGAATTTGCCTTTGTGTTTAAACATATCCAAAAACATAAAATGAGTCCTTTTGCTGAATTGTAGCGCGCTTTTGCTTAGCGTTCGATACTTAAATTGATTTTTCAAACCTGCCCGTTGAAGCGATGCTTTGGAACAGGGATTTAGATAAAAAGTATGTATGATTACTTTTCAATTTAATAAAAATTTCTTCGGTTGCAAGCCGAAGTTGCCACTAAGATTCAATCCCTTTTCTGGCGGCAATGCCTTTGCTGTAATAATGGCGGATTTCCTTCATTTCGGTGACCAAATCGGCGGCGCTTTGAATTTCCGGCGGGCAATAGCGCCCGGTTAAAACAAGCTCAACACGGGGCGGCTTTTGCCGCATGAAGTCCAGTATTTCTTCTGTTGTAAACAGTTTAAAGTAAATGGATACCAGTATTTCATCAAGGATGATGAGATCAAAGGCGTTGCTGAGCATGGCCTGCCGGGCGTCTTCCAGCCCTTTGTGCATGTGGGCCAATAATTTTTTGGAAGGCGCCTGCTTTTTAAAAACGAAATCGTCATCGCCGTAGCGTTTGAGGACTAAATCTTCATGCAGCTTTTGCAGGATGCGCACTTCGCCGTACGGATAGTTTTTCATGAACTGCACAAACAGCGCTTTAAGGCCGGATCCCAGCGCACGCACGGCCAAACCGATGGCGGCGGTGGTTTTACCTTTACCGTTGCCGGTATATACCTGAATATAACCTGATTTTAATGGCATTGAAGATCGCTGGGTTATTGGATTAAAATAAGCCCCGAATAGTTATCGGTTTTTATGTGGTTTTCTTTAATTATTTTTTATCTAAACGCTGCATGATTTGTAAAAAATCTCTGGCCAGCAAATAAATACGCGGCCCGGGGATGAGGGTGTAATTTCCGTTAAGGACAAAAACATGGCCAAGCCGGGCGGCTTTTAAATTATCCAGCGCCAGCCACTGGCGCAAATTGTCCTTTTGCTTTTGCACATTCCAGCGCGCTTTAAATTTAAATTCGATGATGCAATCCGGGTTTTTTTGTTGAATGGCCTCGGTATTGATTTGCGCATATTTTGCCGGCAGAGCTGCAAAGCTGTTTGTGCCGCCCAACAGCGTCCACATTTCGCTTAAAAAGGTGTTGCCTCCGGCCGCGGTAATGTTTTTTAACAGCGGCGCCTCGCGTCCGATTACCAGCATGGCGGCGGGATGGAAGGTTAATTCCTCCCGCGCCTTATGCTGATAAAAATTCAAAGAATCGCGAATCAAACGCTGCAGGCTGTCGGCGCGGCCGCGGCAATTTAGTACAACGCCCAGAGTATCGATAGTGCGGAAAATATCGGCCAGGCGATCGTTGGGTAAAAGAAGCGAGCGGATATGGTACCCCTGCAACTGCGCGGCGAGCTCTTTATGCGCCGGCGTGCCGACGATTAAATCGGGCTGCAAATAGATCATTTTTTCCAGGTTGGGATTGAGCAGTCCGCCGATTTTTTCTTTGCTCGAAGCTTCTTCGGGATAGTCGCAAAAGTCGCTGACGGCCACTATTTTATTTTGCTGTCCCAGAGCGTATAGCGTTTCCGTGAGATGCGGCGAAAGGGAAACGATTCGCTCTGTTTTGGCGCTGCTTTTTGTATGCGTTTGCTGGCAGGAAGTCCAAAGCGCCGCTAACAGCAAAAGGCTGAGCGTCAGAGTTGTTATTTTTATCATTTGTTTTTGTTCCGTTGTCAATAGTGTCCGGTTTAAATTAAAAACAAAATTTTATGTTTTAACCGTAACAATAGCTCCCCCTCCGTTGTCCGGCGGAAGGGGAGAGTTATTAAAATATTCATATTTTAAGTTTCTTTCCAACGAATACTTTTTTGTGTTATAGCGCGCGTCATATTGCCGGAATATTTTGAATTGCCGTCGAACACTAATTTCCCGTAACAAAGGTAACGGCGCCCGGGAAAATACCGACAGCGTACGTTTCCTTTAACAGTCCGTTAACGTCGTAAATTTTAAGTTCGCCGGGCGTATCGGCGGATTGGATGGTCAGCACGAAAATCTGTTGCGAAACAGGATCGGCCGCTAAACCATAAAATGAGCCGCTGATCGTGGAATCGCTTAAAAAGGTGTTTGTGATTTTATTACTGCTTGTGGAGTAGGCCATAATATTTCCGCCATTAATAAAATAGCCGGTGTCGTTCCCACCATAGGTTAGTTTAGTGGGATGTCCGCTCAAAGCCAGGGAATCCACGGCGCGATCCAGCGAAGTATCTATTACGTACAAGCTGCCGTCGGTTCCATGGTCTGTGGTATCGCCCCAGGCCGGCCAGCGGCCAACACACAGCACGTTGATCTCGTTATCAGCATCCATACTCAAAAATCCGGGATTGTCGCCGACGGGAATTTCTTTAATTGTTTTATTCTGCGACAGATCGATTACCGAAACTGTCTTGCCGGAGCCGAAACCGCTGTTAGCCACGTAGGCTTTACCCTGGTAGATCAAAATTTCTTCCGGACGCTGGCCTACTGCAATGCTGCCCTCAATAGAATAGGCGTCCAGGTTAATCACCGAAACATTGTCCGTCATCAAATTGGTAACGTACCCCTTGCCGTTGTAAAAGGCGATGTTGCGCGGACTGGCGCCGGCAGGCATATCGATGGTTGCCACCGACTTCCAGCTTTTGAGACCGATGACTTCTATTTTATTTGACGTGTTGACAACGATGAAGGCAAGCGTATCGTAAATAGCCATGCTTTGCACAATGTCGCCCAGGTTGCGGCCGTTAACGCTTTTAAAAATGTTGTTTTGAATGAGATGGTTCTCCGCGTCATAAAAGGATAAAGAGCCGTTGGCGCTGCCCCAAAGTCCTTCATTCATGATAAACGCGCCTTTTAGCGAGGGAGCGGCCGGCGTTTGCGTGGCCTGGGGATTTTTTTCGCATCCGCTTAGAATCATAAAAATGAGCGCAGCTAAAATTAAAAATACTTTGTACATGTTACCTCCGTTGTTTTAGTGTGATGAATTAATATATTTACTCCCTATTAAGCTTTAAATTAACCATTAAACTACGCGGCGGCATGGGATAGCCCGCTACCACCTGATAGCGCAGATCAAACAAATTTTGCACCGAAAAACTTATCTGACATTGCTGTCTAAGCCACTGTTTATGGAAAGCCAGCCAGAGATCGCCCGTAGTGTAGGCCGGCAGGATCTGCTGCGCATCGTTTTGCAGATTTAAATAACGAAAGCTGGCATGATTCAGGCGCAGGCCAAAGCTTACGTGGCGCCAGGCGCTGCGCGCCTGAATGAAAATCTGTTCCCTGGGCAAAAAGGGCAACTGATTGCCCACCGTGCG
Source organism: uncultured Calditrichaceae bacterium (assembly GCA_964536685.1). Lineage (GTDB taxonomy): Bacteria > Calditrichota > Calditrichia > Calditrichales > Calditrichaceae > CAZIBE01. The sequence goes on along the minus strand of CAZIBE010000101.1, from coordinate 2,753 downwards.
GTCGCCGATAAATTCCGCTTTGTCTTTTTCCGCTTTACCGTACGTATAGTTTATCGTCAGACGGCTGACGTCCCTGCTATCGCTAATCGTTAAATGTCCTTCCAAGCCCCGGCTGTAAACAGACGCGATATTCTGCGGCGTCCAATAATCGGAACCGGGCAGCCACTTGATTTGGTCCGTTACAAGATTAGCGTAAGCGTCCACATTAAAGCGCACTACAAAGGAGTTAAACTGACGGGTCTGCTCATAGCCGGCTTCGCCGTGCAGCGATTTTTCCGGACGTAATTGCGCATTGCCGCCCGGTTGCCAGTACAGATCGTTAAAAGAGGGATGACGATAATTTTTGCCTATTGAACCATAAAAACGTCCTTTAGCCGTATTAAAACTAAGCGCTGCCGCAGGCAAGATAATGGACGGCGTAGTTGAAAAGCGTTCCATGCGTAACTGAACGTTTAAATGACCGTCGCGTAGCCAGCCGGCATTTCGGCTGAAAAACTGAAAGTCGCTGTTTAAAAAAACGGCGCTATGTTCGCGGCGGCGCTTACCGGCCGCAGAGCTGTTAATCCGTTCGCGGTACCACTGCGCACCGCCGTGCAGTAACAAGTTGGCAAAAGGTAAAAATCTTACGGCGCTTTGAAAACCGATTTGCTGATTAAAATGCAGGCTGTGCAGCGCTTGTCCGTTGATTAAATACAATGGGTCATTGTAGCTCATCCACTCATTGCGTACAAAAGCCTGGGCTAACAGCCTACCGTTGCAAAAGGGATGCCGCAGCTTGATTTTGGCCAGCGAAACGTCTTCGGATTTACGCGCCGCATTGGTTGCTTCGCTTGAGGCGTTAATAAACGGTTTTGGCGCGCCGCCCCTGTGCTTAAAAGAAGAAAACCAGCTCTGCAGAGACCAGTTCCGAGCCAGTTTAAAGCGGTTGCGCAGCGTAAATTGCCAGCGGTTAAAATCACGGTTTTGCAGATTTACATCGCGTCCGTCCGCATCTTTAGCGGTGTAGCGGTTTTCGGCCAAAGTACGCTTGAGCGACAGGCTGTTAAACACGCCTTTCAGCGGCATATCCAGACGTACACGGTAAGATTCATTTTTGAACGAACCCAAACGCATTTGTGCGGAATAATAGAATTCATTCCGAATGCTGTCCGGCAGCAGATTTATCGTGCCGCCGCTGCCATCGTATTGTGAATTGCCTCCGCGGTAAACGGCAATGGCCGAAAAAGCGTCTAAATCGTATGCGCCCAGGTCCGCGCTGCCCAATTGCAGATTGTTCAGCGGTAAACCGTCTAACAGCACCTGTGTTTGTCCGGCGGCCATACCCCGCAAAGAGACGGTTTGTAATTGTCCGCTGCCGCCGTATGATTTAATGAACACGCCTTCCTGCCCGGCCAGTAATTCATCTGCCGTTTGCTGGCCGCCAGCCAGGGCTTCGCGAACATCAAGGCGCGAAATATTAGAGGGCAGCGACAGAGGCTGCGCTGTATCGCGGGAGCGTACGACGGTTATTTCATCGGTGGATATTTCCGGGATAAGATAAATAATCTGCTCAGCCGATTTCTTTTGGGGAAGACGTTCGCTGAAATAGCCCTTCTTAAAAATTATCCCGTCGGAAGGGAAGCGCAGATTGTCCGGCAAATGGAAAAAACCGTTGTCGTCTGAGAACAATGTATCGCCGGCCACGATTATTGCAGCGCCGGCTACAGGGCGCAGCGTCCAAATATCGCGCACCTGTAACAGCGGTTTCGTTCCGGCAAATAAAAATACCGGCAGCAGTAAAAAGAATCCGGCGTAACAAAGCGTTTTTTTCATTTTGCGCTTAAATTAAGAGTGGAAAACTTAATGGATTTAAAAGCGGGAGTACGGCTGAAAATGCAAACGCCGGCATGAACAACGGAGGTGATTGGTGCAGAATGAATGGTGTTTCCCGTATTCCACCCTCGTAGAACATAACAGGGATGCAAATTTCAGTCGGTCTCCTGACTTAAGCTTCATCCTACCGGCCGGGCCTTCCCATTCCGCTAAAACGGAACAGTGGCGTGATTCCGGCTTTCGTCGGCCTTTACAGTTGCGGGGCAGTGGCGGATTTTCACCGCGCTTCCCGGCACTGAAATCTGAAAGCGTGTTATTTTAACTCTGTGACTGCCAATATACTATGCTGGTGTTTTTAAAACAAGTGTTCGTAAACAGAAATGGAAAGCATTTGGGAGCTCACTCTAATAAAGGTCGTCCATCGGTTCCATCACTTTTGCAACCGATTGCTTTTAATAGGCGCCCGATCTCAATTTTAGTGATGGAATCGGTTCTTAGAGTCAACTCATTTGTTAATACGCAGTCTGATTTTTTGTTGTTAAGATAAGCGCATTAAGGGAGGCGGATTTTTTAACGCTAGCGGGATTTCTGTGAAACCATAGGACAGATTTACAAAACATACCTGAATTGTAGCTGATAATCCTTGGCTGTGTTTAACGTCTGCAGGGACGGAACGCACGCCGTCCCCGATCCCAAAAAAGCAATAACTCAGCCGCTAATCAGCGCGGCCAATCTGCAATTAGTGATTAACGGTTGTGGATTATTGATTACAATGACCCGGCTGAGATCCCACAGAAACTCAGAAAGCCGTCACAAAAAAGGAGCATGCAATCTTTTCCGGAAAATTTAATATCCTTAGCGGGCAACATTCTTTTTAAATTAATTTTTCTGAAACCTTTGAAAAAATCCATCTGTGCACAGTCATATATGTTCCATTTTAA
>CAZIBE010000100.1:0-14069 GCA_964536685.1 uncultured Calditrichaceae bacterium | reverse complement strand
TCAACATTTTTAAGCGTAGATGAAATATATTCACCCATAGAATTGCAAAGAGAACTAAAAAGGTCTCTCACTGTCAATCTCCCACCACAAAGTGCTTCCTTTCCCGTAGGGATCACTCCGTGGCGGAAAACGGGACGGCCTTTGCCGCGAGGAGCAAGGCAAAGAGAAATCCATTGTTTGTATTGAGGATATAAGATTTCTCACTGCGTTCGAAATGACAAAAACCGGTTTTTAGAGCAGACTCAACAACAGAACGCAGGATATTTGGTTCAAGTACCGTCACATTTAGTTGAGGGCGTAAAGGAATAAAGCGGTATTCCGATTTGTTCAAGGTAATTCAACCTAAATTGAGCGATTTTTAGGTAATTTTGGCGTAATGTCAATGAATCCCGAAACATCGGGATGACATGTTCCACTACATAGGAGATTATGTCATTCCTGTTTGAGTCTTTGCTCCGGAGGCAGGAATCCAGACAAAAAAACGGTCTCTGAGTGATAAAATCGCTCAATTCAGGTCAAGATAACTAAATGCCCGAAACAAGCAGGAACCCCATCAATTTTTTACCTAAATTCAAAATAAAAGCGCTACTCCCGCTCCAATTCTCCGCTTCGAGTTTTCTTAATCTCTTTTATGAGAATAAAACGATTAACGCATACACGATTAACTCTTTACTATTTTCTGATTCCTTCTTTTCGCTATCGGATACTTACAGTATTACTACGTACCAGCGCCAGTCCCGATCCGCTCAGCTTCATCGACGCCTTATCGCCGCCTTTGCCGCCGGAAGAATGAAATCCGCCGGAAAGCCTGCCGTTTTTAAAATCCAAAAATAAGGTGATATGCTTGCGTTCGATGTTTTCTTTGGCTATCAGCGCGCCGCTTAGGTCCGCTTCGATTAAATAAGTACTGTTCCCTAAAAAACGCAGTACCCGGGAGTTTAAACGAAATTGACCGTCGGTAATGGTCGCGTCGCCGATCTTACCGCTAACCGTACCGTCTTTATGAATCACAATGTTCACGGGCAGAGAATCCTGCGCGCACCAGTTTACGATGATGGCGCCGGCGCCCGTCCAGCGCCCGAGTAGTTGGGCGCCGGGGAAGGATTCGATTTGAGCCTGACCTGTTGCAATAAACAACAATGCAATGACGGTAAAAATATGTATGAATCTCATCTCATTCTCCTAAAAATTGTATCCGTACCGGAATTCCAATCCAATGGGTGCAAAACGGTGTTTAGCCTTCTTTAAAAAGAAGGCCAGCCAGGGCTGGAAGAGCGCCGAATGGTTTAAGTCAAAAGCGTATTGAACGCCCGGAGTTAGAAGCAACAGCGGCATGGTCTTGCGTTTGTCCGGATCGGGCGGACTGACTAAAAGCGCAAAAGCGCCGCCTATTTTACCGCGCCATTTATTTTGACCGTAGTAATAATTGTAACCGGCTGAAACGGCGAAGGGAAAACCATCGCCCGGCCACATCAGCGGATAAGTGGTCACGTGCAGGGCGTGGTGCGTATCAAAACCATGTTCCCATCCGATACCCACTAAAATGTGCCCGCTGAGCGTAAATGAAAGATTTAAGCGGTTAAATGAATTGTTTGCCGCCATGGCGGATTGGACAATTAACAGCACAATTACGGCGCTTAAAAAATACGCTAAACGTTTCATTATTCATCCTCCTCTTTTGCTGTTACAAATAGCAAGGCCAAACCACCGACCAAAAGAGGCAACGGAATCAGCGTGTACATAAGCAAACGTACATAAACATCTAATCTGAGCCAGCCCCTGAAAAAAACAGTTAGGCCGGCAGCCAGCAACAGAAAACCAATGCCGGCGACTGTGCTGTTTTTGGCGCTGAACCATGCTACCCCTGCGATCAGCAGAAAAGGAATACTCTCCATTAAAAAGGCAACCGATAATCCATGAGACAGAAGTACAAATAACAACCACACCCCGGCGAAAAAGTAGCCGGTCAAAGCGGCGCCCTTTAAAGGACCAGAATTCTGGAAAAAACTCAGCAGAAACTTGACCGCCAGGGGAACCAATAACAAGGCATACCATTCCGGCTCCGGATTGATGCGCTTGACAATGAACGAGCGCGTAATGATGAACAACAGTAATCCAAGAAAAACGTAAAAGGCGATGTGGCTGGAAAAATGGCTGATGAACAACTGCCGCTCGTCTAAATCGGTAGGTTTCTTGAATTCGCATACCAGCGGAGCGGCCAGGGCCAGCACCATAAGCAGCATCACTAACCACAGCGGCAATCCTCGGGCGGCAAAAACTAACAGAACCACCAAAAACAAATAGCCGCTTTTCAGGAGACTCGACGACATTTTCATGATATACTTCCCGGACTAATTCAACTGAATGGTTCTATTTGCACGACTTAACTAAATCGTTATTTACGTTAATCTTTTTCTTCCAGTTCAAACAGTTCTTCCACTTCTGTTTGCAGCGTGTGTGCGATTTTAAGCGCCAGCCTGACCGAAGGATTGAAACTGCCTTTTTCCACGGCAATAATTGTTTGCCGCGTTACGTTCACGGCTTCGGCTAATTGCTGCTGCGTCATGCTATCGTTAAGAAAGCGGTAGTGTCGGATTTTATTTTTCATGTATTGGCCGCTAATTTTTTGTTTTGTTAAAAATGTAATGTATTGTTTACTAAATGTCAAGTATTATTTACATTGAACTGAAGACCGGGCAACGGGTGTTTCCATTTTTGGAGAGTTTTTAAAGTTTTTTGGGCTCTATGTTGATTAGTGTGGATTAATATGAGAGCAACAGATAAAGACCGTTTTATCTGAAATGTATTTAATAAGCTAATAATGTGGTAAAACCGACGTGCCGTTAAACAACTCTATGATGCCTTAAGAAAGTTGTGATTACAGGCAGTTATCTTTTTGAGTATTAATCGAGAGAATTCCTCGGGGCTTGCCCCGGGGTTTCCATATTTTTTTGTTTGTTTTGGGATTTGCGGTAACACGAAGTGTTAATTTTTCGGCGAAATACCTCGTATGCTTGCATCGGGGATAGTCGAAAAACAGCAAATCCTTTTATTTTTTTTCCCGAAGGGATGAAAAGATCATAGCCCACCGTTTTAACGGTGGGTCAAAAATTTCCCATTACCCGACGCCGTCCCGATAGGGACGATTGAAATATTCCGGTGTATTAGCCAAATGTCCCTGCCGGGACATCCATATTTTTGTGGTTTTCTTTTCCCAACGATAAATCGTTGGGCTAAACGCAAAAATCCCTGCCGGGATTTTTCATTTGAAAAATCAGTATAATTGCAGAATTAAATTATCTGCATACACATACACAATGATATAGGCCTGTTTTTTTGGCATTCAGAATAAAGGAAGAGTGGTTGCTTTTTTTGAAAAGCGGACAATACCTTGCCGCTAAGCAGGCTGGTGCAGAATGTCAATATTAGGCGCTTTAGCGCCTAATAAGGTAATCTGCAACAGCCTGTAAAAAAGGGGATAAACATGAAGTACTTATTTGTAGCATGAATGTTTCTTGCCTTCCTGCGCGGAACAAGTACCGTTTTTACCTTACAGCATGTTTTCCGGAACTTTCCACTTTCCACTTAACGCTGAATACCTGATACTTGACGCCTATCTATACCGGTTCGGCAAATAAAAAAGGCTGCCGCTTTTTATCGCAACAGCCTTTTTTTATGTAAGCGATTTAATTGCGCAGCGCTTTGCCTGTTTTCAACATATGTTTCATACGATCCTGGCTTAGTTTTTCGCCGCACAGGCTGACGAAGGCTTCGCGCTCCAGGTCGAGAATATCCTGCTCGCGCACCGGATGGGTGAAAGAGGCTTTATCGCCGCCGCACAATACCCAGGCTAATTTTTCGCCCACCAAACGGTCATGCTCGGAAATCTTGCCCTGTTTCACATAATTTTGCAGTGAATCTTTAATTACTAAAAAGCCGTCCATGCCCGGCAGTAACAAGTCTTCGCGTTCTTTGGGCGGCTGGTAATTTTCGGCCAACTGCAGCGCCGCCTGTTTCGCCTCGTAGATCAGATGATCGGGATTGATGACGATGGTATCGCTGCGTTTCAGATAGCCCAGTTTGACCGCTTCTTTCGCCGAAGTAGACACTTTAGCGAAGCCGATGGTTTCGAAGGCCTTTTGAACCGGAGGGAAGGGACCGGGACGCATTTTACCCATACTGTTCAGGAAATTCATCAACACGCGCAAGTTACCGCCCGCTCCGGGGATTAAGCCCACGCCCACTTCAACGGCGCCGCAGTACAATTCCGCGGAAGCCACAATACGATCCGAAGCGGCGGAAATTTCAAATCCGCCTCCTAAGGTAATATTAAACGGGGCCGTAACCACGGGGAAGGGGGCAAAGCGCAGGTTCTGCGTGATATCCTGAAAAGTTTTACTCAACTGCTCGATAGCCTTCCAGTTCTTGGCGCGGCTCAGTTCCAAAATCATCTGCAAATTGGCGCCCACCGAAAAATTAGGCCCCAAACTGCTGATAATCAGTCCCTTAAACGACTGCGCCGGAATCCACTCAATCATATCGGCCATCATATCCAGCATGGAACCGTCCACCGGATTCATATCGGCTTTCAGCACGCTGTGGAAATCCAAAAAGGCCACGCCGTCGTTGATATCGTAAATGCTGGCGCTCCAGTTCTTTTTAACGCGTACGCCCTGCAATTTGGGCTGAATCTGTTTGGGGATTTCCGGCACGGGTTGGTGCTTTTTATCGGGCAGGGAATAGTACCACTGCTTTTTATCCTGAACGCGGTAGAAAAAGGGGTGTTCGGTTTGCAGCATTTCTTTAACCCAAGCGGGAACATTTTTCCCCTCCTTAACCATGCGTTGAACGGAACGCACCGGATCGAGCATATCCCAAATTTCAAACGGGCCTAACTCCCAGCCGAAACCCCATTTCATAGCGCGATCGATGTTCACCAAATCGTCGGCTATTTCCGGAATGCGGTTGGCCGCATAAATAAGCGTTTGCGAAAGGACTTCCCAAATAAATTTTCCGGCCTTGTCATCGCTGTAAGCCAGAGCGCGTATTTTCTCTCCGGCAGCGCTGTAAGTTTTGGCATTTTTCAGAGAAACAAATCGTACTTTCACTTGGGGTTCATATTCCAGCGTATCAAAATTAATGGAATAAATCTGACCGTCGATTTTTTTGAAAAAACCGGCGCGCGTCTTTTGTCCCAACAATTTATTGTCAATCATTTTTTGCATAAAATCAGGTACCTTAAAGATATCGCGCCGCTCGTCCTGTTCGCCCTTTTCGTAAGAGGAATGAGCCACATGGGCCAGCGTATCCAGCCCTACCACATCCGCCGTACGGAAGGTGGCGCTCTTGGGACGTCCCAGCACCGGGCCGGTCAGTTTATCCACTTCTTCAAGGCGCAATTGCATCTGCTGTGAAAGCTGCATGGTTAGCATCATGCCGAACACACCGATACGGTTGGCGATAAAATTGACTGTATCTTTGGCGTAAACGATGCCTTTGCCTAATGTGTTCTGACAAAAGTCTACAACCGATTGCACCGCTTCCTCGCTGGTATCTTTACCGCGAATAATTTCTAACAGATGCATATAGCGCGGCGGATTGAAAAAATGCGTAACCAAAAAATTCTTGCGAAAATCCACCGGCATATCCTGAATCATATCTCCGATGAGCAATCCGGACGTATTAGAAGTGACAATGGCGCCTTTTTGAACATAAGGCTGAATGCGTTTGAACAAATCCTGCTTCCAGTCCAGCCGTTCGGCAATCACTTCGATGATCCAGTCGGCTTCGCGCAGATGATCCAGGTGATCGTCATAATTCATCGGCGTGATAAATTTGGCCTCACGGGGATTATAAAAGGGCGCCGGTTTAAGCTTTAATGCGGTTTGCAGGCCTTTTTCGGCCAGATCCTGATTCAAATCAAATAACATGGACGGGATGCCGGCGTTGGCCAGATGGGCGGCAATTTGGCTTCCCATCACGCCGGAGCCCAGTATAGCTACTTTTTTTATCTCTTTCATCGCAGCCTCCTTATTACATCCGTTCAATGATGGTCGCAATACCCTGACCGGAGCCGATGCACATGGTAGCCAGTCCGTATTTTCCGTTGTTTTGTTCCATCACATTTAAGAGTGTGGTTAATATGCGCGCGCCTGAGCAACCCAGAGGATGCCCAACGGCGATTGCACCGCCGTTTAAATTAATTTTTTCCATAGGCCAGCCGGTTTTGCGGATGACGTACAGGGATTGCGCGGAAAAGGCTTCGTTTAGCTCGATGTAATCTATGTCGTCGATAGTCATGCCGGCGCGCTTAAGGGCTTTGGCCGAAGCAGGTATTGGCCCTTTGCCCATTAATTCCCATTCCACACCGGCGATGGCGCGCGAGATGATGCGGGCGCGCGGTTTTAAACCTAATTTGTCGGCCAGCGTGTTGCTCATTACCAGAACAGCCGCCGAGCCGATGGTTATCGGGCTGGAAGTGGCGGCGGTTACGGTGCCGTTTTTATCGAATACCGGCGGCAGCGAACGGATTTTTTCGATGTTCGGTTCCCGCGGCCCTTCGTCCTTGTTAACGGTGTTGCCGTTAAACTCTATTGGAATAATTTCATTGTCAAAGCGGCCGTTGGCCTGGGCGTCCAGCGCTTTGCGATGGGAAGCGATGGCAAATTCTTCCTGATCTTCGCGGGAGATGTTTAATTCTTTGGCCAAATTTTCAGCCGTTTCTCCCATGCCGATGTAAAAATTCTTTTTAACCAATTCCGGATGAAAGCTGGGATTGTAACCGCCCATGGGCACCGAAAACATATCTTCGGTTCCCACCGCGATGCCGCATTCTAAGTCGCCGGCTAAAATTCCCTGGTTTAACTGATGTACGGCGTCCATGGATGAGCCGCAAAACCGGTTAACCACTTTAGCGCCGGTCTCTTTGGGAATCCCGGCTAAAACCGCGGCGGCCCGGGCCAGTAACATGCCTTGTGTGGCCTCCGGAAAGGCGCAGCCCAGGATAACGTCCTCGATTTCTTCTAAGGGCAGCTTTGGATTGCGTTTCAACAATGCTTTAATCATTTCGGCGCTTAACGTATCCGGCCGAATACCGACGAGTTTTCCGTTTTTTGCGCCAATCGGACTACGAACGGCGTCAATAATCACTGCATATTTTTCGGACATAGTTAACTCCCTTCATGTATAAAATTTAAAATTGTTTACAACATATATTTGCCGTGCTCGTACAGTGTGTCGGCCAGTTCCCGGCGCAGCTGAAAGAGATTTAAACGCAGATTGGTCGGCCGCGACAGCTTTTCCAAATCGGCCAGCGCCTTCTCCAGTTCGTGATTGGTTTCGATGGCCAACAGGGCGGTGCGGGCGTTGGCCGTAATGCGCTGTGCTTTTTGCGCCGTCCCGATTTGAGCGATGTGCATGCGGATGGATTCATAATCGTTTTTCTCCACATACTGGCTTACGCGCGCCAGCACGCTATCCATTACATAAACATCGGTAAACATATCCGCTAAAATTTCCATTAGCTGCTGTTCATGCCGTAAACTCTGCCCGTAACGGATAATGGATTCGTTGAACACATAAAGCGTAATGGCTTTGGCATATTCCAGGGCGATTTTTTCCGGGCGCAAAATATCGCTTTCTATCTGAATAGTAGCGCCGTTCAAAAGCCGTTCGTTTTCTTTGATTTTATCGCGGATAGGTAGTTCCTCTGTGAGCGCTTTCTTTAAAAAATGACCGGTAATAATCTGGCGGTTGATTTCATTGGTGCCTTCAAAAATCCGATCCACGCGCGTATCGCGCACCATGGCCGCCATAGGATATTCTTCTGTGTAACCGTAACCGCCGAATATCTGCAAACCGTCGTCTGCGGTTAGCCAGTGCGCTTCGGTTCCGAATACTTTGGTCATCGATGCCTCCGTGGCAAAGGTTTCGATTGCCTTAATAATTTGCTGATAATAATTCGGCGCATTGTGATCCACGCGGCTGATGGCCATATCAATGTCGCCTACGGTACGGTAAAGGATGCTCTCCAGATCGTAAGTGCGAACAATCATGTTGGCGAATTTGGATTTGATGGCGCCAAAATTGGCGATAGGCTGGCCGAATTGCCTCCGCTCCAGAGCGTATTTTACGGATTCGTCGATGGCTGCTTTGGAAGCGCCCAAAACAGCGGCGCCTAATTTATAGCGCCCGATATCCAGCGTATTGAAGGCGATTTGATGCCCTTTGCCCGGCATACCCAACATATCTTCCACCGGCACATGGACATCAGTCAAAGTAACGCTGGTGGTGCTGGAACCCTTGTAGCCCATTTTTTTCTCTTCCGGACCCAGCTCTACGCCGGGTAAATCCATATTAACGATGAATCCGGTGAATTTTTCACCGTCGATTTTGGCGTAGCAAATCAATGTTCGGCACCAGCTGCCGTTACTGATGAATTGCTTGTTGCCGTTCAGGATATAGGCCTTGCCGTCCTCAGTTAATACCGCTGTTGTTTTAGCGGCCAGGGCATCGGTACCGGCGCCGGGTTCGGTTAGAGCATACGCGCCAATCCATTCTCCGCTGCCCAGCTTCGGCAGATATTTTTTCTTTTGCTCCTCTGTGCCAAAAAGAACAATTGGCAGAGTGGCAATACCGGTATGTGCCGAAAAGGTGACCATAAACGAGCCGGATTCGCTCAGAGCGATCTTTTCGTTAACCAGGGCAGAGGTTACTTTGTCCAGTCCCATGCCGTCGTATTCCTCCGGAATATCGATGCTTAACATACCAAGTTCGCCCAACTCCCGCATTAGTTTACGGGTCAGCTCGGGATTGAACTGTTCGATCTCCTTCTTTTTGGGCAAAATCTGTTCGACCGCAAATTCCTTTGCAAGGCGGCCAATTTCCTTTTGCTCTTCGCTGATATCATCCACCGTAAATATTTTACGGTTTCCGATCGCTTGTACAATAAAACTTCCGCCAATAGCCATAAAGCACTCCTTCCATTATATTATATGGATAAAAATACACGATGATTTTCGATTGCAGATACCTCCGACCAAAAGGGAAACGAAAAGCGTTTGATATAATATACTAAAAAATGAATGAATGTCCATTCATTTTTTTAAATATTTTAATTTTTTTTCTCTGTGTTGATTTGTTAATGTGAGCGCCGGCCTGTTTTTTTTAGTTAACATTTTATTTTAAACTCTTTTTACATTATCTTAAAAAAACAATAGTAAATAGGCGGAGCGATTTATGCAGCATCAAATGATACGTATCGGACGGATTTTTAAAATTCCGGTGGGCATTGATTATTCCTGGTTTTTTATTGAAATTATTGTAGCCTGGATGTTGTCAACCGGTTATTTCCCGCACGAGTTTCCGGGCTGGAGCAAAGCGCTGTACTGGAGCGCCGGCATCATAACCTCCATTTTGCTGTTTGCCAGTGTCTTGCTGCACGAGATCGGACATGCCCTGGTAGCCCGCCTGTTTAAGATAGAAGTAAAAAACATTCGTTTGCTTATTTTTGGCGGCGTAGCGCAATTTGAGAAGGAACCGGAAAAGGCCGCGCCGGAATTTTGGATAGCGGCGGCCGGGCCGGTAGTGAATCTGATTTTGGCTGGTTTGTTATATTCCCTCCTGCCTCTCATGGTTCATATGGTTCATAATGAGGTGCTTGCTAGTGTCTGCAAATATTTAGCCTACATCAATCTGATCCTTGGCCTTTTTAACCTGATTCCCGGTTTTCCGTTGGATGGCGGCCGCGTTTTGCGCGCCATGTTTTTAGTGGTGAATCATGATTTTCGAAAATCTACCATAATAGCGGCTTCTATCGGCCGGCTGATCGGCTTTCTGTTTATCATTCTGGGCTTTATGATGAGCGTTGGCGGAAATATAATGGACGGGCTATGGTTGATTTTCATTGGCTGGTTTTTGGATACATCGGCCAGCGCCCAGATTCAACGTGGCAATCTGCGCAGTATTTTAATGAACTACCGCGTGCAAGACGCCATGAATCCCAACTATGCGGTCATCCCCAGCGATGAGACCATTAAGACACTCATGGATTACCATATTATCGGCGAGGGACGTCGCTACATCGTAGTGGAGGAAGGCAAACAACCGGCTGGCCTGCTAACGCTGCATCACGTACGCCATATCCCGCAGGAACAGTGGGAAGAACTGCATGTGAAGGACAGCTATTTGCCTTTTTCCCAATTGCGTACTCTTGAGCCGAAAACTAATCTGTGGGAGGCCTTTAATGAGATGCAGTCCGACGGCGTCAATCAATTACCGGTAATACAAAAGGGCAGGCTGGTTGGTATTCTCTCCAGAGAGGATTTGCTCAGCTATCTGAAAAATATTGAAGGAAAATAACGGCCGGGGCAATCGGGTAAAATCAATTTTAGAAAAAGGCCGCTTTCCTTAAAAAAAAGTAAAATTAATTGCCATATTCTCCAGTCTTATATTGACAAACAGTTATGATCTCTTTAAATTACGTGCTCTTTTGAATTGAATACCAGGAGATAATAGATGTACGCAATAGTTGAAATCGCCGGGAAACAGTTTCGCGTTGAAAAAGACCAGAGATTGAAAGTCCCACATTTGCAGACCAAAGACGGCAGCAAAATCGTATTTGAAGATGTTCTCGTTTATTCGGATGATCAGGGTAAAACGCAAATTGGTACGCCCGTCATTAAGAATATGAAAGTTTCCGCTACCGTGGTTGAACATGGCCGCGAAAAAACCATTATTGTTTTTAAGAAAAAACGCCGTAAGGGCTATCAGAAAAAGAACGGTCATCGTCAGGGTTTTTCGATTATTAAAATTGATGATATCGGCGTAGTCAAAGCCGCGCCTAAAGCCAAGGCCAAAGCCGAGCCAAAAGCAGCCGAAGCATCTGCCAAAACTCAGCCTAAAGCGGCTAAGACGGAAACCAAAAAAGCAACTAAAGCCAAAGCCCCGGCTAAAAAAGCAGCTCCCGTTAAAAAGGAAACGCCTGCAAAAAAAGAGGCGGCGCCTAAAGAGACAGCCGCTAAAAAAGAAAAATCAGCAGAAAAAAAGGAGGCGTAAATGGCTCATAAGAAAGGTGTTGGCAGTTCACGCAACGGTCGTGAAAGTCATTCGAAACGCCTCGGCATTAAAGCCTTTGGCGGACAGTTTGTAACCGCTGGTTCGATCATTATGCGTCAGCGGGGAACCAAGATCCATCCCGGCGAAAATGTTGGCAGAGGAAACGACGACACGCTTTTTGCCAAGGTGGACGGTTTTGTGACTTTTGAGCGAAAAGACCGTACACGTAAAAAAGTTAGCGTTTATTCCCAACCTAATTAAAATTTAGAACTTCAGATATATAAGCCGGATTTATTCCGGCTTTTTATATTTGAGCCTCTTTCTAAAAAAAATAATTGATTATATCTTTTGCTCAGCAAATTTTCATTTTAATTTATTTAATTTTCGATAGTTAGCCCTCTCCCCGGCGAAAGCCGCCACTTTTGTGACTGGTCCCTCTCCCAATTGGGGAGAGAAAAATTGAAGGGGTGAGCGAATATCAACACTTTTCATGTTGTTGTGATTTATTTTTGCTGAGTTAAGGTACTAATCAAAAAAATAAAAAACGGATATTCTTCAAATCTTTCTTACTTTTGCTCTTGCCTTTTACTCTATCTCTTTCATCTAACCGGCGCCTTGGATTTTTAGATTACGATTGGATTAAGAATGGGATAAAGAAGAGAGAGTAAAAAACAGAATATCATATTACCGGCATTAATATTTTATAAAAATATTAATCTTAATTCTTACTCTCACTCTATTTCCTTTCTTTCAACCAGTACTTTGGCTTTTTAAATTCAGCTTAGAGTAAGAGAATGAGAAAGAAGCGAGAGTAAGAACGCGAAGATAGATGAATCCTCCGTCTTCACGGAATATTATTTACTTCTCCCGCGTTTAGGTCATTTAAATTACCTGGCAATGTTCTTAAAAAGTTTACGCATTTTATATCGGAGGTTATGATGAAACAAAACGTCGGCGGTATCGATCGCATTTTACGCATTATTTTAGGAGTGATTTTACTCGCTCTTGTGTTTGTATGGCCTAAAACGCCCTGGGGATGGATTGGCGTGGTTCCCCTGTTTACAGGCTTGTTTAATTTTTGTCCATTCTATCGTCCGTTGAAGTTTAGCACAAAAAAAGAAAATTAGCCACGGCTTTTTGTCTGCGGACATTTACGTGTATTTTAAGGCCGGCTCCATTTCTCCCTGCTCCGGGGGCTTGCCCTTTCGGATTTTCTTAGAAGAAAAAACGGTTTTTACCTGCCAAAATAAATAATTGAACGTTCTGTGTTCCTTCCAATAACAGTATAAATGCGAACTATCTCTTAAAAGTATCAATTGTGTGATTATAGCCATAATTATGAATTGTATGTAATTTGTAAAATATGAATTAGTAAACATTAAGTTCAGCCAATGAAAAAATAGCTAATTTTACTCAGGAGAAATGGTGAAGGAAAATCGCGTAGTGGTCACAGGAATGGGCGCCGTAACGCCCATTGGGGTGGGCCTGGTAAATTTTTGGCAGGGTCTGATTTCGGGCAGGAACGGTATTCAACGCGTTACACATTTTGATCCGGCAGCGTATCGCTCGCAAATGGCCGCCGAGGTAAAGGCGGAAGATTTTGAACCGTTAAAATGGATAGACAAGAAGACCTTCCAGCGGTTTGATCGTTTTTCCAATTTTAGCATCGCCGCAGCCGTAATGGCCTTCCAGAATTCCGGACTGGCCGAGTCGAACTATGACGCCACTAAGGCGGGGGTCATCTTAGGTTCGGGTATTGGCGGAGCGCTGACTATACAGGAGGGCATGAAAAAGCTGTTGGAAAAAGGACCTTCCGCTATCAGCCCCTTTTTTATTCCGGCCGTATTAATTAATATGGGTTCCAGCCTGGTTTCCATTCGCCTGGGATTTAAAGGTCCGTTGGCTGCGCCTTCGGTGGCCTGTTCCACCGGCGGAAATGCTATCGGCGAAGCCTACCGTATGATTCAGCGGGGCAACGCCGTGATCATGGCGGCCGGCAGCGCAGAAGCTGCTATTAATCCTTTACCATATGCTGGTTTTTGCTCTTTACGCGCCATGTCCACGCGCAACGACGATGTGCAGCGCGCCAGCCGGCCATTCGACAAAAACCGTGACGGCTTTGTAATGGGCGAAGGTTCCGGAGTTGTTATTTTAGAGGAATTAGAACATGCCCGCGCCCGCGGCGCGCATATCTACGCCGAGCTAATCGGTTACGGCAACACGGCGGACGCCTACCATTTTACGGCGCCGCAGCCGCAAGCAGACGGCATGGTGCGCGTAATACAGGAAGCGCTGGACGACGCCGGCATTTCTGCAGAGCAGGTGCAGCATATCAATGCTCATGGTACGTCAACGCCTCTGAATGATCAGGCCGAATGCTTAGCCATCAAAAAGGTGTTTGCCAATTCTAAGCACAATCTTAAAATTACATCCATAAAATCCATGATTGGCCATCTTCTGGCTGCCGCCGGTTCCGTGGAATTTATCGCTACAGTAATGAGCGTGGTCCACGGAATAATCCCGCCGACCATTAACACGGCTGAGTTAGATGACGCGTGCGATCTGAACATCGTGTTAGATGAAGCACAACGCGCGGATATTAAAATTGCGGCTACTAATAATTTTGGCTTTGGCGGAGGAAACGCGTCTCTGATAGTAAGGAAATATCAGGGATAATTGGCTGGAAGGATTAAGTAATAAGCGGCAAGCGCTAAGTAATAAGTGGCAAGTATTAAGTAGTAAGTGGTGATGAACTGAGGAAATAGAAATCCGAAAAGAGAAAAGCGTTAAGCGTGCCGGACGCCCCTGCCCGTCGGACGGGGAGGGGATGGGGGTGGGGCAAAAAACGTGAACAAAACTACCCTAGCATTAAAAAACAAAAAGCCCTGCCGTACATCGGCAGGGCTTTGTTAGTTTATTTAAAAGCTGCTGACTTTTTACTTCACCAGCAGCATACGTTTGGTCTGTACCACATCTCCCGCCTGCAAACGGTAAAAATATACGCCGGAGGCTAA
>CAZIBE010000099.1:0-14372 GCA_964536685.1 uncultured Calditrichaceae bacterium | reverse complement strand
TCTGATTCAAATGGTGGGGACCCTGATAGCACTAGTCCCACACTCCGCAAATATCATAAAATCTTGTGGAGCAAGCCATTGCCCAATGGTGCTTTTTTTGAATTACATGACAATAAAAATGGCGTCTATCTATATCACAAATCAGAACTTGGTGAATTTTTTTTAGGTAGCGATGCAATAACACACTCGTATAAAAATCATAAGCGAAAGAAATGGATTACAGAACAAATCCCAAACGAAGTAAATGAACTTTTTGATGCAGGTTCTACTATTGGAGCTTATATAATCTTCCCAAATAACAGAATTGACGGTAAGCATACAATCAATCAAGCGCGTGGAGTAAATAGTTTAATTGATGATAGATTTGATTTAACTTTAGAATGTATTCGTCTCTTTTATTTGAGTGAAAAAAGTCCACTTTACGACACTTTATTGAGATATAAACAATTCTTCGATTTGTTTGATAATTTTATGGGCTACACCCATTTCTTTTTATTGGATGATTTGATTGATGAAAATAATGAGATTAAATTTTATTTGCCTTTTGATGGTTTCAAAACTCGCCCGACATTTTCAGATGTTAGCCAATATCTAATATATAAACAAAAGGTGATAAACTTTATTAACTCAAGAAACAAACGAATAGAAAATTATATCAAACAAAAGAAGAACGATAATTATGCCATCAGCACATAACAAATCGCTCCACCTGACCGCTATTCCGCTGCGCTCCATAGCGGCAGGTGAGCTTGGCCGATAGAAATTTTAATGAAATGAAAATAACCGCCAAAGCCAATTCGAATATTGCCCTGATCAAATACTGGGGCAAGCGCGATGTCGCCCTGAATTTACCGGCTGTGGGCTCCGTCTCCATGACACTGGACGGACTGGAAACCACCACATCGGTCGAGTTTTCTTCCCAATTATCGGGCGATACCTTTTATCTGAATAACCGTCCCGCCCAAAAAGATGAAACCGTGCGTCTCAGCCGCTTTTTAGATTTGGTCAGGGAAAAGGCCGGAAGCGAGTTGAAGGCGGAAGTACACAGCGCAAACAATTTTCCCACAGCCGCCGGTCTGGCTTCGTCCGCATCCGGTTTTGCCGCTTTGGCCTTAGCGGCCACGCGCGCACTGGGAGTGGAGCTAACGTCCGGACAGCTTTCGGAACTGGCGCGACAGGGTTCCGGATCGGCGGCGCGCTCTGTGTTCGGCGGCTTTGTACAAATGCATCACGGTAGGAATCCGGACGGTTCCGACGCCGTGGCCGAACAAATTGCCGATGAATCTTTTTGGGATGTGCGTCTCCTAATTGCCATCACCACCACGGAACGGAAAAAAACCGGCTCCACCGACGGCATGGAACTCAGCCGGCGCACCTCGCCCTACTATCAGGCCTGGATGGATCATCAGCAAGAAGATTTACTGGAAATGCGCCGGGCCATCCTGGCGCGCGATTTCCATAAGGTCGGCGAGCTGTCCGAGTTCAGCTGCCTTAAAATGCACGCTCTGGCTTTGTCCTCTAATCCGGGGCTGATTTACTGGAACGGAACTACGGTAAAAGCTATGCATTTAATCAGAGAGCTGCGTCACAGCGGTTTGCCGGTCTATTTTACCATCGACGCCGGACCGCAGTTAAAAGCTCTTTGTTTGCCGGAAGCTGCGCAACAAGTTCAGGGGGCTTTGTCCGATCTGAACGGTGTGCAGACCTGTCTGGTAAGCCGCCCGGGTCAAGGTGTAAAAATTATCAGGGAGGAATAAAATGATCGTTCACGCTCCGGGTAAAATGATTGTGTTAGGCGAGTACGCCGTCTTAGAAGGCGCTCCGGCCTTAGTCTGTGCGGTGGACCGCTGGGCCGAAGTTCGTTTAGCGCCCAGAGAAGGAGCGGAGTTTGTAGTAGAATCGCCTTCGTTGGGTATCGACGCCGAGCCTTTTGTGGTAACGCCCAAAGGCCATATTCGCTTTAATCCTTCTCTGGAAGAATCGCGCAAAAAACGGCTGTCTTTCTTTCGTACTATTTTTGAACTGGTTTGGGCTTATCTCAACGAACGGCAAATGAAATTGCCGGCGTTGACCGCGGCTTTGAACACTGATGATTTTTATTCGCCCAGTCTGCATGCCAAATTAGGATTTGGTTCCAGCGCCGCCTTAACCGTGGCTCTCGTTTACGCCCTGTTAAAGTATATGGATCGTAATTTTGGATTGACGGAGATTTACGGATTAGCTTACCGGGCCCACCACGAAGCGCAGGGCAAGATCGGCAGCGGCATTGATATTGCCGCCAGCACTTTTGGCGGACGATTGATTTACCGCATGGCCACGGCTTCAGCGCCTGCGCCGGAAATCCCTCAGCGTGTGGCGCCATGGGATGAGTTGAGAATGCTTACGGTGTGGACCGGTAAATCGGCTTCCACGCAGCAGTTTGTTCAGGGCGTCAATCAGTTGCGCGATATCAATCCTGCCTTGTATGCGCAGCTCATTGAGCGTTTGTCGAATCTCAGCGTCGCCGGTTGCACTGCTTATGAAAATAAACAATTGGATGAATTTTTAACAATTGTGGGCGATTATTACAGCGCGATGAAGGAATTAGGCGAAACAAGCGGCATGCCCATTATTTCCGACTCGCATGAACGTATTGCGGCGGAAGCGGCTGCCGCGGGACTGGCTTACAAACCTTCGGGCGCCGGCGGCGGAGATATCGGCTTGGTTTTTGGCAGGGATGACGAGGGGGTGGCTGATTTTAGCCGTCGTATTCAGGAACTGGGTTTCCGGGTGCTGGATATTAGCGCTGCCACCGAAGGGGTGTATTTACAGGACGAAGATTAATCGGTTTTTTTGTATACTTAAATAGAAATGGATTGCATACAAACCATTTCGTCCTGAGAGTTGAGTGTTTTGTACGAAATCCCGATTTACCGGTGGGAATCAAGAGCAAATCGAATTATTTCAACCGTCCCGAATGGGACGGTTGAAATACTGTAGCTGGTTCCAGTTTATTCCTGCGGCATGCCGGCGGCGCGGTTTTTACTGCGTTCAATGGATTGCAGGGCCAGGTAGCGGTCGCCGAATTTGGCCATATTGTCCAGTTCGGTGTCGTACTGATCAAAGTGGCGTTCTTCATCGGACACCAGGTCTTCAAACAGCTTTTTAGAAACGGAATCGGCATTGGCCGAACATTCATTGGCCCACAGATTATAATCTTTGGCGCTTTGTTCTTCCATTTGGGCGGCTAATTTCAGCATGCCTTCCACATCTTTTATTTTTTCGACCTCCTGGGAGGCTTGTACTTCTACTTCACCTTTCAGGAAAAGAATGCGCTCGGCGAGGCGTTCGATATGAATCATTTCCTCGATGGCCGTGCGTTTGAACAAACCGGCCAGCAAATCATAGCCGAGATCGTCGCAGTGAAAATGAAAATACATATACTGGTGTACCGCGGAAAGTTCGTCGGCTACCGCTTTGTTTAGTAATTTTATGCTGTTTTCATGCATGGGGATAACTCCTTTATAGTAAGTGTTTTTTGATATGATTTTTAATTGAATTTCGGAATTAGAACAACCAATTGCAACCGTAAACAACTAAAATACGCTTAGCCTGAATAATTCACAAATTGTAACTGCAATAGTGCCAATATAACCTTCACAGTAGCAGTAATAGGCATTTTCACATCCGTCCTAAATAATGTTTATGAATAGCCACTATCTTTAGATAGTGGCTATTCATAAAAAAATAAAAATCATACATAGACATAAGAGTTGTTTTTGAAAATGCCTGATTTGTGTTGCTATCTTCAACAGAAACAACATGAACCAAGCCATTTATCTTTATTTAGGACAGCTTTGAGGCTTTTTTATCCTTTATAAGCATTTGATGTATTTTTTTGTTAAATTATCCTATCTAAAATAATTCAAAAACATAGGACGCCATTATGCTAAAATCGCGTATTTCCGGATTTTACAGAAAAAATATTCAGGAACGCTTACGCATTCTTTATGAAAAACAATTTTTATCTAACGAAGAATATGAAAAATTACGTCAAACGCGCGCCTTACTGGCCGCCGATGAAGCCGACAAGATCATCGAAAACGTCATCGGCACCTTTGCCTTGCCCATGGGCCTGGGTTTGAATTTTTTAATCAACGGTAAAGATTATATCGTGCCCATGGCGGTGGAAGAGCCTTCCATTGTGGCGGCGGTTAGCGCGGCAGCCAAAACCGTGCGCAAAGCCGGCGGGTTTACCAGCGAAGCCAGCGAGCCAGTGTTAATCGGGCAGATACAGGTAGTGGATATAAAAAATACTTCACGCGCTAAACAGGCGGTGATTCAGAGCAAGGAAGAAATCATCAGTCTGGCCAACGGTTTGCATCCTAAACTTGTAGCCCGCGGCGGCGGCGCCCGTGATGTGGAGGTGCGTATCATCAGCGGCGCCAGCCATCGAGGCGATATGCTGATTGTGCACTTGCTGGTGGACGTGCGTGACGCCATGGGCGCAAATTTAGTGAACAGTATGTGCGAGGGTGTGGCTTCGCTGGTGGAAAAGATCACCGGCGGTAAGGTGTTTTTACGCATTTTGTCCAATCTGGCCGATCGCTCCTTAGTGCGCACCAACTGTACCGTTCCGGCGGAACTGTTGGCTGATAAAGGCTACAGCGGCGAAGATGTACGCGACGGCATCATCCTGGCCAACGAGTTCGCCCTGGCCGATCCCTATCGCGCGGCCACGCACAACAAGGGCATCATGAACGGCATCGATCCGGTGGTTATCGCCACCGGCAACGACTGGCGGGCCATCGAGGCAGCCGCTCATGCTTACGCTGCCCGCAGCGGCCGCTATTCGGCCTTAACGCGCTGGGGTAAAAATGAAAAGGGCGATTTAACCGGCTATATCGAACTGCCCGTGCGCGTGGGAACGGTGGGCGGCCCGCTGGAGAGCAATCCCATGGTGCCCATTACGCACCATTTAATGAAAATTAATTCTGCGCGTGAACTGGCGGAGGTATTAGGCGCGGTGGGTCTGGCGCAAAACATGTCCGCCTTAAAAGCGCTGGCTACCGAAGGTATTCAACGCGGCCACATGAGCCTGCATGCGCGCAGCGTGGCCATGGCCGCCAAAGCCGAACCGGAAATTTTCGAAGATGTGGTAGAGCAACTGATTGATTCTTCGGAGATTAAAATCTGGAAGGCCAAGGAAATCATTAAACAGCTAAAATCCGAAAAAGAAAAGAAGGCGCATATAGAAGCGCCGGAAGAGGCCGCGCCCAAACTGCCCACCGGTTATGGAAAAATTATTTTATTGGGCGAACATGCCGTGGTTTACGGCGGTCATGCTCTGGCGGCGCCCATTCCGCTGGCCATGCAGGCCAAAGTAAGCGACAGCGAGCGGGAAGGCACGCATCTGATAATTTCACGCTGGGGCGTGGAAGAACATCTGAAGTGGGGGGCGGATCATAAGTATTCCATTTTTAAATCGCTGGAACTGATTCTGGATAAGCTGAATTTGCAGCAAAGCAATATGAAGATCGAAGTGTTCCCGCAGGTGCCGCGCGCTATGGGATTAGGCGGCTCGGCGGCGCTGGCCGTGGCAATCATTCGCGCCTTATCCGAAAAATATGATTTGCAACTGACAGACGAACGGGTGTCCGAATTGGCTTTCGCCTCGGAAACCATCGTGCACGGCACCGCTTCGGGCATTGACAATACGCTGGCTACTTACGGTAAATTTTTGCTGTATAAAAAAGGGCAGCCGCCGTTGATTAAGCCGCTCAAAGTGAAAGCGCCCATTCCCGTGGTCATCGGGCTGACCTGGGTGGAAAGTCTGACTGCTAAAATGGTTAGCAAAGTACAGGCCGCCTGGCAAAAGAATCAAAAATTATACGAACATCTTTTTAATGAAATTGACGATCTCACTATGCAGGCCGTGCAGGCTATCAAACATTATGATATGGCCACGTTGGGCGAACTAATGAATATTAATCAGGGTTTGCTTAATGCCTTGCAGGTTTCCAGCAAGGAGATAGAAGAGTTAGTGGCTATCGCCCGGGCTAACGGTGCGTTAGGCGCCAAACTTACCGGCGGCGGCGGCGGGGGGGCGGTGATCGCTCTGTGTCCGGATAATGCGGAGCAAGTGGCCCAGGCCATCCGCGACGCCGGCTTTCGGGCTTTGATTACGAAAATCGGCGCTTAAATTTTGCCGCGGCTAATGGAATCTAAATGAATAAAAAAAATAGCAAAGATAAAAATATAACAAATTTTCGGAGTTTAATTTACCATCTGCTTTCCGATGAGGCTTTGCCTTTAACGCTGGCGGAGATGGCCTCCGATATTGAAAACGAAGCGGCGCTGGCGGCGGCCTTTTTGCATGTTTTATGCGGTAAAAAATGTCCGCAGTACCGGCAGGCTGTAGGCGTGTTGCAAAGCGGGGGAGCGGACGGGCGATTTTTGCTGGAAGCGTCCGCAGCGGTAGAAGGGGAAATTGCCGCCAAAGCGCGCGAGGACGAAGCATTCGCCAATTGGCTGGCCGAGGCCGCACAGCAATTTCTGCAAAAAGACCGCCGGGCCAAGATTAATCTGTTACGCCGTATCTTTTTTCCGGAAGGATTGGGGCTGGATGCGCCGCAGTTACGGCCGGTTAAAGTGGAAGAACTGCGCCGCCGGCGGACGGTCTCGCTAACGCGCCTCAATGCCCGCCCCATCCGGAATCCCCTTCGTGAAATGCTGTTCACATCCAATCTTTTGCTTACTACGCCGCTTAGCGATGGGATCGATGATACTTTTTTACCGCGGCAATTACGGCTGGAACTGAATGAGGTCGTTGCCGAAGAACAAAAATTTTGGTATGATCATCCCATCCCCCTGGGTATTGCTTTGGAAAAGAACGAAGCTCTGTATGGCTTACGGGCCCTGGATAACGCCGTTGCCTTCGAAAAAAAACAAGGCGTTGTGCCGCCGAATGAGGTTTTGAACGTGGCGCTGTCGGCTTCGGTGACGCATGAGGGTCTGCACCGGCTGGCCAAACCCTATTTTCGTCATCTGTTTAAACAGTATGGGAAGTTTGCTAATCTGCGTTTGTTCATTTTTACGGAAGACGATACGCGGCGTATGCTTGAAGAAGCGTTGGTCCCGCTGGCCGCGCATTTTGGCTTAGGGGACTGCGGAGAAGCTTTGCAGAGGGTATTTGGCGTGGACGGGGAATACGGACGGCATTATTCTTTTTTAAAAGCGTTAGCCGCCCTGTGGCAGGTGTTCGAACAGACGGAGCTGCGCGCCACGTTTAAGATTGATTTGGATCAGGTGTTTCCGCAAAAGGAATTGCTGAGCGCCACCGGTCGTACCGCTTTTCAGCATTTTAATACGCCGTTGTGGGGCGCCGTGGGCCGGGATGATCTTGGCAATGAGGTGGAACTGGGCATGATTGCCGGCGCTTTGGTGAATAAGGAGGATATTGCCCAATCGTTGTTTACGCCGGATGTAATCTGGCCGCAGCCGGGGGAGTTGTCTGCGGATGAATACATTTTTTCCAGCCGTTTGCCGCAGGCGCTGAGTACGGAGGCGGAAATGATGATGCGCTACGAACTGCATAAACCGCGCGAAGTGCTGCAGCGCGTACATGTTACCGGCGGCACCAACGGGATTTTGATAGACGCTTTACGCAAGTACCGCCCGTTCACTCCGTCAGTCATCGGCCGGGCCGAGGATCAGGGCTATCTGCTGTCGGTCTTATACAGCCGGAAGCCCTATTTGCGCTACCTGCATCAGGACGGCCTGATTATGCGCCACGATAAGAATTTATTTGCCGGAGAAGCCATTCGTAAAGCGCAGGCCGGTAAAATCATCGGTGATTATGTGCGTACGCTGCTGTTTTCGGAGTACGCCCGCAATTTGCCCTGGCCGGTGGATACAATCAAAGAGCAAATCGACCCCTTTACGGGCTGCTTTGTATCGGCCATTCCGCGCACTGTGATCATGCTGCGCTTTGCGCTTAAATATTTTGATTTGTCATCCGACGGCGAGGAGGAACTGGCCACAGAATTCTTCCGGCTGGGCGTGCGCCGTCTGAGTAAATTGTTTAAGGATTTTCCGGCGGAAAACAACCGTTTTAAGGGGATTTATGAAGGGGAACGCCGCGCCTGGGATTGTTTTTACGATACGCTGCAAATGGCCGAGGAGGGGGTAAAGAATGGGGATTCTTTTGTCCTCGAAGCGGGGCAGAAACTCAGACAGATTATTGCGGAAAGTTTAATTCAATGATGCGTGTAAAGGAATATGTCAGCCCGTCGGGTCTGGAAATTTTAGTGGGGCAGGACGACGCCAGCAACGACCGCTTGACTTTAAAGGAAGCGCAAGCCAACGATTTGTGGTTCCATGTCAGCGGATTTCCGGGCAGTCATGTAATTTTGCGCTGCGCCCATCTGAAAAACGGCGTGCCTAAAGAAGATATCCGCGCGGCGGCACAGTTAGCCGCTTATCATTCCAAGATGCGCGCTGCCGGCAAAGTACAGGTCCATTACTGCTTTGCCAAAGATGTGCACAAACCGCGCGGCGCCAAACCGGGTTCGGTACAGATTCGCAATTTTAAAGCGATTAAAGTTTTTCCGAAAGAAGAAATTTAATTAAGAATTGAAAATTAAAAAGTAAGAATTATTTTATTGATGCAAATTAGTAGAAATTAGTTGCTACCTGATACTTATGACTTAACACTTAATACTTATTCAGGGGATTCCATGATTAAAGCGGTAATCTTCGATTTAGGCCGGGTGTTAGTGGATGTGGATTTAACGCAGGGCATTTTTCGCTATCTGAATATTCCCACAGCCAACGCCGATTTGAAGCTGATGGAAAAACTATTTGCCGACAGTTACTTTCAGAACTATGTTCGCGGCAAACTTTCGCCGCAGGAATTTCACGAAATCTTTTGCCGGCAAACGGGAATTGACTTAAACTATGAGGATTTTAAACGGGAGTGGTGTGCGGTCTTTCGCGAAATGAAAGGGATGGATGAGCTGGTCGGCCAGCTAAGTAAGAAGTACCGCCTGGGATTGCTATCGGATTTAGGGCCGCTGCACTGGGAGTATGTAAAGAATAATCTGCCGTTGCTGAAATATTTTACCGATCCGCTGCTCAGCTTCGAAACCGGCTGTTTAAAACCCGAGCCGCGCTGCTACCTGTTGGCCGCTCAAAGCGTAAATTGTTCGCCGCGGGACTGCCTTTTTATCGACGACCGGCCGGTAAATGTGGATGGCGCTAAAAGAGAAGGAATGGAGGCCGTTGTGTTTGAATCGGTTGGCGCTCTGCGTACAATACTTGAGGAGAAGAGTTTGCTCTGAAGACAGCCACTCTTTTTTTGAACGTTCTATCTTTTATTGGTGCAATACGCATTCTTGCTCTTCTCTCTTACTCTCACTTCTTACTCTGAGAATTTGAGATCAAGATTAAGAGAAAGCGAAAGCATTTCGTTCTCTGGAAATAATATCAAGTCTTGCTCTTACCTCTTACTCTCGTTTCTTACTCTGAGAATTTGAGAGTAAGATTAAGAGAAAGAGTGCGAGCGAGAGTAAGAGTAAAAACTTGAAGTAAAAGGATGACCATGGGGGGGTGTATATTTTAAAGATATTTCAAATTAGCAGGAGATAAGAAAATATGGATATGCAGCAATTAATTTCGGAGATACAAAAATTCAAAGTGTTTCTGATGAGTCCCACCAAATTAGATGACCTGCTTAAAAGTGTGGATGAAATTGTACTGGAACGGGATACGCTTATTTCCGGATTTATCCGCATTTTACGTCATGGCAATTTCTACATTACGCAGGAGACCAGCGATAAAAACGAAGTGGTTCTGCGTTTATATAAAAGTAAAGAAGAGGCTCAGGCGCTGGTAAATGACCATTTAGATACGTACGATCAGATGTGGGACGGTTGCGGCTGTAAGGTAGATTATTATTCTTAAAACAGGTAATAGCTGAAATTTGCATAAATTAATTAGCTGTAGTTTATGTGAATTTAATATTTAACTTGAAATTATCTGTTTGCTTCAGCATATTATAGATAGCTTTTTAAAATTTAACGGGAGAGTATGATGACTCAAATCCACAAAGTTGAAGATTACATGGATAAAACGTTTGTAACTCTAAAAGAAGATATGGATGTTTACCAGGCCATTAACATTCTTTTAGATAAAGGAGTTACCGGCGCAGCGGTGCTTGATGAAAAAAAGAAGATCGTGGGTATTCTATCGGAAAAAGATTGTCTTCGTTTATTAACCAGAGGATCTTATTTCGAACTTCCCGGCGGTAAGGTAAGAGATTTCATGACCAAAGAGGTGTTTTGTGTAGCGCCTTCCACGGATATTTTTAAAATTGCCGATATGTTTTTACGCTTTTTCTTTCGCCGTATCATTGTCAAAGACGAAGAAAATCGTATGATCGGGCAGATCACACGCCGCGATCTGCTGCGTATCATCAAAGAGTTTCACATAAAAGGAAAAGAAACAAAAAAAGCGCCAATTTTGTAATCGAGCGCTCTTGGAACAAACTGTATTTTTTTAGCTCTTAACTTATCTCTGTCTATTCCCGCAAAATGGGCATGGTCATGCAGCGGCAGCCGCCTCCGCCACGCGTTAGCTCGTTGCCGGGCAGAGCAATGGCGTATTTATCCAGCGTATTTAAATCTACTTTATTATGTAACACGTCTTCGGCTTCGATGCGTTTAATGCCGGCCTTTTCCAGTTCGTCGTAAGTGTGCATATTAATACCGTAACCGATAATTTTACCCGGGCCGATGGTGAAAAAATTAGCGCCGGACTGCCACTGCTCGCGCTTTTGGTGCAATACGCTTTCTCCGCCGCACAAGACGGGTTCCAGCTTAATATCCACCCGTTTAAGAGCCTCTAACAAGTAGGGCTGCTGGCGGAATTTGGGACGCGTAGGTTTGGAAATATTCACATGAATCACATCCACCCCATTCTTGGCCAGAATCAAAGGGGGATAGACCACCGCTTTGTCGTGGTCGATCATGGTGAATATCATGTCCAAATGAATGGTGGCGCGGATTTTAGGCAGGATGACGACGAAGATATGCTTAATCTTCTTTTTATTCTTAAATTCTTCAATCAAATAGTCGATGCCCCGCGGACTGGTGCGTTCGCTCATTCCGATAACTACCGTATCTTCCCGTAAAATCAAAATATCTCCGCCCTCAAAGGTGGCTTCGGGTAAATCGGTTTTAGTGGCGTCGGCTAAAAAATCATGACAGACAATTCCCGGATGGTAGCGGAAAATATGACTCATGATGATGGCTTCGGCCATGCGGATTTTGTTAGCCATGTTGCCGATGAATACGCGTTGATTCAGCACCATAGCCGAATCGCGCGTGAAAAAGAGATTAGGCAGCGGAGGCAGGGCAAATTGCCGAGGCGAAAGAAAGCGTTCCAGAGTATCACGTTTTAGCGGCGTACCGGTAATAAGCCGCTCAGTTAATTCGGTCGCTTCCGTCTCTAACAGCGCTTCTTCCACTTCGGGAGCATTCAGGCGCCGGCATAGGTGACGCACCAATTCGCGTTTTGTATCGGCATTTTGCAGGATGCTTTGTAATAAATCTTTTACTTGCAGCACCTGAGCTGTTTTGGCC
Organism: uncultured Calditrichaceae bacterium; assembly: GCA_964536685.1. Taxonomy (GTDB): domain Bacteria; phylum Calditrichota; class Calditrichia; order Calditrichales; family Calditrichaceae; genus CAZIBE01. The sequence continues at coordinate 2,751 of CAZIBE010000099.1, read as the reverse complement.
AGCACGCCGGTAAATTGCTGATGCTGCTCGCGCGCGGCATCAACATTTAAAATATCGTCGTACAGCAATTCATCGGCGGCTTCCGGCGTCATCAGTTCCAACTCCTGTCCCGGCGTGTGCACGATAACGGTTTTCAGCGTATTGATTTCTGAAGAAACGTGTATTTGCATGGTTTGTGAACCTTTTATTTCTTTGGGTCTACTTGTACCCCTGAATCCGTGTTTTGACCGGACTTTTTCCCGGATGATCATGAAGTATTAAGTGGTAAGTATTAAGTATCAGGTATACTCGAATAGAAATGGTTTGACTACAAACCATTTCGTCCTGAGAGTTGAGTGTTTTGTACGAAATCCCGGTTTATCGGGATGATACCGATTACCTTTTTTGCGCCACAGGCGCCCCTTCAGGGTAAACCATTTACCGACCGGTATATCAGGCACTTAGTCCATAAAACTATTCCCTCCTTGCTTCCTGATACCTGTTAATATGAATGACCAGTTGAAATTATTTTGGGCTATCACTTACGTGATAGCCCAATATTTCTAAAATTTTATTTAACTGGTCATTCATATTGTTACCTGATACGTATTATTACTTAACACTTGACCCTTAAAACTTACTATTTCATAATCACTGAATTTTATTGAGCGCCTGATCCAAATCGGCAATCAGCTCGTCGGCATCTTCCACGCCTACGGAAAGACGCACCAGTCCGTCGGTGATATGCGCTTCCAGACGCTGCTCGCGCCCCATAATGGCATGGGTCATGGAAGCCGGATGCTGAATCAGTGTTTCCACGCCGCCCAAACTCACCGCCAATGCACACAATTTAACATTGTCCATGACGATTTTACCGCCTTGCACTCCGCCTTTTACTTCAAAGCTAATCATACCGCCGGGACACTTCATTTGTTTTTTAGCGATTTCGTATTGCGGGTGAGAGGGCAGACCGGGATAAATCACTTTTTCCACTTTGGGATGCGTATCTAAAAACTCAGCGATTTTTTGCGCGTTTTTACAGTGCTGCTCCATACGCAGGGCCAGCGTTTTAAGCCCGCGATGCACCAGAAAGGCATTCAGCGGATCCATCACTCCGCCCAACAGGTTCAACGTGCTGCGCATCGTTTTATAATGCTCTTCGGTCTTGGCGACAATCAATCCGCCTACAACATCAGCATGGCCGTTGATGAATTTAGTGATGCTGTGCAATACGATATCAGCGCCTAAATTCAGCGGCTTCTGCAGAATGGGACTGGAAAAAGTATTATCCACTACCAAAAGGGCGTTGTGGCTGTGGGCAATTTTTGCGGCACCTTCCAAATCGGCTATGGCTAAGGTGGGATTGCCGGGAGTTTCTATATATAGAACTTTAGTGTTATCCTGAAAAGCATTTTTTATGGCTTCCAGCTTATCGGTGTCTGTAAAAGTAACTTCTACACCGTATTTACGGAAAATGTTAGCCAACAGCGTGTTGGTGGGACCGTACACCGCTTCCGAACAAATTACGTGATCGCCGGCCTGCAGAAAAGCCGTAAATACCGTATGAATGGCGGCCATCCCGCTGGCCGTCGCCAGACCCTTGTAGCCGTTTTCCAGATCGGCCACGGCGTCTTCCAAAGCATTGATAGTGGGGTTACCCATACGCGTGTAAATATAGCCGTCGGCCTGACCGCTGAACAGGCTGGCTCCGTGAGCAGCGTTGTGAAACTTGAAGGTTGATGTTTGATATATGGGCGGCACAACCGCCAGATGTTCATTGTCGCCGATGCCGGCATGTACTGCTTTAGTCATATCTGATAGATTTTTGTGGTGGCTCATTATATCCTCCTGAAAAATGGTTATTGTTTTTTCTGAAACGTGTAAATATACTAAAAAATCTCATAAGAAAAAGATAAAATAGAGTGAAAAATAAAAGAGAAACTGACTTGTTACAGAGAAATTAAATAGTTCTTGAATTCTATGATTTAAGGATGTATATTTGTATGTAAATATTTACTAACACAAAAAGAGCCATGGATAGTAAAACTGAAAGACAACGCCAAATCATTGAAGCTGCCATTGAACTGATAGCCGAAAAAAGCATCCAGCGGTTAACCATCAATAACCTGGCAAAAAAAATTGGCGTTACGGATGGTGCGTTATACCGCCATTTTAATAGTAAGATTGATATACTTCTTGGTATTTTGCATATGTTCCAATCGGAAGCCCGTCAGAATTTGGAACAGGTTAAAAAATCAAAACTTCCCGCATTACAACAATTTGAAGAAATCTTTTTGTACCGGTTAAAATATTTTACACAAAAACCGGCCGTAGCGGCGGTGATTTTTTCCGAAAGTATTTTTCAGAATGATATCAGGTTAACAAGTGCGGTGAATGAATTTTTAAAGATGCATGAAGACACGCTAAGGATAATAATAGAAAGAGGTATCCAAAAAGGAGAAATCCGAAGAGGTATTTTGGTAGATGAAACAATTTACATCACCATTGGTTCGATGCGCTATCTGGTAACACGATGGCGTTTAAACGGACGTAATTTTGATTTGTATGAAAAAGGTGTGCAATTGCTGGGAAATCTCAAAGAATTATTAAAGTGTTAAATTTTTTTGGATGTAAAAGTAAGTAAATATTTACAGACTCCCAGTGCAAGTAATTTAACCCTAATTTCAGGAGACCGTATGAAGAAATATTCTTATTTATTCCGTTCCACCAAAGGGCTTATCATGGTGGCTATTGCCATGATATCGCTGGTAA
>CAZIBE010000098.1:0-14489 GCA_964536685.1 uncultured Calditrichaceae bacterium | reverse complement strand
CCGTGAAGGTGGTCGTACGGTAGGCGCCGGTGTTGTGGCAGAGATTATTGAATAACGGAAGGTAAGTTCAGGTGAGAGATAATATTATTCTTGAATGCACGGAGTGTAAAAATCGTAATTACACGACGACCAAAAACAAGCGTTTGCACAGCGGGCGTGTAGAGTATAAGAAATACTGTCCGCATTGTGATAAACGTACCATACATAAAGAATCAAAATAAAAACAGCTAGGCGTGTAGCTCAATTGGCTAGAGCACTGGTCTCCAAAACCAGGGGTTGGGGGTTCGAGTCCCTCCACGCCTGCTGATTTTTTATGGCAGAATTAGAGCGACGGAAAAAAAAATGATAAAAAAGATTCAGCAGTTTATTGAAGATGTAAAGATAGAAATGAATAAGGTGTCCTGGCCGACGCACAGCGAATTGGTTAATTCTACTATGATCGTGGTTTTTGTCAGTATCGTCTTTACGGTGTTTATCTTTCTGTCGGATTTAGTTATTTCTAAAATCGTTGAATTGTTTTATTAATCTCAATTGTTTTGCGGGGTTTATGAGTGAGTGATATGAAATGGTATGCATTACGCGTGTTTACCGGCAAGGAGCATCGCGTAAAAATACATATAGAAAATGAAATAAAACTTCAAGGAATTGAAGATAAGATCGGTCATATCATTATTCCTTCGGAAAACATTATTGAGATGAAAGACGGCAAGAAGCGCGTAAAGAATAAGATGTTTTTTCCGGGATATATGCTGATTGAGATGGTGCTTGACAATCAAACCAAGCATGTGATTTCCAATGCACCCGGAGTGGTCAGTTTTGTCGGCCCCAAAAACGAACCGGTTCCCTTGCGCGATTCCGAAGTGCGTTCCATTTTAGGTAAAATAGAACGCAGCCGCGAAACAGAAGCCAAAGGTAAGGTATCTGTTCCGTTTAAGGTGGGCGATCCTATTCGCGTTGTCGACGGACCGTTTAACGACTTTACCGGTTTTGTTGAAGAGATAAATGAAGAAAAGAACAAAGTCAAAGTTAATATCAGTATTTTCGGCAGGCCGACGCCAGTTGAGTTGGATTTTCTGCAAGTCGAGCTTGAAAAATAATTGAGAGGTTGTTTGTAATGGCAAAGAAAGAAATTGGTAAAATAAAGCTGCAAATACCTGCGGGGCAGGCGAAACCTTCACCTCCCGTTGGTCCGGCGCTGGGTCAGCATGGTGTGAATATTATGGAATTCTGCAAAGCCTTTAATGCTCAGACTCAGGAAAAAGCCGGTTATATTATTCCGGTTGAAATTACTGTGTATGCCGACCGTTCCTTTAGTTTTATTACCAAAACGCCGCCGGCATCGGATTTATTGTTAAAAGAGGCCGGTTTGGAAAAAGGCTCCGGCGAGCCCAACGTGAATAAGGTTGGTAAGGTGAGTAAAGATCAGATTAAAAAGATCGCAGAAATGAAAATGCAGGATTTGAACGCTGCCAATATTGATTCCGCCATGCGGATCATCGAAGGTACAGCGCGCAGCATGGGAATTGTCGTAGAATAAATGACTAAAAATATTGGATGAGGTAGGAATGAAGCGAAGTAAACGTTATCGTGATCTCATTGCAAAAATAGATCGCAACGAAGAATACGCAATCGAGAAAGGCGTTAAGCTGCTGAAGACTGTAGCAAATGCCAAATTTGATGAGACGGTGGAAATTGCGATGAGGCTCGGTGTAGACCCCCGACACGCCGATCAAATGGTTCGGGGTACGGTTGTGCTTCCTTATGGTACCGGGAAAAAAGTACGCGTGCTCGTTTTCGCCAAGGGTGAAAAAGTTCAGCAGGCTCTGGATGCCGGAGCGGATTATGCCGGACTCGAAGAATATATCGATAAAATCAAAGGCGGCTGGCTGGATTTTGACGTAGCCGTCGCTTCACCCGATGTTATGGGTATGGTTGGACGCTTGGGGAAAATCTTAGGTACCCGGGGATTAATGCCTAATCCCAAAAGCGGAACGGTTACCCCCAATGTGGCTAATGCCGTTAAAGAGATCAAGGCCGGTAAAATCGATTTCAGAGTAGATAAAAATGGTATTATTCACACCGGCGTAGCTAAGATTTCTTTTGAGGAAGATAAAATTGTGGAGAATATCAGAACCTTTGTCAACGCCATAATCAAGCTCAGACCGACGTCGGCAAAGGGAACATATTTAAAATCAATAGCTATTTCCAGTACGATGGGGCCCGGCATCTTTTTAGATCGCAGCAGTTCTTCGTACACAATTTCATAACATAAGAAGGATAAGCTATGCCAACACAAGAAAAAATCGCAGTCGTCGAAAAATATACTGAGAAGTTTAAGCAAGCCAACAGCATTTATTTAGCCGATTACACCGGTATTGATGTGCAGACGGTTAACGACGTGCGGCGCAAATTCAGAGAAGAAAACATCGAATACAAGGTGCTTAAAAACCGTCTTGCTAAAATCGCTCTGGATGGGGCCGGACTGCCAGGGCTGGAAGATCATCTGAAAGGCGTTACCTCCTTCATTATCGGATACGACGATCCGGTAATCCCGGCAAAAATTGTAAAAGAATTTAATAAGAAAAAAGAAACCCTTAGGTTGAAAGCGGTTCTCTTTGAGGGTAAGGTGCTGAATGCTGAAGAAGCTAAAAAGCTGGCTGATTTACCTTCCCGCGAAGTTTTGCTGTCTCAGTTCGTCGGTATGCTGCAATCGCCGATGACCAAGCTGGCCGCTACTTTGCAGGCAGGCATGCAAAATCTGGCTCGTACTTTAGATGCTCTTAAAGAGAATAAAAATAACTAAGAAAATAACTAAATTTATACTCAATATTTGGAGGTTAAAATGGCAGATCTGACAAAAGACGATGTTCTTGCTTATTTAGAAAAAGCAACGATGTTGGAAATTTCCGACCTGATTAAAGATATCGAAGAGAAGTTTGGCGTAACCGCTGCTGCTCCGGTTGCTATTGCTGCCGGCCCCGCAAATGCCGGCGCTGCCGAAGCTGCTGAAGAAAAAACAGAATTTGATGTCGTTCTGACGTCTCCTGGCGATAAAAAAATCCAGGTCATCAAAGTCGTTCGCGCGATTACCGGTTTAGGACTGAAAGAAGCCAAGGAATTGGTTGACAGCGCGCCTAAAGCCGTCAAAGAAGGTATTGCCAAAGCCGAAGCTGAAGATGTTAAAAAGCAGATCGAAGAAGTTGGCGGTATCGTCGAATTAAAGTAATTTTTTTACGAACGATTTAACATAAGAGGTGGTACCTTTGAAAGGTAAAAAACCAATAGATCGACATTTTTTCATGCATATACCACCGGTCATGGATTATCCGAATTTACTGGAAATTCAGGTAAATTCGTATGAGGCGTTTTTACAAGCCAAGGTTCCGCCAGAGAAACGTGAAAATAAAGGCTTGCAGGCCGTCTTTAGCGGCCTGTTTCCTATTTCTGACAGCGGTGGCAACTATGAGTTGCAGTTTGTCGAATATTATATCGATAAACCTAAATACGATGTCCGGGAATGTCAGGAACGTGGCGTCAGCTATGCGCTGCCCATTAAAGCCAAAATGCGTCTGGCGATCAAAGATGTAACCGGTGAAACAGATAACTTTACGGAATTTATCGAACAGGATGTTTATCTGGGCAATATGCCCTATATGACCGATCGCGGCACGTTCATTATTAACGGCGCCGAGCGGGTGGTCGTAAGTCAGTTGCATCGTTCTCCGGGTGTGTTTTTCTCGGAAACGCAGCATCCCAACGGTACGCCGTTGTTTTCTGCCCGCATCATCCCGTTCCGGGGATCCTGGGTGGAATTTACTACTGATGTGAACGATGTTATGTATGTGTATATCGACCGGAAAAAGAAATTCCCGGTTTCCATGTTATTGCGCGCTATCGGCTTTCCCACTAACGAGGAAATTCTTGATCTGTTCGAGCTGACCGAAGAAGCGAAAGTGCATCCCAACCATTACAAAAAAGCGCTGGGACTTCTTTTAGCCGGGGATATTATTGATAAAGAAACCGGTGAAGTGGTGGCCGAACAGGGTGTGGAAATTACAGAAGAACTGTTAGACGAGTGCTTGCAGCTGGGCATTCCTACCATTAAAATCGTACGCCGTGACGATCCTAATGCGCCCAACATAATAGCCAACACGCTGAAAAAGGACATTACGCGCACCGACGAACAATCCATTGAGGCCATTTATCGGCAATTGCGCTCCGGCGAGCCGCCTGATATTGAAACCGCCCGCAACTTAATCGAGCGTATGTTTTTTAACGAAAAACGTTACGATTTGGGCGACGTGGGTCGCTACCGCATTAATAAAAAACTGGGGCTGGATATTCCTTATGATGTAACGGTTTTAACCCGTGAAGACATTAAAGCCATTATTCAGTACCTGATTGAATTGCATGCCGGCATCAAGCAGACCGACGATATTGACCATTTGGGTAACCGCCGCGTAAGAACTGTGGGCGAGCAGTTAGCCGCGCAGTTCAGCGTGGGCTTGTCGCGTATGGCGCGCACCATTAAGGAGCGTATGAATATTGGCGACTCCGATAAGCTGACGCCGCAGGATTTAGTGAATGCACGGACTATTTCTTCTGTGATTAATACCTTCTTTGGTACGTCACAGCTGTCTCAGTTCATGGATCAAACAAATCCGCTCTCCGAGATGACACACAAACGCCGCTTATCGGCGTTGGGCCCGGGTGGTTTAACGCGTGAAAGAGCAGGCTTTGAAGTACGCGACGTGCATTATACACATTATGGACGACTGTGTCCCATTGAAACGCCGGAAGGTCCGAACATTGGTCTGATTTCTTCCTTATGCGTTCATGCGCGTATCAATAACTTCGGTTTTATTGAAACGCCGTACCGTAAGGTAAATAAAGGTGTGGTTTCTAAAAAAATCGAATATCTGTCGGCAACTGAAGAAGATAACTTTACCATTGCCCAGATTAATGCGCCGTTGGAAAAAAACGGTAAATTTGCCCGCGATCGCGTAAAAGCACGTTTTAAGGGCGATTTTCCTGTGGTTCCTCCGGATGAAGTAGATTATATGGACGTGGCTACGAATCAAATTGTATCGCCTGCGGCCTCGTTGATTCCATTTTTGGAGCATGACGATGCCAACCGTGCATTGATGGGCTCTAATATGCAGCGCCAGGGCGTGCCTTTGTTGCAGCCGGCCGCGCCGATTGTTGGTACGGGCATGGAAAAAAAGGTGGCGGAAGATTCCCGTACGCTGATTATGGCCGAAGAAGACGGCGTGATCGAATATGTGGACTCCAATAAAATCGTCGTTAAGGTTGATAATATCGTCAAACCCGATAGCGGCAAAGAGCGCCTGTTAGAGCATGGCGATCTGAAAACATATGAACTAATGAAGTTCCGACGTACCAATCAGGACACCACAATTAACCAGCGTCCTCTGGTAGTTACCGGGCAGCGCGTTAAAAAAGGTCAGGTTATGGCCGATGGCTGCGCCACCGATCATGGCGAACTGGCTTTAGGGCGTAACGTACTGGTGGCCTTTATGCCGTGGATGGGCTACAATTTTGAAGATGCTATCATCGTCAGCGAGCGTATCGTTCGGGACGATGTATACACTTCTATCCATATTCAGGAATTTGAGTTGCAGGTACGCGATACTAAACGCGGCGAAGAAGAGTTGACGCGGGAAATCCCCAATGTCAGCGAAGAAGCTACCAAAGACCTGGATGAAAACGGTATTATTCGCGTAGGCGCCGAAGTGGAAGCGGGTGATATTATCATCGGTAAGGTGACGCCTAAAGGCGAAACCGATCCCACGCCTGAAGAAAAGCTGTTAAAGGCTATTTTTGGCACTAAGGCTGGCGATGTAAAAGACGCCTCCCTTAAAGCTCCGCCGGGAATGAAGGGCGTTGTGATTAGCTCCCGTTTGTTCTCCCGCAAAACCAAGGATAGCGGTACGCGTAAAGAAGATAAAAAAGTAATTGAACAGATGGAATTAGAGGCCGAGCGTCAGCGCAGTAGCGTGGAAAAGAAACTTGCCCAAACCCTGTCGGAACATTTCAATAAAATGAAAACCTCCGGCATTCGCTATGTGGACGGTAAGGTAGCTATTAAGGCCAATACAGTGATTTCGGAAAATACATTCGACAAAGTGGATGTAAAGAATCTGGATATCAATTCCACCTGGTTCGAAGAAGACCCAAAGAATACCTTTGTGCGCCAGTTGTATTCCGATTACCGTAAAGTGTTACAGGATATCGAGAACGAACTCAAGCGCGAAAAGCACAAAATTACCGTCGGCGACGAATTGCCCCCGGGAATCGTCCAGTTGGCCAAAGTGTACGTTGCTGAAAAGCGCAAGCTGTCGGTAGGCGATAAAATGGCCGGCCGTCACGGTAATAAAGGTGTGGTTTCCAGAGTTGTTCCCATCGAAGATATGCCCTTCCTCGAAGACGGCACGCCGGTGGATATTATTCTGAATCCCTTAGGCGTACCTTCGCGTATGAATTTGGGGCAGATTTTTGAGACCACTCTGGGCTGGGCCGGTTTTAAGCTGAAAAAGCATTACGCGACGCCGGTGTTTGACGGCGCCAGTTATGAAGATATTGTTGAAGAACTTAAAAAAGCAGGTCTGCCGGAAAGCGGAAAAGTACGTTTGATTGACGGCCGCACCGGCGAACCGTTCGATCAGGATGTGACGGTAGGCTATATCTACATGTTAAAATTGTCCCATCTGGTTGATGATAAGATTCATGCCCGATCCATTGGCCCTTACTCATTAATTACGCAGCAGCCTCTGGGCGGTAAGGCGCAGTTTGGCGGCCAGCGATTTGGTGAGATGGAGGTATGGGCGCTCGAGGCCTATGGCGCGGCTTACACTCTGCAGGAAATTTTAACGGTTAAGAGTGATGATGTGACCGGCCGTTCCAAAACGTACGAGGCTATCGTAAAGGGTGAGAATCTGCCTAATCCGGGCATTCCGGAATCGTTTAACGTTCTGGTAAGAGAGCTGCAGGGATTAGGTTTAAAAATACGGCTGGAGTAAACGCTCAAGTTGCAGCCAGCCGCTTAATGATGTAAATAAAATTGGGAGTTAATATTTTGAATATCAGGAGAGGACCTAACAAGTTCAATAAAATTATTATTGGATTAGCATCTCCAAACGATATTTTGGAACAATCGCATGGTGAAGTCACCAAGCCGGAAACCATCAATTACAGGTCGTTCAAACCAGAAAAGGACGGTTTGTTCTGCGAAAAGATTTTCGGACCAGTAAAAGATTGGGAATGCCACTGCGGAAAGTACAAACGCATCCGCTATAAAGGCATTATCTGCGACCGTTGCGGTGTGGAAGTTACGCAGAAAAAAGTACGGCGTGAACGTATGGGACACATCAGTTTAGCCGTCCCGGTGGTACATATCTGGTTTTTCCGGTCGCTGCCTTCCAAAATCGGCTATCTATTGGATATGTCGCCCAAAAATCTGGAAAAGGTAATCTATTATGAAAACTATGTGGTTATCAATCCGGGGAAAAGCGATTTAAAATTTAAACAGCTAATCAATGAAGAAGAATACTTCGATCAATTGGATGCGCACGGCGACGCTAATGAAGATCTGTCCGACGACGATCCGGAGAAGTTCATTGCTAAAATCGGCGGCGAAGCCATCCGGCATCTGCTAAAGATGATTAACGTGGATGAACTCTCGGTTGAGTTGCGCAAAATTGCCCGTACCAGCACCTCGGAACAAAAGAAGACCGAAGCTTTAAAACGGCTTAAAGTTGTGGAATCCTTCCGCGTGCGCGAAGAAAATACGGAATTTCGCAACAAACCGGAGTGGATGGTCTTAGATGTAATTCCCGTAATTCCGCCGGAACTGCGTCCGTTGGTGCCACTGGAAGGCGGTCGTTTTGCCACCAGTGATTTAAACGATCTGTACCGCCGTGTGATTATTCGAAATAATCGTCTTAAAAAACTATTGGAAATCAAAGCGCCGGAAGTAATTCTACGTAACGAAAAACGCATGTTGCAGGAAGCGGTAGACTCTTTGTTTGACAATTCCAAACGCACGTCGGCCATGCGCTCAGACGGCGACCGTCCGCTGAAATCCCTGTCCGATATGCTTAAAGGTAAACAGGGACGCTTCCGTCAGAACCTTTTAGGTAAACGCGTCGACTATTCCGGTCGTTCGGTAATTGTGGTCGGCCCTACGCTTAAGTTAAGCGAATGCGGTCTGCCAAAGGAAATGGCCATTGAGCTGTTCAAACCGTTCATTATTCGCAAGTTGGTAGAGCGCCGTTATGTGAAAACCGTAAAAAGCGCCAAAAAGTTAGTGGAACGCCGCGGCCCGGAAATCTGGGATATCTTGGAAGAAATTATCGAAGATCATCCCGTCTTGTTAAACCGCGCTCCGACGTTGCACCGTTTGGGTATTCAGGCTTTTCAGCCGGTCATGATTGAAGGCAAAGCCATCCGGATTCATCCGTTGGTCTGCGCCGCATTCAACGCCGACTTTGACGGCGACCAGATGGCGGTACATATTCCGCTTTCCTATGAAGCGCAGGTGGAAGCAAAGATGTTAATGCTTTCCAGCCATAATATCTTATCGCCTTCCAGCGGCAAGCCTATCGCCGTACCCAGTCAGGATATCGTGCTTGGCAGTTATTACATGACCAAGATGATGCCTGGGGCAAAAGGGGAAGGATTGGTATTTTCCTGTCCGTCAGAAGCGATTTTGGCTTACAACAGTAAAAAGGCCGACTTACACGCCAAAGTTAAGGTGCGCATCAATGGCAAGCTTATCGAAACAACCGTTGGCCGTGTGATCTTTAATCAAATTGTACCTGAAGAGATCGGCTACATCAACAAGCTGCTCTCCAAGGGCGCTATCTCAGGAATTATTTCTGCTAGTTACCGTCAGGCCGGTAATAAACGCACTGCAGAGTTTCTTGATGATTTAAAAGCGCTTGGCTTTGAATTTGCCATGATGTCCGGCGTGTCGGTCGCTCTTTCTGATATTGTGATCCCGCCGGAGAAAAAAGTTCTGGTAGGCATGGCTCAGGAAGAAGTGGATGAAATTCAGGAACAGTACGAGCAGGGTCTGATTACCGACGGTGAACGTTATAATAAAATTATTGATATCTGGACCAGAGCCACTTCGGAAGTAGCCGAAACCATGTTTGCCCGGCTGCAAACAAGCCGTAAGGGATTTAATCCGTTATATATGATGTCCGATTCCGGTGCGCGCGGTAGCAAGGAGCAGATTCGTCAGTTGGCCGGTATGCGCGGCTTGATGGCCAAACCACAGAAATCTTTGACCGGTCAGACCGGTGAGATTATTGAAAACCCGATCACCGCTAATTTCCTTGAAGGGCTGTCGGTAATTGAGTACTTTATTTCGACCCATGGCGCCCGAAAAGGTTTGGCCGATACGGCGCTGAAAACAGCCGACGCCGGATATTTAACGCGTCGCTTAGTGGATGTGGCGCAGGATGTCATCGTAACTGAGCGGGATTGCGGCACGATTTTAGGCCAGGATATGATAGCTCTTAAAGAAGGCGAAGAAGTTATTGAACCGCTGGCCGACCGCATCATGGGACGCGTGGCCGCTGCCGATGTGATTGACCCGGTCACCAACGGACTCATCGCCAAGCGTGGCGATATGATCGATGAAGAAGTGGCTGAAAAAATTACACAGTCTTCACTGGAAGTGGTTCGTGTCCGTACCGAGCTTACCTGCGAGGCCAAACGCGGAATTTGTGCTATGTGTTATGGCCGCAACCTGGCAACCGGCGATTTGGTGAATGTGGGCGAGGCCGTGGGTGTTATGGCCGCCCAGAGTATCGGCGAGCCGGGCACGCAGCTAACCTTAAGAACGTTTCATATCGGTGGCACGGCCGCACATATTGCCGCCGAATCCCATATTGAAAGTAAGGCCGTCGGTACGGCTAAGTTTGTCAATATCCGTACAGTTGAAAATAAAGATAAAGAACATGTAGTTACCGGACGTAACGGTAAAATTGAAATTCTTGATAAGGATAACCGCACTATTGCGACATATAACATTTCTTACGGCGCCCTTCTTCGGATTAAGGATGGCGTAGAAGTGAAAAAAGGCGATGTGTTGTTTGATTGGGATCCGTACTCTTCGGTTATTATCTCGGAAAAAGCCGGTATTGTTGAATATGAAGATATCATCGACGGCAAAACCTTCCGCGAAGAGTTAGATGAACAGACCGGTCGTAAACAGCGCGTAGTTGTGGAATCTAAAAATAAGAATCTCAATCCCCATATTTTTATTGTAGACAAAGAAGGTAATCGCTTAGCGCAATACATCATCCCGGTAAAAGCCTTTTTACAGGTGAATGATCAGCAGGAAATCAGCGCCGGCGATGTGCTGGTAAAGATTCCGCGTGAAATTGGTAAAACGCGCGATATTACCGGTGGTCTGCCGCGTGTGGCTGAATTATTCGAAGCCCGTCAGCCGAAAACACGCGCTATCGTCAGTGAAATTGACGGTTATGTGAAGTTCGGCGGCATTAAACGCGGCGTGCGTGAGATTATTATTGAAGCGGAAGGTGAAAGTAAGAAATATTCTATTCCGCACGGTATGCATATTCTGGTTCATGAAAACGACTTCGTGGAAGCGGGCGAGCGTCTTACCGACGGCTCCATTGCTCCGGAAGATATTCTGAATATTAAAGGGCCTTCCAAGGCTCAGGAGTATTTGGTGAATGAAATTCAGGAAGTATACCGCCTGCAGGGTGTGAAAATCAATGATAAGCATATCGGTGTGATTGTACGCCAGATGTTGCAAAAAGTGATCGTGGATGATCCCGGAGATACTAACTTTTTGCCGGGCGATAAAATTCATCGTATCGATTTTATTGAAGAGAACGCCCGCATTGCTAACCGCATCGTGGTGGTCGATCCTGGTGACTCATTATTTCGCGAAGGTTCCATTACCGATAAGAAGAGCGTGGATTTGGTCAACAAGGATCTAAAGAAGGCCAAGAAAAAACCGGTTAAATTCAAAAAGGTGCAATTGGCTTCGTCCAAACCGATGCTTATGGGTATCACTCAGGCCGCGCTGACCACCAAAAGCTTTATCTCGGCTGCTTCTTTCCAGGAGACAACGCAGGTTCTGACCGATGCCGCCATTGCCGGCAAAGAAGACGAATTGCACGGTTTAAAGGAAAATGTGATTATGGGACATTTGATCCCGGCCGGCACGGGAATGAAACAATTCAATGAGATGATCATGGAAGTGGATGAAGACGAAGAGGAAGTTAAAGTAACGGAAACGCCGTCAGATAAAAATAAATCTGATATGGCTCAAGAAAATATTCAAGAAACATTAAATTAATCTTGAATCGAATAAAAATTATTATTACATTCTGAGACTGTAATTTTTTTGGAGGTTGGTTTGCCTACTATTAATCAGTTGATTCGCAGAGGCCGAAAGGTTGTTGTAAAAAAGACGAAAGCGCCGGCGTTGGGTGGTTCGCCGCAAAAACGCGGGGTATGTACACGTGTGTACACCACAACGCCTAAAAAACCTAACTCTGCTTTGCGAAAAGTTGCCCGTGTGCGTTTAACCAACGGAATAGAAGTTACTGCGTACATCCCGGGGGAAGGACACAATTTGCAGGAGCACTCGATTGTGCTGATTCGCGGAGGACGTGTTAAAGATTTGCCCGGCGTACGCTATCATATTATTCGCGGAACGCTGGATACTACGGGCGTGGAAGATCGCCGGCAGGCACGTTCCAAATATGGAGCAAAAAAACCGAAAGCTTAAAAACGGAATAAATTGGAGTTAAGATGCCAAGACGTAGAAGGCCGCAAAAAAGAACAATTTTGCCTGATCCAAAATATAAAAATGTGGTCGTTGCCAAATTTATTAACGGCTTGATGAAAAGCGGAAAAAAGAGCGTTGCAGAAAAAACATTTTATGCTGCGATGGATCAAATTGAAGCTAAGTTAAAAAAAGATCCGCTGGAAGTTTTCAGCAAAGCGATGGAAAATGTCGCTCCAATGCTGGAAGTTAAGTCGCGCCGTGTTGGCGGCGCTACTTATCAGGTGCCTGTAGAGGTGCGCGCCAATCGGCGCCAGGCTCTGGCTATTCGTTGGCTGGTTCGCTTTTCAAGGGAACGTAACGAACGGACTATGGCCGAGCGTTTGGCAAATGAATTTATGGCCGCCTACAAAGGTGAAGGCACCTCTGTTAAAAAACGGGAAGATACACATAAAATGGCTGAAGCAAATAAAGCATTTGCACATTTCCGCTGGTAAGGAATTAAGTAGTAGCGATGGCGAAGAAGGTAAGTAAAGAACATATAAGAAATATTGGCATCATGGCGCATATCGATGCCGGCAAAACCACGACGACCGAGCGTATTCTGTTTTATTCGGGCCGGGTACATCGTATGGGTGAAGTCCATGATGGCGCCGCTACCATGGACTGGATGGAGCAGGAGAAGGAGCGGGGGATTACGATTACTTCCGCGGCCACAACGGTTATCTGGAAAAAATCCATGATCAATATTATTGATACCCCCGGCCACGTGGATTTTACGGTCGAGGTGGAGCGTTCTCTGCGCGTATTGGACGGAGCGGTTGCTTTATTTTGCGCTGTAGGCGGCGTGGAGCCGCAGTCGGAAACGGTGTGGCGCCAGGCGGATAAATACAATGTGCCGCGCTTGGCCTTTGTTAATAAGATGGACCGTACCGGCGCGGATTTTTATAATGTGCTGGAGATGATTCGTAAACGTTTGGGAGCCAATCCGGTGCCTTTGCAACTGCCTATCGGGGCGGGCGATATGTTTAACGGGTTGGTTGATCTTGTGGAGATGAAATCCGTTTTATATAATGAAAGCTCGTTAGGAGCCTTGTATGAAGAAGGTGAAATTCCCAAGGGCATGATTGAAGAAGCGGAAAAATACCGCAACGAAATTTTCGACGCCGTAGCCGAGTATGACGAAGATTTAATGGTGAAGTATCTGGATGGCGAAGAGATTTCTGATCAGGAATTGAAAGACGCCATTCGTAAAGCTACCATCGACGGGAAAATAGTTCCGGTGTTGTGCGGCTCCGCTTTTAAGAATAAAGGCGTACAGCGCTTATTGGATGCGATTATTGATTATTTGCCGTCTCCGCTGGATAAAGGCGAGGTGAAAGGCGTCAATCCCGATAAAGATGTGGAAGTAACGCGCGCGCCAAGAGATGATGAACCGTTTTCGGCGTTGGCTTTTAAAATTATGGTCGATCCTTATGTGGGGCGTTTAACCTTTTTCCGTGTCTATTCGGGCACTGCAGAAGTTGGCGACCATGTATATAATTCGATCAGTAATAAAAAAGAACGTATCGGCCGTATTTTGCAGATGCACGCTAATCATCGCGAAGATATTAAGTCGGTTTCGGCCGGCGATATTGCCGCGGTGGTCGGTTTGAAAAATACGCGCACGGGCGACACCTTATGTGACTTTAAAAAACGCATTGTTTTAGAATCAATGAGTTTTCCGGAGCCGGTGATTGCCGTTGCCGTAGAACCGAAAACGAAGGCCGATCAGGAAAAGCTGTCGCAGTCGCTGGTTAAGCTGAGCGACGAAGACCCGACATTCCGTGTACGTACGAACGAAGAAACCGGTCAGACCATTATTAGCGGAATGGGCGAGTTGCATTTGGAAATTATTATCGACCGTCTTTTGCGTGAATTTAAAGTAGGCGCTAATGTGGGCAAACCGCAGGTAGCTTACAAAGAAACCATTACGAGAAAAGTGGAAGCCGAAGGCAAGTTTATTCGTCAATCCGGCGGTCGCGGACAGTATGGTCATGTGAAAATTGTGGCCGAGCCCGTTGAACATGGACAAGGTTTTATTTTTGAGGATGGCATCGTCGGTGGTGTGATTCCCCGTGAATACATTACACCGGTAAAAAATGGTATCGAAGAATCAATGCGTAACGGCGTATTGGCCGGTTTTCCGGTGGAGGACGTCAAGGTGCGCTTGATTGACGGCTCGTACCATGAAGTGGATTCTAATGAAATGGCCTTTAAGGTGGCCGGCTCTATGGCTTTCCGCGAAGCGGCAAAAAAAGCCAGGCCGGTATTGTTAGAGCCCATCTTTAGCGTTGAGGTTGTCGTTCCCGAAGAATATCTGGGCGACGTGATTGGTGATTTAAATTCAAGACGGGGCAGGATTTCAGGGATTCTGCCGCGTAAAGATGCACAGGTAATAAGCGGTACAGCCCCTCTGGGCGAGATGTTTGGTTATGCGACGGATTTACGTTCCATAACACAGGGGCGGGCGATTTACACCATGCAGTTTTCTCATTATGAGAAAGTTCCTGATAGTTTAGCGGAAGAAATAATTGCCAGCACCAAAGGTGTGGGCAGATAAAGTGTCAGAAAACCCCTGGAGGAAAAATGGCTAAGCAAAAATACGAGCGCAGCAAGCCGCATGTTAACATCGGTACCATTGGTCATGTTGACCACG
>CAZIBE010000097.1:0-14623 GCA_964536685.1 uncultured Calditrichaceae bacterium | reverse complement strand
ATTGGGCTATCACTTACGTGATAGCCCAAAATAATTTCAACTGGTCATTCATATTATTAATAATTAAATATCAAATAATTCATTGATTCCGAGCGGGGAATAAACATCTTGTTTAACTTGTTGCTATAAGTTAAATTCAACGTTTAACAATGCAGCGCTATGGGAACGAGATGAAGCCAAAGGTAACCATCAGTAAAAAATTTGAATTTTCGGCCAGCCACCGCTACTGGCGCGAGGACTGGAGCGAAGAGAAAAATGCTAAAGTTTTTGGCCTGTGCGTCAGTCAATACGGCCATGGTCATAATTATGAACTACATGTAACGGTCAGCGGCCCGGTAGACGACAAAACCGGTATGATCATCAATCTGAGCCAGTTAAAGAAATTGGTCAATGAAATATTGGAAGGCTTCGATCATAAATTTCTGAATCTGGATACGCCCTATTTTACCGATAAAATTCCCACCACGGAAAACATTGCCCGGGTGCTGTTTGGTTTAATAGAAAACAAGCTGCAAACCGATACCGGTTTGGATTTGCAGCGTATTCGTTTATATGAGCGTCATGATTTATATGCCGATGTCTGGCGGGAAGAGGACTGATGCGTAAAGTTAGTTTAAGCCGCATTTACCAGTTCAGCGCCGCACACCGCCTGCATTCGCCGCTATTATCGGAAGAGGAAAACCGCGCCGTGTACGAAAAGTGCAACAACTACTACGGTCACGGTCATGATTACACGGTAGAAGTAACGGTAACGGGCAGGCCGGATGAGACTACCGGGATGATTATTCCTCTGCCCAAACTAGACGGCGCGGTGGCGGAAATTTTAAATCAATTGGAACACAAACATTTGAACAATGAAATTCCGTATTTTAGAGAGCATCCCACTACCGGCGAAGTGATCATCCAGTTTTTGTGGTCGGAAATTGAAGACCGTCTGCCGCCGGGTAAACTCACACATCTGAAATTATGGGAAACCAACAACAACTATTTTGAGATAGAAAAGAGGTAGGTTCAATGAAGGGAATGGAAGAGGCGGTACGTATTATTTTAAAGGAAATAGGAGAAGATCCGCAACGACAGGGTTTGCAGAACACGCCGTTCCGCGTGGCCAAAATGTACCGCGAAGTAACGCAGGGCTATCATAAAGATCCGCTTAAATTAATAAACGGCGCCATTTACGATGTGGATTACGACGAAATGGTAGTGGTGGCTAATATCGAATATTACAGCTTATGCGAACATCATCTGCTGCCCTTTTTTGGCGTGGCTCATGTGGGCTACATCCCCAAAGGCAAGGTTGTTGGCCTAAGTAAGATCCCGCGCATCGTGGATATGTTTGCCCGCCGCCTGCAGATTCAGGAAAATATGACCCTGCAAATCGCCAATTTGCTGTATGAAACGCTGGAGCCGGACGGCGTGGGCGTGGTAGTGGAGGGCCAGCACATGTGCATGATGATGCGCGGCGTAGAAAAAGACCGGGCCAAGATGGTCACCTCGGCCATGTTGGGTTCTTTTAAAGATGATGAAAAAACGCGCAACGAATTTTTAAATTTAATCAGGAGTCCCCGTGTCAATTCGACTTTCTAAATTAGCGCTGATTACCGGCGCCAGCAAGGGTGTTGGCGCGGCTATTGCCCGCACTCTGTCGGAAAATGGTTTTGCCGTGCTGCTAACGGCGCGCGACGAAGCGGCTTTAAGCCAGGTAACCGGTTATTTGCAGGCCGAGGGCGCTGTGGCCTACGCCGTGGCTGCGGATATAACAACGGAAGAAGGCATCGCAGCACTTGACCGGGCCGTGGCAAAAACGGGCGTCGATTTGGGCCTGTTGGTACATAATGCCGGCATGGCCCGTGTGGGAAAAGTAGCGGAAATGAAGAAAGAAGACTGGCAGGCTGTACTCAATTTAAATTTAACGACGCCCTTTTTATTGACGCAAAAATTACTGCCCCGGCTGCATGCCGGCAGTCAGATAATTTTCATTAATTCCATTGGCGGAAGGCAGGTCTTTGCCGAATGGAGCGCTTACTGCGCATCTAAATACGGTTTGCGCGCTTTAGCCGATAGTTTACGTCAGGAAGTAGCGGAGCAGGGAATCCGCGTGACCAGCATCTTTCCCGGAGCGGTGGACACCCCTCTGCACGATAATTTACCCTACGACTGGGCGCGCGACAAAATGATGAAGCCCGCCGATGTGGCAGCCGCCGTGCTGTATTGCGCCCGTCAGGCGCCCAACGTACGTATTAACGAGCTTGAGCTGGAGAGCGTTGCCGGCAAGTTTTAATCTATTTTGCACTATTGTTAATTCCTATTCGATTCTTACAAGCTGGATATTTTGCATCTCAAGAAAATAATTGCGGTTAAGAATTACCTGGGAATTGTTATTCGTTTTGCCTTGCATGATTAAAATATGAATATCCAATGATGAACACGGAATGATGAATGATGAAGTAAGAAAAACTTGGAAATTGGATATTCCTTGTTGGCTATTGGTTATTGTTCTTGGCCTTCAGGCTATCTTTGTACTCCATCGCATTTATTCTTATATTTATTTTATAATCGGGAAAAGGGGAGGCAAACCGTGAGCGAATTAACACAACTTACCTTGCAGCGACTTTTGGAGCGTAGCGCCCGCTCATTTGCAGCGAATATTGCGGTGTCTACGGTGAAGGGCGAAGGGGTGACCTATGCCGTGTTTTATAACCGCGTGCAATCGGTGATTCAGTTTTTGAAGAATCAAGGCGTCGGTCACGGCGACAAAGTGGCAATTTTAAGCGAAAACATGCCCAACTGGGGAATCGCCTATTTTGCCATTACCAGTATGGGCGCTGTGGCCGTTCCTATTTTGCCGGATTTTCATCTTAACGAGATAAAACATATTATTCGCCACGCCCACTGCAAAGCGCTGTTTACCTCTACGCGCTTTTTGGAGGAAATCGAGACTCTGTCGCCGGAAACACTGCCGCTGATTATCCGCATCAACGATTTTAAACAAGTGGTGCGCAGCGAGAAAAAGGACATTTTTAAGGATATTCTGGAATGGGGCGATCGCGAGCTTTCCAAATTAAAAGAAACCGCCCAGAAGTTGGCCGGTAAAGAAGCGGCGTCTCCGCCGGACGCGCCGGCTGAAGAGGATATCGCCGTCATCATTTACACCTCCGGCACCACCGGCAATTCCAAAGGAGTCATGCTGAGTCACAAAAATCTGGTATCCGACGCCTTGGCGACCAAAGATATTATCGTACTGACAGAAGAAGACCGCCTGCTCTCTATTCTGCCGTTAGCGCATACCTACGAATGTACCATCGGTATGATCATCCCCTTAATGTACGGCAGTTCCATTTACTACCTGGACCGTCCGCCGACGCCTACGATTTTGACGGCGGCGCTGGCGCAGGTAAAACCGACCATCATGCTAAGCGTGCCGCTGGTCATTGAGAAAATATTCAAAGTACGGATTCAGCCGGAATTTCATAAGAACAAAGTGATTAGCGGTTTGTACCGCATTCCTTTTATCCGCCGCAAGCTGCATCAGATTGCCGGTAAAAAATTGATGGCCACCTTTGGCGGTCAAATACGTTTTTTCGGCATCGGCGGCGCGGCGCTGGCTCCGGAGGTGGAAAAGTTTCTGTTAGAAGCGGGCTTCCCTTACGCTATCGGTTACGGTTTGACGGAAACGGCGCCGTTAGTGGCCGGTATGGCGCCGGAGCGCGCGAAGTTCCGTTCTACCGGCCCGGCTTTGCGCGGGGTGGAAATTAAAATCCACGAGCCGGATTCGGCCACCGGCGAGGGAGAAATATGGGTGCGCGGGGCCAACGTTATGCTTGGTTACTACAAAGACCCGGATCGCACCAAAGAAGTTTTAACCGATGACGGCTGGTTCAAAACCGGCGATTTGGGTCTGTTAGACGAGGAGGGCTATCTGTTTATTAAAGGGCGTTCCAAAAATGTCATCGTCGGCCCCAGCGGCGAAAATATCTATCCAGAACAAATTGAGGCCATTTTAGGCGAATTTGACTGCGTGGCCGAGTCGTTGGTTTATGGGGATAACGGCAAAATTAAAGCGCGCGTGTATCTGGATTACGAAAAGTTAGACGCCAAATTCGGCGTTAACAGTATGACGGAAAAAGAAGCGCGGGAAAAGGTTACTCGCCTTTTAGATGAAATACGTTTGGAATTAAACCAAAAAGTTTCTTCGTTTTCGCGCGTGCAGGAATTGATCGAACAGACAGAACCGTTTGAGAAAACGCCCACGCAGAAGATTAAGCGGTATTTGTATTTGGGGATGAAAAATTAAGAATAAGCAATTACGAATTACGAATGATTAGATTCTCGATTAACGGGCAGAAAAAATCCGCGCACGTGCGGCTGATTATTATCCTTCCACCGTCCCGAGGGAGTTAAAATATTTTTCCTGTTTTTAGTTTTTCATTGTGTGTTTAACCTCTCCCCGGCGAAAGCCGCCATTTTTGTGGCCGGCCCTCCCCGTTCGACGGGGAGAAGTGTCCGTCGGCAGACGGACGGGGTGGGGTAACGCTTTACTATTTCCTCTTTTCTGTTTTCTTGCTACTTACTACTTCATTTCCCTCAACCGCCACTATCATCAAATATTTTTTACATAGGTGTAACTTTCAGAATGCTCTCTTCGTATGTACATACAAATTAACGAATACGGAGGAATGAAACATGTCATTAAATCGGTTACCATCTGCGTTGCTCATTTTTTTACTACTGTTTCTATTTTGGAGATGGGCCGGCGCTCAATCGGGTGATATCGATACCTATGATATACCGCTGGAAAAGATCGAAAAACAGGCGGTTCAAAAATATTTTACTACTCCGGATGTAAAAACTTTCCGTTATGAAAAACCTACTACCATCGATTCCGGTAAAATCGTTCAGGGAAATGTTTTAGTTATAAAAGGCGATTTAAGTGTACGCGGGAAAATTTCAGGCGATGTGCTTGTATTGCTGGGCGACGTTAAGATTATGCCCGGAGCGGAAATAGACGGAGACGTTACCTGTGTAAACGGCCAAATTATACAGCGCGATAACAGTATGGTCAGCGGCAATCAAACGGAGACAAAGGTAAAGAACCTGTTTCCCTACCGGGTTTGGGAAAGGGAATATTTTGTAAAGGCCGACCCGCAGAATTTTCGTTCCGGTTATCGTCGTCCATACAGCACCCTACCGTTTAATCCGGGGCATAAGGCGCTGATCTTAAATTATAACCGCGTGGAAGGTCTTTTTTTAGGAATGGCTTTCCCCAAAAGGATTACAGGAAAATACAACTATTTTAATTTGCACGGTTTTGTTGGGTACGGTTTTCAGCTAAAAAAGTGGCGCTACGAGTTAGAGATTGACCGCTGGTTGTTCGACCAACGGGACTATCGTTTTGAATTGGGAGGTAAAATATACGATTTTACCGATACGCATGACAGTTGGCTTATTACGCCTATGGAAAACAGCCTGGCGGCCTTCTTTTTGCATGATGATTATCAGAACTATTTTCGGCGCAGAGGCTATGAATTACATGCCAGCCAAAATTTAACTATCTATTTTAAGGGTACGCTGGCTTATCGCAATGATAAATACAATTCGCTGCAGAAAAATACGGATTGGGCTCTGTTTGGCGGTAAAAAGAAATTTGCCGAAAATCCGGCTATCGACGAAGGCAATATGCACAGCTTATATGGCGAACTGTATCTGGACACGCGCGACAATATTGAACT
Source organism: uncultured Calditrichaceae bacterium (assembly GCA_964536685.1). GTDB lineage: Bacteria > Calditrichota > Calditrichia > Calditrichales > Calditrichaceae > CAZIBE01. The sequence continues at coordinate 8,894 of CAZIBE010000097.1, read as the reverse complement.
GCCGCGGCGCGGCTGGTTTGCCCGCTTAGGCGTGGAAACCTCGAACAGTAAACTGCGCAGCGACTATTCGTTTAATCAATATGAATTTGAAATCCGTCGGTACCAGCCTATCACGCGCTTCGACAGGCTGGATATCCGGCTAAAGGCAGCCAGCTCGGAAGGAACGGTGCCGGTACAAAAGCAATATCAATTAGGCGGAATCAGCACATTGCGCGGATTTTCCCACAAAGCATTGCCTGGGGGCGAGGGTTATTACGGCGGCGACCGCATGTTGCTGGCTAATATTGATTATAACCTCAGTCCGAGAATCATCGGAACAGATTTTTTATTTTTTAACGATTTGCGTTATATTTTGTTTTTTGATGTGGGCAATGTGTGGATGCGCGAGCAAGTCTCTTCTAAAGATAGTTGGTCGGAAGGCTTTGACTGGCTAAAGCTGAACGATTTAAAATCGGATTTGGGCATTGCTTTTACTTCGTGGTCTGGACGCTTTCGTTTAAGTATTGCCAGGCGCTTGGATACGGGGAAAGAACCGTTCCGTGTGACCGTTCGTTTAACTAAACCGTTTTAAAAGGAAGCAGGAAGCTATGTTAAAGATTGTACATGCCGTTATTCTGGTTACAGTGGCCGTACAGCTGGCCGTGGCCGAAGGGCAGACCCTGGAGATGCGCAACCTGGGGAATCGCCAGGTTTATTCGGCCGGGTTTGAGTTAAACAGCGACAGGACAATCCATATTAAAGCCATCGGCGCCGGCGGCGAACGGAAATTGAAGCGTCAGCATAATTATCAGGAAGACCCGCAGAACTTTTTTGCCTATGCCTGGATACTGGATGCGGGAACGCGGCAAATGGTTTGGCGCATGACCACCGACAACACCAAACGCAGCGGATGGTCGGAATGGAACCGTGTTTTTAACGGCGATGTGGAGCTTAAAAAAGGGCGCTATGAGGTGTATTTTGCAGCCATCGAGCCTTCGTTGTTCAATAGCGGCTTTATCTCTTTTGGCAAACTATTAAAACACTTCTTACTTAAAGGCAACGAATGGGACGAGGCTTCCAATGAGTGGATTGTAAAGATTACCGATGTGGACAAAGTTTTTTCTGAAAAAGAGACTCGTAAATTACGCCGCGCACTCAAACAGGAAGCCATTATTCACCTGACTAATCTTCATGATGACGATCGCGCGCACAAGGGTTTTACGTTGACTAAAGACGTGAAGGTTGAGGTTTACGGTCTCGGCGAAGGCCATGAGGGGCAGATGTACGACTACGGCTGGATTGTGAATGCCGATACGCGTGAAAAAGTTTGGAGCATGCACGAAGAGGAATCCGAAGATGCCGGCGGCGCGCGTAAAAATCGTTTGTTCCGCGAAAAAATTAAGTTGTCTGCAGGCGATTATCTCATTTATTATCGTTTGGACGGGAGCCATTCACCGGAAGAATGGAACGCAAATCCTCCTTATGATCCTTATTTTTGGGGCATTATCGTTTTTCCGGCGCAAAGCAAATTTGATCATTCATGGGTTAAAAAATACGTGGAAAAACGCGTGAAGCCGGTAGTCAGTATTACCAGAGTTGGAGATTATGCCTATAAAGAAGAAGGCCTGAAAATTTCCAAGCCCACTAAAATTCATATCCATGCGCTGGGTGAAGGGCGCGACGGCGAAATGTTCGATTACGGCTGGATTAGTCGGGCGGACGACGGCAGCATCGTTTGGAAAATGCGCTATGAGGAAACAGAACATGCCGGCGGCGCCTCAAAAAACCGCGTTTACGACGGGGTGATCAAACTGGAACGGGGCGAATATATTGTTCACTATCAGACGGATGATTCCCATTCTTATGAAGAATGGAATGCCCGCGAACCGGACAATCCCGCGGATTGGGGAATTACCATCTATCCGCTAAAAGGCGGCAGGAATACTGTCATGCGCATGAAAAAGATAAAGGCATCGAAAGATAACATTGTGGCACAATTGATTCGCGTGGGCGATGATGAGCATGTACGAAAACAATTCCGGCTAAAAAAGACGGCTCGGTTACGCATTTATTGCATTGGCGAGGGCGACGAAGATGAAATGTACGATTATGGCTGGATAGAGAACGTAGACGAACATCGTACTGTTTGGAAAATGCGGTACCGCAATACCGTAAGAGCGGGCGGTGCCGCCAAAAACCGTCTGGCCGATACCGTCATTACCCTGCCGCCGGGTACTTACCGCGTACATTTCCGGTCGGACGACAGTCATTCGTATCGCCACTGGAATGAACGGGCGCCCGATGATCGGCAAAACTGGGGCATTACCATTTACAAAGTTAAATAAAACGGGGATAAATTATGAGACTCAGTATCTTTTTAAGCGCAGTATTCTTGTTCGCCGTTACACAAATAGCGGCGGCCTTTACTATGGAAGAAACTTTCAAGAAGCGTATTCCGGCGGATAGCATCGAAGAAGTGACTCTTTTTAATACGAACGGGAGTATCCAGATTTCGGCCTGGGATAAACCGGAGATTGAAATCATCGCCTATAAAAAGGTCTCGGCTGGCAGCAAGATGTCCGCGCAAAAATATCTGGAAGATCTGAATGTGGAAATAACACAAACAGAGGTCAGTCTGGATATTCAGACGCAGTTTCCCAGAAATGAACGGGGCGGCGGTTTCTTTTCATGGCTCTTCGGTAATGTAGGCAAATCGGCCAGCGTGCGCTACGAAATCCATGTGCCGCGTAAGATGGATATAGAGGCGCACAGTACCAACGGCAGTATTAATGCTCAAGATTGCAATGGGCTGATAAAACTGTACACTACTAACGGCAAGATAGAAGCGCAGAATATTCATGGGGCCTTGCGCTGTAAAACAACCAATGGTTCCATCAATGCGGAAATCAAAGAAATGCTGCCTGAGGAAGAGATAAAGTTGCGTACCACTAACGGATCGATTCGGCTTTATCTCCCTCCCGACATTGACGCCGCCCTGGAGGCGCATACCACGAACGGCCGCATTCGCTGTGAACTGCCGTTGAACGATATGTATACGAAAAAGAAACGCCGCCTGGAAGGACGCATCAATAACGGCGGTCCGCTGATATACTTAAAAACTACTAACGGCAGCATTCGAATACTGGAAAATTAAAAAAAATATAGTTTCGTTTATAAGTAAAGCTGCCCCGGAACTTGTTTTTGGGGCAGCTATATTATAAGGGGAGCGAAGTTTCATCAAGATAGTAAAGCACCTTAATCCCTGTCCTGTTTTATCCTAAAAAGTTTTTACTAAACGTGTTGAATTAGACGTTTTCCGTTGCTAAATTCGATAGCTTAACTAAACAGTCTGTGGCATGATTCAGAAAGGAACAGATTAATGAATACAAAGGATTATATTGAACTGGAAAACGCTTACGGCGCGCATAATTACAAACCGTTGGATGTGGTTATCGAACGTGGCGAGGGCGTGTGGGTATATGATGTGGACGGTAAAAAATATATGGATTTTTTGAGCGCTTATTCAGCGGTCAATCAGGGACATTGTCATCCGCGTATTTTGAAGGCAATGACCGAACAGGCCGGTAAAATTACACTGACATCACGCGCTTTCCGTAACAATAAATTGGGGCTATTTGCCAAAAAACTGACCGAACTGTGTGAAATGGAAATGATGCTGCCCATGAATACCGGCGCCGAAGCGGTGGAAACGGCTATCAAGGCCGCGCGTAAATGGGGCCGCAAAGTGAAGGGCATTCCTAAAGATAAGGCTGAAATTATTGTGTGCGCCAATAACTTTCACGGACGCACCACTACCATCGTCGGTTTTTCAACGGAAGAGCAGTATAAAGACGGCTTTGGTCCCTTTACGCCGGGATTTAAAGTAATTCCCTTTGGCGACGCCTCGGCCCTTAGAGCGGCCGTAAACGCGAACACGGCCGCTTTTATGGTGGAACCTCTGCAGGGCGAAGGGGGTATCATCGTACCGCCGGCCGGATATTTACAGCATGTGCAGCAAATCTGCCACGAAAACAATGTACTGTTAATTCTGGATGAAATTCAGAGCGGTTTGGGACGCACCGGCAAACTGTTTGCCTACCAGCACGAGGAAGGCGTAAAGCCCGATTTAATCACTATCGGTAAAGCGCTTTCCGGCGGTTACTATCCGGTATCAGCGGTAGTCGGCCGTAAGGATGTGCTGGGCGTGTTCCAACCCGGCGACCATGGCAGCACTTTTGGCGGCAATCCTCTGGCCTGCGCCATTGCCAGCGAAGCGCTGGATGTTTTAATAGATGAACAACTGCCCCGGCGGTCGGCTGAGTTAGGTGATTACCTGATGCAGAAGCTGAAAGACATTAAAAGCGATTATATTAAGGAAATTCGCGGCAAGGGCCTGTTCATCGGTATTGAACTGAAGCCGGAAGCCGGCGGCGCGCGCCGTTTCTGTGAATTTTTACAGAATGAAGGTCTGCTGGCTAAAGAGACGCACGAACATGTCATCCGTCTGGCTCCGCCGCTGATTATCAGCAAAGAAGAAATTGACTGGGCGCTGGATAAAATCAGAAAAGCGTTGGCTATATAAAAAAAACATCGACGCCGCTATTTTTAACAGCGGCGTCGATGTATCTTTAGGATGCCCGTCAGCAGACGGGCGGATTCAATTAAGTTGGAATGGCACATCTGGCGATATCTCTGTGCGCCGATACTCGGTATTTTCAATTTAACCCTCCTCTTTAACAGGCTTAAGAGCAAGAATAAAACAGGGCTAAGTTGTTTTGTCTGCAATCTTCGTTTCCTTCGGATTTGTTTTAATAAAAACAAGGAAAGTGTATTTTTAGGTTTGAATTTGGATTCTTGGGTGATACGTATCATGATCGGGATTTTTTTCTGATTTATATTGGTTTAATGTTATGTGCGATTCAAAAAACCGATACTATGTCCATTAATTAAGGCCATTGAATTCGCAATTACCCGTAGCCGGCTTACAAATAACGATCAACCTGCTGAAAATTTACAGTAATACGTTTTAATTTAAGTTTAGGAGTTCACATGCCCAGACGATCTTTTTTATTATTAGCCGTTCTGATATTTATAGGTTTTATCGGCTATAAAATGTTTTTGCCCCATCATAAGGCAGCCAAGCCCCAATTTGATACCTCTACATCCAAAGGGCTCAACGCGTATTTGTTCGAGCAGAAAAAGATGAAGAAAACACGGCCAAAATTTGATAAACCTGATAAAGCCATGGAAGAAGAGATCGCCTTGCATTCCGAAGTGGACAAGCCCATGGCTTATCGCGGCAGCTGGCGCTTCAGAGCGTTCAGAGAGGCTCTGCAGAACAAAACAAACGCTTTGCAAAAAGCAGCCGTCTTGAACTGGGTAGAACGCGGTCCGGCCAATTTTGGCGGTCGCACACGCGCTATCATTGTTCATCCTGATAATTCTGATATTTGGTGGGCAGGCGCTGTCGGTGGCGGCATCTGGAAAACAACGGACGCCGGCGCAACATGGACAAGCCAGACGGACAATATGCCGATTATCTCGGTCACCTGTATGGATATTTGCAAAAACAGTCCCGACGTCCTCTACGCTGGTACCGGCGAGGGCTTTTATAACGGCGACGCTATTATCGGCGACGGCTTGTTTAAAACTACCGACGGCGGCGCCAGCTGGCAGCAGATTTCCAGCACGGTGTCCAATGCCAACTTCCGTTATGTAAACCGCATTGTAGTAGACCCCACTAATCCCGATGTTTTAGTAGTGGCCACTAACAGCGGTGTGTACCGCTCTAACAACGGCGGCGCCTCATGGGCGGAAACGTTTAATAACAGTAACCGCGTACAGCAAATCATCGCCAATCCGGATCGTTTTAACACACAATTTATTGCCGTTAATACCAGCGGCATTTACAAATCCACCAACGGCGGTCAATCATGGAACTATGTCAGCGAAGAAATCACCAACCACTATCGCATCGAGATGGCCATCGCCCCTACCGATACCAATATTTTGTACGCCTCACCCGTTGACGACAATTCCGGCCTGTTGGGCTTCTTTCGCTCGCCGGATGCCGGCAACACCTGGATCAATTACGGCAATTCTACTAACTGGCTGGGCGGACAGGGCTGGTACGATAATGCTCTGGTGGTCAGTCCGCTTGACCCTGATTATATTTTTGTAGGCGGTATCAACATTTTTCGCGTACATATCAGCGGTTCCAATATGAGTGTTTCCCAGTTAACCAACTGGTACACCGGCACGGAATATCCTTATGTTCATGCCGACCAACATGCGCTGGTCACTATTAAAACGTCACAAACCAATTTTTCCATCCTGGCCGGGAACGACGGCGGCGTGCATTTTTCTTCCGATGCCGGTAGTAACTGGTCTGAGAAAAACAACGGCTATAATGTAACACAGTATTACGACGCCGACCGCCATCCATCTTCCAATGAATTTATTGGCGGAACGCAGGATAACGGCACACACCGCTCGCCGGCTGACGCTACGGCAGCTTCTTTATGGGATCGCGTTATCGGCGGGGACGGCTTTGACTGTGCCTGGGATAAAACTACGCCCAGCGTGGTTTACGGCACGTTGTATTACACAAAAATTTACAAATCCACCGACGGCGGCTATAATTTTACTTACAGCAACAACGGCATGCCCGAAAGCAGCATTTTTCACACACCATTAGCCATGGACCCTAACAACTCTAATAAAATATTCACCGCCGGGGATAACAATACCGTTTACTGGACAGACGACGCAGCGGCTAACTGGCATTCGGTTTCTATAAGTAACAATAATTACACCCGTTGCAAGATTGCCGTTTCCTTGAGTAATTCAAATATTGTCTGGGCCGGGGGTACAACCATTTACTGTAATGTATCCACCGACGGCGGCCTGAGTTTTACACAAATTAACCAGCCTTCCGGCAGCCCGCACGCCTGGCTGACCGGCATCAGTACTCATTCCACTAAAGATTCCACTGCCTTCCTGACTATCGGTTCTTCCGGCTACGGAAAAATTTACCGCACCGACGATTTGGGGCAGACGTGGACGGATATTACCAACAACCTGCCGGACGTGCCGGTCTACACGGTGTTGGTTATGCCGTTTGATATTACAGAGATTTGGATCGGCACGGATATCGGGCTGTTTATTTCTTATGATGAGGGACAAAGCTGGCAAATTAACAACGATATTCCGGCGGTTTCCATTCGTCGCTTAAAGGTGGTTGAGCAGGAAATCGTGGCTGCCACCCATGGCCGGGGTATTTGGAGCGTACACAGGGATGAACTGGCGCAAGGGCCGTTATTGGCGCCGAGTCTTCAGGATTTAACCGTCCCCAACCCAAATACACATGTACTTAAAATCCATTTTTCGGCCAGTTCGTCTTACGACTCGGTTCATGTGGATGTTAACGGCCAGACGGCCGATCGTTTGTACAATATTGCCGCCGGCGTAGACACCTTCGGTACTTATTTGACCACTCCGCCGGAAAATGTAACCGCCCAGGTCATCGGTTACCGTTCTACGGAATCAGCGCCCAGCGACCAAAAGAGCCGTATGATTTACGCCGCTCAGGAAACCATCACCGAAAATTTTAACGATTTATCCACAACCTTTTTCGGCGATTTAACGGTTAGCCAGCCCGGCGGCTTTAATGACGCTCTGCTGAACAGCGATCATCCTTATTCCAACCAGACAACGTACATCAGTTATCTGGGAACCCCCATTACTATTAAAAGCGGCGCTATGCTGCACTACGATGATGTGGCCATTGTGGAACCCGGCGATGCCGGCAGTGTTTATCCCGACAATAACTTTTGGGATTACGTTACCGTGGAAGGATCGGATGACGGCGACCACTGGACTATTTTGGTAACGCCGTATGACTGCCGCTATGACGCCGCCTGGCAAAATGCTTACGACAACAGTCTGGACGGCGACGCTTCCATGTTGCGCAACCATCAAGTGGATTTATTAGCCACTTATCCTTTAGACGATAATGTATACATCCGCTACCGCTTGTACGCCGACGCCAACACCAACGGTTGGGGATGGGCTGTGGACAATGTAACGGTAACCAATACCATCTCGGCGATTGACCGCAAAGCGATTCAGGCAAATAAATTTGAACTTCTTGGCAACTATCCTAATCCCTTCAACCCGTCGACCAACATTGCTTTTACTGTTGAAAAAAATGGACCGGTCAGTCTGGTAATTTATAATGCTCGGGGACAAAAAGTACGGACGCTGCTCAATAATGTTACTTATAACGCCGGCCAGCTGCACGAAGTACGCTGGAACGGCACGAACGGCTCCGGACAAAAAATTGCTTCCGGAACTTATTTTTACCGGCTTACCAGCGGAGCGCAAACACAGATAAAAAAAATGCTGCTACTAAAATAATCATCTGTAAAATAAGAGGGGATTCCATTTGGATTCCCTCTTATTTTTTTTAATTATGTTGATTGGTAAGGGTAAATATAACCCCGTTCCAACTTGGTTTGGTCTAATTTTTTTTCGTTCTTATTACTCTTGTTCGAGCTCAAAAAAGATAGATTAAGAGAAGGAATATGAGTAAGATAAACGGTGTTTTTGATCTAATAATTCTGGCTCTGGCGCTCTGAAGCAAGAGATAATATTTTAACGCCAGATTCAAAGATCCTGATTACATCCAATGGACTCTTATGCACGTGAGGGATAATCCCGTCTCCAAATTGCTGATGGCTTTAGTTTCGACCTTTTTTACCCTGATTTTTATAATTCAGCTCTCTAAAACCCCTGTATTTTAAAGTAAACACAATAATTTTATTAATAATTTATCATATTTTTCCGATAATGCTTTAACTATTAATATGAATGACCAGTTGAAATTATTTTGGGCTATCACTTACGTGATAGCC
>CAZIBE010000096.1:0-14686 GCA_964536685.1 uncultured Calditrichaceae bacterium | reverse complement strand
TTCCAATTCTTAATAACGCATCAACCGTCCCTAACGGGACGGACAATGATGGTGGTTCTCTTTTCCCACCGATGAATCGGTGGGCTATATTCGAATTCCCCTTCTGGAAAATGAATAGCACATTCTTAATTACATCCTTATTGCCTTTTAGAAATAGTAATTATAGAATATGATTCACTCATTCAACAGTTTAAGTTACCCATAGATTTACGAAGAGAACGGTTTCTGTAAATAGAAAGTGAGCATTTTTAAGTCTTTAGAGTAAACTCAATAATTGAGCATGAAAAGCAGGTGTACATTTTGTGGCAATATTCAGACCCATGATGAAAAATTTAAATATCAAAAGCAGGGAGCAGGAACAGGAGCAAGACGTGGGGGGAGCTAATTAATCCCGGTTCCAGTTTCCAGGTTATTTTAGATGTTCGGGTTTAATATCAGTCGGTAGATCACGCCGACAGGCGGACCAGTCTCCCGACGGGCTACCGGCGTGACCCCCGAGGCGCCGGTAAATCGGCATTTTCAACTTACTCCGGGGTAAGTTAGTTTTATGTGATTATACCATTTGAATATTTTTGCTTAGAGTTGAAAATTGCCGATAGTGTAGATATTGGAATCCAGCACTTCGCGTATTTTTTTGCCGATATCCTCCGGAGAGAACGGTTTTTGCAGAAAGGCGACATTAGGGGCCAATACACCATGTCTGGCAATAGCATCATCAGTATAACCGGAAACAAACAACAGTTTACACAGCGGTTCTATTTTTACCAGTTCTTTCACTAAATCCTGTGTGCTCATTCCGGGCATAATTACATCGCTAATGATTAGATCGATTTCTCTTCTGTGTTTCTTAAAAACCGTGAGTGCTTCATTTGCATTTCCTGCAGTAAGCACGCTATAACCGAAATTACTAATAAAAGTTACGGAAATATCTAAAACATCCGGATCGTCTTCGATGATTAAAACCGTTTCATTTCCTGATAAGTGGGATACAGGCGCCTTCTGCTCAAATTGTTCTTCTTCATATTTTTCTATTTGGGGGAAATAGATACGGAATGTAGTGCCGATTCCCGGTTCACTGTAAACATAGATAAACCCTTTATTCTGCTTAACGATGCCGTAAATAGTGGCCAGACCTAATCCCGTACCTTCGCCTTTTGCCTTGGTGGTAAAAAAGGGCTCAAAAATATGTTTCATTGTTTCTTTATCCATACCGCTGCCCGTATCACTGACGGCAAGACCTGTATAGCTTCCTGATGGCATGATATCGTTGTGAGACTCTATCGCCCCATGCTGGAACATATAATTAAAGGTTTCGATAGTGATTTGTCCGCCAAAGGGCATAGCGTCACGCGCATTGACTACCAGATTTAGAAGTATTTGTTCCATTTGATTGGGGTCGGCTTTTATCTTTTCCAGGTTTTCTTCCAGTCTTAAAGTGATTACGGAGTTTTCGTTGATCAGTCTGCTCAGCATCTTCTGCATGTCATTTACCACGGAGTTAAGCTGAATAGCTCTGGGGCGGATGACTTGCCTGCGGCTGAAGGCCAAAAGCTGTGTGGTTAGTCCGGCAGCCCGCTGCCCTGCTTTAAGGATTTGTTCGATATCATGGTGCATCGGATCGTTTTTGTTTAAGCGCGTTAATAGTATTTCGGAATATCCGTTGATTACTGTTAACAAATTGTTGAAATCGTGCGCCACGCCGCCGGCTAATTTGCCAATGGCTTCCATTTTTTGAGCCATGTTCAGTTTGTGTTCCAGCGCCTTGTGTTCCGTGATATCTATGATATAGCCGCGAATCGTTCTGATGTTTCCGTTTTCATCCAGGTCGGCAGACAGATTTTGCATGATGTGGCGCGTGTTCGATTCATAATCGAGCATCTCTGACTCATATAATTTAAGGAGCAGATTTTTTTTCAACATCCGGCAGATATTTTGCCATTCATCGATATTTTTATAATAGTCGCTAATATTGGGTCTTTTAATGGCTGCATTTTTTGGAATTTTAAAAATCTTTTCGAACGATGCGTTGCACAATAAGATATCGCCCTTACAATTGCTAATAAAATCGCCGGTTAAATCTTCGTCGAAAAATTTTCGGTACTTTTTTTCGGATTGGCGAAGTTTTTCTTCGGCTGACTTTTGCTCGGTGATATCAATAACTGTGCTTAAAAGCTGCGGTTCGTTATTTTCTTCTTTGAGCAACGTATTAACAGAGACAAATCTGGGCGGGCCGTTTAGGGGCTTTATGTGCGCTTCGTAATTAAAAATTTTATTCTCTTTTATGGAACGCCAAAAGTCATTTTGCACTTTTTCGAAATCCGCAATAAAGCTTTCTATGCCATATTTTTGCAATTCATCCAGCGTTGAAAGGCCTAACATTTCCAGCATCTGACGGTTTATTTCAATAATTTCACCTTTTATTGTGGTCGCGGCAATGCCCACAGGCACCGTGTCCATTATATCCCGTAATTTTCTTTCGGCCTGTTTCCTTGTGGCAATATTGCGAATCACGCATAAAACGATATGGGTTTCTTCGAGCTTTGCCGGATTCAGGCTGACTTCCACCGGAAATTCCGAGCCGTCTTTATGCATCGCAATTAATTCCATGCCTGTGTTCAGGGGCCGGTGCGAGGGTTTTATATTGTAGCGCTGCCGGTGGTAAATATGTTTGTTCCGTAAATTTTGCGGAATCAGATCTTCCACTGTGAGGCTTCTAAATTCCTTTTTTGAATAGCCGAATTCCTTAATGGACTGTTTGTTGACATGAACAATTTTTCCTTGTTTGTCAACCCAAATAATGGCGTCCGGATAATTTTCCATAAAATGAATGGTAAAGGGGTGTAAAAAATTAGTCATTACCTTCTCTTTCAAAATATATTAATCCCTGAACGTCTATGAGCTCTCCAGAAAGCTGAATGCGTTGTTTCCATTATTTATGGAAGAAAAATTGGTTTTAAAATTATACAAAACGAAATTTATTTAATTTAGTTTTCTTTTTTTAATGCAGGTTTAATGGTAACAATTTTCCTCTTAAAGTGAAAAGGGTAGCGCAATCAAATGATTTAAAAAACTAAACCACTATCTCAAAGTTCTGCTTTAAGTTTATAAACAGAAAAATATTATCGGCTAATACTATCCGATCTTTAAAAAAAGAAGTATGCTAATTCTTTATAGTGTGCAGGTGAATCAGGCAGGAATATCAAACTAATAGAGCTGAAATTGCTCATTACTTCCCGCTCTTACTTCTACCTCTTAATCTTACTCTTTCTTAAAAAAATAGCGTCCTTCTGTAAAAAGGAAATAGAAACCGGAAAAAATATTTAAAAAAGAGGCTTAACCGGGATTTGCGTGGGGTCTATCCCGAGCTGTAATAACTAGTTGGCAATCATGAGTTCACTCTAAAAAGGTCTCTCACTGTCATTTTCCCACCACGAAGCGGCTCCTTTCCCGTAGGGATCACTCCGTGGCGGAAAACGGGACGGCCTTTGCCGCGAGGAGCAAGGCGACGAGAAATCTATTGTTTTTATTGAGGATATAAGATTTCTCATCCCGATGAATCGGGATTCGCCACGAAAGTGGTCCCGATGGGAAAATAACAAAAACTGGTTTTTAGAGCAGACTCAACATTGATCGCTAACTGCAGATTGCACCGCGCTGATTAGCGGGTAATTTATGATATTCATCGCCCGTAGAGGGAATACTTTTCGTCCTTACGCATGCTGTTAAAACAACGGATTACCTTTTGCGGCTCAGGTAATATTAGGCAAATTGGCCCGATTTTTTTAAAGTAGAATTTACCGGCAAAAGTGCGTAATTTTATCTGCCGGGAATTATTCAAACAGGAATTGTGGTTTTCTACCGGCAGAACGTCCTTTATTAAAAACAAAAAACAGGAAGAAATATGAAATCATCTTTTGCTGTCAGAAGCTTAATAATTATTGCAGCGGCTACTATTATGATTTTGACCGCCTGCGAAAAAAACGATGCCGTTTCCGGTTATTCAGAGCGGGTCGATCGCTGGCATCAAAAGCGCATCGAACGCCTTAAAGCAGCCGACAGTTGGTTGAGCCTGGCCGGTTTGTATTGGCTGAAAGAGGGCGTAAACACTTTTGGCAGCGCGCCGCAGAACGATATTGTTTTTCCTGCGGGCAAAGCCCCGGCTTATATTGGGAAAATAATTCTGCATAAGGGGCAGGCCGCCGCCGTCATTGCCGACTCCGTTGCCGTAACCGTGAACGGCGTACTTCTGAAACACACGGAATTGCGCAACGATCTGCAGGGGAAACCGACTATTTTACATTGGGGCAGCCTGAGCTGGTACGTCATCAAACGCGGGAATCAGTATGGCATACGCCTCAAGGACAGCGAAAATTACACGCTTAAGCATTTTACCGGCGTCAAGCGCTTTCCTGTAAGCCGTGCCTGGCGCGTTAGAGCTAAGTTTATTCCTTTTTCGGCGCCGCAAACCGTGGCTGTGCCCACCGTGCTGGGTACGGTAGTCGATGAAGCCGCTCCGGGCGTGCTGGAATTTGAACACCGGGGCACGCGTTACCGCCTGGTGGTACTGGCTGATGAAAACGATCCACAGTTTTTTACCATTTTTGCCGACGGCACCAACGGCCGGGAAACCTACCACGCGGGACGATTTTTGGAAATTGACAAACCCCACAGTGGGGGAGTAACCTATATCGATTTTAACAAAGCCTACAATCCGCCCTGCGCTTTTACGCCCTACGCCACCTGTCCGCTGCCGCCAAAGGAAAACTACCTGCCCTTTGCCGTAACTGCCGGAGAAAAGGATTACGGGCATCATCCTCAATAAATCAAGGCTATTTAGACGCCTATTGAATTATTTAGCGAATGCTTGTACATTCCTTTTAAATAAACAAATAATTTTTCAAAGGTAATGACGGCAGATGCAATTATACTTAAAAATTCTTAGCTTCATAAAACCATATTGGAAACAGTTAAGCGTAGCGATCATTTTGACGTTGTTCTATGTGCTGTTTAATAATCTTTCTCTGTGGATTTCAGTCGATTTTATCAAGGAATTATTCGATCCGGCGGTAGTTAATCAGCAAACCGCAGCTGCGGCGCCGGATTCAACTGCAGCAGTGCAAAATTCTGCCGAACAGATGCTGCAACTATCGCAGAAGAGCGTAAGCTTTTACAATTCAGTCAAAACGCAGATTAAGAACTATCTTATTCAAGATACGCGCCAGAAAACACTGGTTGTGGTTTGCTTTTTAATCTTTTTAACCTTTTTTCTGAAAAACATCACCTTGTACGGGCGACGCGTTCTGCTGAATTATATTCAGCTTAAAGTGATTGTCAACATTCGCGACAAGTTGCACAACAAGATGATTCGCCTGCCGCTCTTGTATTTTCAAAAGCATCATACCGGCGAGTTAAATTCCATCATGTTTAACGATGTAAACTCCATCAATATGGTGCTGGATACCAGCTTTGGTAAAATGGTGCTGTCTCCGGTACAGATTATAGCCAATGTGCTTATTTTGTTTATGATCAGCTGGAAACTCGCTCTGGTTACTTTCATAATCATTCCTATAAGCGCCTTTATGATGACCAAAATAGGCCAGAGCATGCGCCGCCGCAGCCGACGCGTGTTGCAGCAGGTGGCTGATGTAACGGAAAAATTTCAGGAGGCTATTACCGGTATACGCATCGTTAAAGCCTTTGCTAACGAAAATGTGCAGGAGCGGCAGTTCGCTAAATCCAACAGCCAGTATTTCAAAAAAACCTTCCGCCGCTATAAATTACAGTATCTAACTTCACCCCTTAACGAAACGGTTTATGTATCGTTGCTGGTCTTTTTGCTGTGGTACGGCGGCAATATGGTCTACTCCCATTCCGGTTTAACGGCCGAGGATTTTGTCCGCTTTCTCATCTTTCTATTTACCATGTTCCAGCCGCTTAAAGATCTCTCCGGAGTGAATAATTCCATCCAATCCGGTTTGGCTGCCGCCGAACGTATTTTCACCGTGCTCGATACCGAAGAAGAAGTGTACGACCCTCCGGGCGCCGTGGAACTTTCTTCCTTTTCCCGGAACATTGTTTATGACAACGTCTTTTTTTCCTATGATGAAAAAGAAGGCGATGTACTTAAAGATATCAGTTTTACCATCAACAAAGGCGAGATGGTAGCCATTGTCGGACCGAGCGGTTCAGGAAAAACCACACTGGCCAACTTGCTGCCCCGTTTTTACCAGCCGCGCAGCGGTCAAGTAACCATCGACGGCCGCGATATTCGTCAGGTCAAACTACGCGGTCTGCGCCGGCTAATCGGCATCGTTACGCAGGATACGATTTTATTCAACGATACCATCCGCAACAACATCGCTTACGGATTGGAAAACGTGCGCGAAGAGGATATCATCCACGCCGCCCGCGTGGCTAATGCCTGGGAGTTTATCCGTCAGATGCCCCAGGTCCTGGATTCGCCCATCGGCGAGAAGGGCATGCGTCTTTCCGGCGGACAGAAACAGCGTATTTCCATTGCCCGCGCTATCCTTAAAAATCCGCCCATTCTGATTTTAGATGAAGCCACTTCGTCGCTGGATACGGAATCCGAACGGCTGGTGCAGGAGGCCGTCGATAATTTACTGGAAAGTCGTACCGTGCTGGTCATCGCTCACCGCCTGTCCACCATTAAAAATGCCGATAAAATTATTGCGCTGAATGCCGGGCGCATTGAGGGCATCGGCAGCCATGAAGAGCTGATTGCCCGCAGCGCTACGTACAAAAATTTGTACGAAAATCAACTACTGCAAAAAGAGGAAGCGTAACGTTTCCGAAAATTGCGGGCAATGATATGTGAATAACAGGATGGGTTTGGCAATGAGATATATGCGCCTTTTTTTATTTTTGTTGATCCTTTTCGCGCAGAGCGAATTGCTCGCCCAAACAGACAGCCTAAACGCTGTTGAGCGGCCGTTTCAATTAGGTGAAGACCTAACCTTTAAAATCCGTTACGGATTTATCAAAGCCGGAACGGCGCACATGCGTGTGGTGGGTCTGGAAAAGTACAAGGAAGCGCCGGCCATACACATCCAGACTACCGCCGTAAGCGTGCCGGCCTTCAACTGGATTTACTCTGTGGATGATGTGGTAAATGTTTTTGTGGAACCGGCAACATTACGCCCGCTCTATTTCGAGAAAAAATTACGCGAAGGTACGTACAAAGCCGATCTGTTCGTTAAATACGATCCGCAGGATTCTCTGGCGTTGGTGGAGTTTGTCCGTTACAAAAAGGATATGCGCGTACGCAAACGGGAAAAATATCCCGTGCGCATTCCGGCCAATGTCTACGACATTTTATCGGCTTTTTATTATCTGCGCACACAAACTTTAGTGCCCGGAAAATCAGTCTATTTAACCAGTCACGAACGCAAAAAGATTTACAATCTGGAAATCAAAACTTACCGCCGCGAAACCATCAAAGTGGAGGCCGGGAAATTCCGCTGTCTGGTTATCGAGCCGCTGCTCAAAGGGGAGGGCATCTTTAAGCAAAAAGGACGCTTAAAAATCTGGTTAACCGACGACCAGTACAAAATCCCCGTACAGATGACCAGCAAAGTGGTAGTCGGCCATATTACCACCGAACTGATGAAAATGTCCGGCGTGCCCAAGGAGATTCCCGCACGCATTAAGTGAGAGCGAATGGAAAGTGCGTAAAATTTCTGTGCATGCCCGGCCTAATCGGGCGTCCAGTCTTGTAAGCGGCGATACTCCTGATTTCTGTTTTCCCGCCTTTGAGGCTGTTGCAGATAGATATCATTTTGGGCTAAAGCCCGTTAATCGGAGAAGGAACTATGAACCCCGAGCTCCCCATAAACGGGATGCAAGCAAAATATCGGGGCTATCCAGATTGTGTAATTTGTCAATAATCCGATGAATGCCCCGGCTTTTAAGTCGGTGTAAAATGAATACCCACTCCTTATAATTGCCCTGGGCAAAAATAGTTAATCCGCAACAGCCTGTTTCGCGGGGATACCGAACTTGTTGGAATTTTATTCCTTGCTCTTGAGTTTTTAATCCTTACGAATCCGGTAAGGATTCGCAGGGGACGTCGGTGATCTTTCTGAATAATTTGACGGCTGTCGATCAATTTGCTAATTTAATCCATTCAAACTTGGTAATCCGATTATTACGCATTGGAGCCGTAATGAAATTTTCTTTTACGCCGGAAAAGATTTCAGAAATAGAAAAAGTATTAGAGACCACATTCAATAAAAAAGGCGACATGTACCGCGCCGTAATGGAAGGCGAAGAAGAAGGGCGCCGCCTGAGCATCGAAATCTATCCGGATATTCAAATCGGCGACAAAAAAGGCAACCTTATTTCCATTTTTACGCCTAATTCGCACATCCAACTACATTTTTGTTCGGGTTTTGTGGCCAGCGATTTTTTAGGCGAAGTCACCTTTTTCGGGCAGCACGGCGGTCGTCTGTCCGGTATCGTGGTTGAAAAACAAGCCGGCTGTTCGGTGTTTACTAATGTGGACGCCAGCCTGCTTTCCGGCGATTTCGAAAAACTGGCTCCGGAAGTAATGCTCTCGGGCATCGCTTTATCGCTTACCGAACCTTTATTAGAAAAAGATAATACAAAATAATGGACGAGTTGTTTCGTCAATACCGCAGTTACCTTTCATTTGAACAAAATCTTTCTCCCAATTCGGTTGACGCCTACCTGCGCGATGTGCGCCGTTTTCTGAATTATTTAAAAACCATCGGTATTGCTGAACCGCAGCAAGCGCATCCGCAGCATATTCACCGTCTGATTCGTCTTTTGAGTGAAATGGGGCTTTCCTCCGCCAGCGTGGCCCGCAACCTGTCCTCCATCCGAGGCTTTTACCGCTTCCTCAACGGCGAAAATATAATGGATAATGATCCCACGGAAAGCGTTGACCGCCCCAAGTTAGCCAGACATCTGCCCTCGGTGCTCACTTACGAGGAAGTGAAAAAACTGTTCAGCCTGCCCGATACTTCCACGCCGTTAGGGCTGCGCAACCGCGCCATGCTGGAAACGCTCTATGCTTCGGGTTTACGTATTTCCGAACTCTTAGGATTGCAACGTTCGGGCGTCTACTTTGAGCAGAATATTATCCGCGTTTTCGGCAAAGGCAGTAAGGAACGGTTGGTGCCTATCTCCGATAATGCTTTGCAATGGATTAAAGATTATTTGGAACGCTCCCGCCCGCTGTTGGATAAAAAAAAGCGTTCGGAGGGCGTCCTCTTCCTCAGCGTGCGCGGTACAGCCATGTCGCGTATGGGCTTTTGGAAGATTTTGCATGGCTATGTGCAGCAGGCCGGCATTCGTAAGGAAATACATCCCCACACCTTTCGCCATTCCTTTGCCACGCATCTGCTGGAAAACGGCGCCGATTTGCGTGCCGTGCAGGAAATGCTGGGGCACGCCGATATCAGCACCACGCAAATTTACACCCATTTGGATCGTCATTTTTTACAACAGGAATATAAAACTTTTCATCCGCGGAGTTGATCTTTGAGTGAACAGCAAAACATACTTACAACCGATGTAGCCGTTGTGGGCGCCGGGCCGGCCGGCAGCAGCGCCTCCATTTGTCTCGGTAAAGCCGGCATATCGCATATCGTATTCGAAAAAAGCGCCTTCCCCCGCGATAAAATTTGCGGCGACGGTTTAAGCGGTAAGGTGGTGCATCAACTGTTACAGATGGACCAGCGTTTAGTGCAGGAAATGGCTGCGCGCAAAGATATCTTTTTAGATAGCTGGGGCGTTCGTTTTGTGGCGCCCAACGGCAAAGATGTTCTGCTGCCCTACAAGGACGGACAATTAAAAGACGGCCTGCCGCCGGGCTTCATCGCCGCGCGCAGGGATTTTGACCAGTTTCTTTTTAGTCATCTTGATCCGGCTTTTGCCGATGTGCGCACCGGCTCTGCGGTAACGATGATCACGCTTCAGAAAGACGGGATTCTGCTGCAAATTGAACATGATGGACAGCGCTACTTGTGTAAAACCAAATTGCTCATTGCCGCCGACGGAGCGCACTCGGCGGCGGCTAAAAATTTAATTGGTTTGCGCGTTCCGCCGGAACACAATCTGGCCGGCATCCGCGCCTACTACCGAAATGTAACAGGCCTGCACGCGCAAAACTATATTGAACTGCATTTTACAAAAGAACTGCTGCCCGGCTATTTTTGGATTTTCCCATTGCCCGGACAACGCGCCAATGTGGGCCTAACCTTACTCAGCGCCGATGTGCGGCGGCGTAAGCTAAACCTGCGCCGGCTTTTGCAGCAGACCATTAGCGAACATCCGGAGTTAAAAGAACGCTTTCGGGAGGCAGAACAGATTGGTCCCGTTTCCGGCTGGGGATTACCGGCCGGCTCCTTTAACTATCCTCTTTCCGGCGAGCGTTTTCTGTTAACCGGCGACGCCGCGGCGCTGATCGATCCCTTTACCGGCGAGGGCGTCGGCAATGCGATTTTAAGCGGACGCTTGGCGGCGCAGACCGCGGCCAATGCGTTAATTGAGGACGATTTTTCCGCCGGTTTTTTAACACAATACGACGATGAAATCAATACCAGACTGGCGCGGGAATTTCAGGTAAATCTGAATATCCGCCGTCTGGCCGGATATCCCTGGCTGTTCAATTTTCTTTTTAACCGACTCAATACGAACAAAGCTCTGCAGGAAACATTTTCGGCCATGTTCAGTAATTTGGATATGCGCCAAAAGCTGCGTTCGCCTTTGTTTTATTTTAAATTATTATTTGGTTAAGCTTCCGGTCTAAAAGGATTTTTTCCGGTTTGGCTAAAGGATTGCGTTTTAGTGGATCAATGGTAAAACGAACCTTAACGGATCAGGCCGATGAAAAAAGTTATTTTCTTTTTTTCACTTCTTTTTATTTTCACCACTCTTTGTTTTGGGCAAGTTATCTTTTCCGAGGTGATGTACGATGTGCCCGGCAGCGATTATCACGACGAGTTCGTGGAAATCTTCAACACATCATTGACGGACACGGTAGATTTAACCGGTTGGCAATTCAGCGACGGGACTTCCGCCGACAACCTGACTGCCGCCGGCTTTGGCCTTAAACTGGCGCCGCAGCAATTTGGCGTAATTTTAGACGCCAGCTACTTTAGCGCATCCGGCCGTTACGACGACGTTATTCCCGACGATGCACTGATTTTGACTATCAGCGACAAGGCCTTTGGCAGCAACGGATTGAGCAACTCTGTAGCCGAGCGTCTGACGTTAATGGACAGTAGCGGCAATGAAGTGCAGATTTACACGTACTCCGTAGGGAATATTCCCGGCTACTCCGATGAAAAGATTTTCATGACGGCCAGTAACGATTCCACCAACTGGGCGGACGCCCTGATTTTAGGCGGCACACCCGGAAAAAGAAACTCGGTAACGCCCTACGATTACGATTTGGGCTTTAACAGCGCCTCTTTAAGCTGGCATCCGGATATTTTTGTGCAGACCTTACAACAGGTGCATGTAGGGTGTACGCTGCAAAACATGGGATTACAAACATTTTCTGATTCTGTGCGTGTTCAGTTGTTTGTCGACGCCCATCACGACAGTCTGCGACAGAACGATGAAATCCTGTTAATAGATAGCGTCCTGATACCCGCTGTTGAAGTTGACGGGCAAATTACGGCGGCGTCTGACTGGCAGCCGCAAAATGCCGGAATCTTTTGGCTAACGGCGGCGCTGGAGAGCCCGGGCGATGAAAATCCTTTTAATAATATTATTTCGAAGGAAATACGCGTTTGCGAAAGCCGGCGAACGCTGCACATCAACGAAATCAAATTTCTTACGCAAAAGGACGAGCCGGAGTGGATTGAACTGTACAATGACGGCGCTGAAGATGTGGGGCTGTTAGGCTGGAGCATATGCGACGAAAAAGACACGGCTCAAATCGATAGTCCGGTTGTTTTGCATCCCGGGCAGTTCAAAGTGCTGACCAAATCGTCTGCCATCCGCAGTTGGTACACTATTGCCGATTCTTTGCTGATTATCCTGCCGCATCTGCCCACGCTGAACAACGACGCCGATGTACTGTATTTACTTACCCCGGCCGGCGGCTGGCTGGAACAGGCGCCGTATACAAAAGACTGGCTGGAAGGAGAGGAGTGGCGCTATCCTTCGCTGGAGCGCATCAATGTGGCGCTGGACAGCCGCCTGGCAGAAAACTGGGGACCGTGTGTCAGCGGGCAGGGCGCTACGCCGGGACGGACGAACAGCATCTTTGCGCCAATGGGAAAGCATCAGGTTAGTCTGCACATTTCACCCAATCCCTTTTCGCCGGACGGCGACGGCAGGGAAGACCATACGGTGATTGAATTGAAGCAAGATTTAAATGCCGCCCGGGCGCGGGTGGAAATTTATACTGTTTCGGGACGCAAGGTACGTACCCTGCTCAACGACCGTTTTACCGGAGCAACGCTTAGTGTGGTCTGGGACGGACGCGACGATCAGCGGCAGGCGCTGCGCATGGGAATTTACATCGTTTTTATTCAGCTCCTTAACGATCGACAGGGAATCTTGAAAGAGTATAAAGATACGGTGGTGCTGGCCCATCCTTTGTAATATGGGCATAAATATGAATGTGATCGTATATATACAATTACTCTTTTAAGACGTTTAAAAACATAAAGTAATTAACAGAAAAAAAGATGCTTTTGGGTTGCTTTATTCGCTCGCTTGTTTTTATATTTGGGCGTTGTGCTATGAATTACGGAGCTTGTCGTAGGCTCTTCTCTTACTCTGTTTTTTTGAGTAATCTTAAAAACAAGAACGTTTGATTTACGGCGATGATGCTTTTTTCTTACTCTTAATCTGATTTTCAGAGTAAGAGTGAGAGTGAGAGTGAGATAATACAGAAGATCAAATAGAGAAGAAAAGTTTTGTTAGCAGCAGAAATATATATTAAGGAGGTGCCTTATGTCCAATGCCTATTTTAAAGTGCCGGAGCCCAAGAACGAACCGGTATATAGCTATGCTCCGGGAACTCCGGAACGGGAAGCGCTGAAGAAAAAGTTAGCTGAGCTGCAATCGCAGCAAATCGAAGTGCCCTTAATCATCGGAGGAAAGGAAATCCGTACCGGCAAAACCGCCGAAATGCATACCCCGCATAACCATGATTTGAAATTGGGCGTGTATCATAAAGCCGGTAAAGAAGAAGTGCAGATGGCCATCGACGCCGCGCTGGAGGCGCGCAAGGAATGGGCGGAAATGCCCTGGGAACACCGCGTTTCTGTCTTTTTGAAAATGGCTGATTTGCTGGCCGGTCCGTGGCGTTACACGCTGAACGCCGCTACTATGCTGGGCCAATCAAAAACAGCTTACCAGTCGGAAATAGACGCTGTGGCTGAATTGGTCGATTTCTGGCGTTTCAACGCGTATTTCATGGCTGAGTTGATGAAAGAACAGCCTTATTCGCCGCCGGGATTCTGGAACCGTTTGGAATACCGTGCGCTGGAGGGTTTTATCTTTGCCGTTACGCCTTTTAATTTTACGTCCATTGCCGGCAACCTGCCAACCGCTCCGGCGCTGGTGGGTAACGTATCGTTATGGAAACCGGCGTCAAGCGCCGTGTATTCGGCCTACTTTTTGATGCAGCTCTTTAAAGAGGCGGGCATGCCCGACGGCGTGATCAATTTTGTGCCGGGCAGCGGCGCTCAGGTGGGCACACCGGCCTTAACCAGTCCGCATCTGGCCGGAATCCATTTTACCGGTTCTACCAATACATTTCAAAGCATGTGGCGCATGGTGGGCGACAATATCAGCAAACTTAAATACTATCCGCGCATTGTCGGCGAAACAGGCGGTAAGGATTTTATTTTCGTACACAACTCCACTAAAGTTAAACCTTTGGTAACAGCGGCCATTCGCGGCGCTTTTGAATATCAGGGACAAAAATGTTCGGCCGCTTCGCGTATGTACATTCCCCAATCGTTGTGGAGCGATTTCAGGGAACAGTATGTGGCTGAGGTGGCTAAAATCAAGATGGGGCAGCCCGATGATTTTCGCAACTTTATGACGGCGGTCATCGACCGCGGCGCCTTTGAGAGTATCACAGCCTATATCAAATATGCCAAAGAATCGGATGAAGCGGAAATTATCACTGGCGGGAACTACGACGATTCCAAAGGCTTCTTTATTGAGCCGACGACCATCGTGACTACCAATCCGCGTTTTAAGACCATGGCAGAAGAAATCTTTGGTCCGGTGCTGACTATCTATGTTTACGACGATGATAAATTTGACGAAACGCTGGAATTATGCGATACCACATCGCCCTATGCCCTGACCGGCGCCATCTGGGCGCAGGATCGCCAGGCTTTGATCAAGATGTCCGACAAGCTGCGTAACGCGGCAGGTAACTTTTACATCAACGATAAACCTACCGCAGCGGTGGTCGGTCAGCAGCCCTTTGGCGGCGGCCGGGCTTCCGGCACTAACGACAAAGCCGGCAGCGCTTTGAATCTATTACGCTGGATGACCGTCCGTACCATTAAAGAAACTATGGCGCCGCCGGAAGATTGGACCTATCCTTTCATGGGAGATGAATAAGACCGCAAAGGGGCTGAAAAGCCCCTTTTTTATTAGTAATACAAATGACCATTTGAACATAATTAGAATTATTTAAATCGTTTTGCCTGGATTCCGG
>CAZIBE010000095.1:0-14765 GCA_964536685.1 uncultured Calditrichaceae bacterium | reverse complement strand
TCTCGACGACCTCTGTGTATATCAGTTTAGCCGACATGTGACACCATATATAGTGCCATATTGTGGAATTTCTTTAGGAATTTCAACATTTTTCTCAGCCAATTTCTTGTATGTTTTATGTGGTATTTAGGCCCCAACTGCTTGACAATTAGACACTATCTGTTTGTTTTTACTTGATTTTTAATGTTTCCGCCATATCAAACGCACCTGGCAGCAGCCAGCAGTCAGATCGGCCGCCAGTGACGGCTAGGTGGTATTCAAGTGGTTATGCACCGCTCCACCAGACACGCCCCGGAATAATGCCGGTCAACCCCTCGCACGCCAGGAATTGGGCACTGCCCCGCTATGGAGGGGGCTGTGAGGCACTCTAAGCTGGAAAGGCGGCCTACCTACCGGATTCCGAGTCGCAGCGCGACGTCTTCATAATCCGGGGACTCTGCATACAGCTTTTCCAACTCACTGCGAGCCCGTTTGCGTTGCCCCAGCTCTTCGTACACCCGCACCCGCTCATAGCGCAGTGCCAGAAGCAACTCGTCGGATCGGTCTTTCTTGCGGCGCAACGTCTGGGTCAGCACATCACGGGCAGCTTCATACAGCCCCAAGCCGTACAGAGCCCTGGCCTTGTACAACAACAGCGTTGCATGGACCGGGGTCTCGTTCTCAATGCCTTCCGCCAGACGGATCACCTTTCGACAGGTTTCCCTATCATTTGGATAAGCATCCATCAACAGCTCGGCGAGGGACAATTTGACGACCACATCATCAGGCTCCAGTCTTCGCAGTCTCTGAAGACACTCGATTGCGGCATCCCAACGTTCCTGGAGCTGGTACACTTCCACCAATCCAAGCAGCACACCACGAAGATCAGGTCCCACATGGGCGGTCACTTCATCGGTGATCGGCAGACTCATAGTGGCGGAGATACCGTACTTGGCGAAGTAACGGCCTAAGCGGTGGTGCTTTTCGGCAGCGGTCGCCAAGTAGTTCGCAGCTTCTTCCAACCGCTCCTTCTTGAGCGCCAGGAAACCGGCAAGGTAGGCGCCGTCGGCCAGGTGAACGACTTTCTTGAGGTGTTCGAGGGCCTTCTCGTCATTGCCGAGGACCAACTCCCGACAACCGTCCACCAAGGCTTCCTCTTCGTCCGGTATGATGAGCCGCTTGAAAAAGCCAAGTGTTAGGCGGTCTTCGGGACGGACCTTTGGGGCAGCCGGCTGAGAGGAGGATGCGCTTCTCCTGGTACCCGACCTCCCGCTTGGAAGCATCGTCGTATAGAAGAGGCCCGTTCCTGGAACACCCAACGTGGCCCGTTTGCCTCTCGGACCGATAGTGAACTTCGCCCCGCGCGGCCCGAATGAGAGGGACCCGCCCGACTTGCTAAAATTGAGCGTTACACCGGGGGCGATCTTTATACGGCGCCAGAAACGAAAAGCCATAAGATCAAATCCAGGTTTGATAGACGCCAGCGTAGAAAGCACCCCTCACAAACACCTTCTCACCATTCATCACCAGCAACAACCCTATTTTCCACTTTGATTCACCCAAATTTGGATTTTATATTCACTCTTTCCATGCAAACCTGGAAAAATCCACCAACCGCCGTGACTCATTGATTTCATCATGGGGCACCACCAGATACAGCCAGGGTTTATTAACTCCGTGTTGCTCCGCATACTGCGATGCATGTCGGCACCACCTCATAGCTGCTTCCGCCTTGGCCTTTACTTCACTATCACCCATATCTGATCGGGCCTTGGTCTCCACCATGTAGATGGCATCAGAAGCTTCGGCCACAAAGTCCGGCACATATTCCGGCTGTTCAGTGCCATATTTGTAATATATCTGAAACTGCCCTTTTACCGGCCGAAACCACTTTTCCGCATCCCGCTCCAGGATGACGGCAAAGCGCCGTTCAGTATCCGAGTCGAATTTCTGCAAGGGGTAAAGACACTTCTTGAAGCCGCCAAACAGCATCTGTTTGATATGGCCTTTGTCCTCCACCGTTTCACGGTAATTTCTGACCGGATGTTTTTCCGAGGCCGTGTAGTTACAAGGTTTCAATGCAGTAAACCCTCGGCTTACCTGCACCTCATACCCTGAAGCCTTCTCCCAGAAGTGTTCCATCATCTGGGCGTGGATATTGTCGGCAATCAGGCGCCGGTTATGGTCCAGTACGGCTCGGGCCTCGTCTTCGGATAGATAGCTCAGGAAATGCTGCACGGCCTGGCCAGCCAAGTCGTAGAGCAAATCGGCGTGTGCGTGGTAATCGATATCGTCGAAATCCACCAGCGCATAAACGATATAGTCTTCCAGGCGTTTTTCAGTGATCCCTACTTCTGAGGCCAGGGTTTCCTGCTCGTTGGTGCGCAAATTCTGAATCACCAACTCACGATCGACCGGTTGCAGATTCAAGCCACTCATATCCAGAATGAAGGGGTCGAAACCCACCGTGACTTCACCCGTCGGTACCACAGCGATACGCGGAATGTCGATGATCTTCTGAACTACCATCTCAGTGGTCTTGGCAACCACTTCTCCGAGATCCACGGATTCCGTCTCCAACAATTCACCCTGCACCGGGGTCAGCCGTTCCCTGACCTGTTCCACGATGGCCTGATGCACCTCGGGCTGACTCAAGGCTCGGCTGGTCGGCACCTTGTCGCGTTGCTTCTCCAGTTCGTGGATCACGTCCAGTACTGCACGCGCGGCCTGTTTTTCTGCCTCCTTGGTAAACACCGGTGTGGTGAGTTCCTCGGACTTCAATTCATAGTGCTTTCCACTGGCCACAGTCGCTTCTGGCTCGGTCAGGCCCAACGCTTCCTCAGCGCTGGAGCTCACAGTCACGCTTACTTTACCTTCGTCCTTGTCCGGTGCTTCCAAAATCACCTGTTTTAGCCGAATGGGTGAATCTCCCTGGTTAGCCTCATCGATGATCTCCTGAAAGCGATCATGGGCAATGATATTGAGCCGATCCACGGCGCTCACCCCCGTGCGCTTTCCGTATGGCAGACGTAGGCCACGGCCGATGGACTGCTCAATCAGCGTGCGTGCGTTGGCGGCCCGCAACGGTACGATGGTGTAGAGATTGGTCACATCCCAGCCTTCCTTAAGCATGTTGACGTGGATCACTATCTCGGTGGGTTCGACCTCGCTCTCCACAGCCAGCAGCCGCTCGATCATCTCCTCCTCCGCCTTGCCCGTCTTGCTGCTATCCACCTGGATCACCTTGTCGCGGTAACGGCCCTCGAAGAAGACCTCGGACTGAATCAACGCCAGTAACTGCGAGGCATGCGTGGTATCGCGGGCAATCACGAGCACGAAGGGTTTGACTGTCTTTACCCCATTCTGACGCGCATAGGTCATCAGCTCCACCTTGGTGGCCTCGTGCACACGAATGCCGTCTTCCAGCTTGATCTTCTCGATCTCCTCCGGCGTATGGCGTTTGGCGTCAAAATCGCGCTGGGTAACTACTGCTGGCTCTTTGACGAAACCGTCCTCCATGGCACGAGCCAGTGGATAATCCATCACCACGTTCTTGAACGGCACAGGCCCACGGTTGGATTCCACGAAGGGGGTAGCCGTCAGTTCCAGGCCGAACAAAGGCTTCAGCTCATTGATGGCGCGCACCCCGGCGCTAGCGCGGTACCGGTGCGACTCATCCATCAGCAGCACCAGATCGGGCAACTCAGCGAGATAATTAAAGTAACTGTCCCCCAAGTACTCCGACAGCCGCTTAATGCGCGGACTCTTGCCACCACGGACCTCCGAGTTGATCTTGGAAATATTGAAAATGTTAATCACGACAGGCGACAGCAGGCTCAAATTACCCGCGCGCTGTTCATAATTGTCCCCAGTGATAATCTCTGGTGGATAGGCAGCGAACTCGGCAATTCCCTTGAACACATACTTGGGCGTGTTGGGCGTAAAGTCCGTGATCAACTTGTCATAGATGGTCAGGTTCGGGGCCAGCACGAAAAAGTGCTTGAAGCCGTAGGCCAGGTACAGATAGCTGATAAACGCCCCCATCAAGCGTGTCTTGCCCACACCAGTGGCCAACGCGAAACACAGCGACGGAAACTCCCGTTCGAAATCCTCCAGCGTGGGAAATTCCGACTTGAGGATATTTAGCACCGCCTCCAGATCGCGGTCATGGCTGCGTATATCTGGCGCGGCATCGATGGCACGGGCTAGTTTTTCTAATGATTTGGCCTGAGGTGGGCGCAGGGAAAGGCGACCGGCGACTGCATTAAGAACTCGTGAATTCATCCGGAAATTCTCATTCATACTCTAGCCTCCAGATCCTTCAGAATTCTTTTGTAACGCTGCCGGAACGCTTCTTTACCCCCTTCCAATACATGACACACATCCTTCCGGATTGCTTGTTCCTGAAGCCCACCGGAAGAGGCCATATTGATCTGGCCATTTATGAAATTCATAGTGGAAACTAGCTCTGCGTCGCCATTCACGACAATATTGGCGTTGTGTGTGATAATCACCAACTGCCGTCTACTTTTGTTTAATCGCAACTGATTGACTACCAGTTGCGACACCAAGGCGTTGTCCAAATCGTCTTCAGGTTGGTCCAGCAACAACGGTTCATCACCATGGGCAAGCAAGAACGACAGCATAGCCGCGGTCTTCTGCCCAGCGGAGGCCTGCTGGATACTTTTATAGTCCTCACCCGGGCTAGGTCGGTATTCCAACTGAACTTCATCCTCAGGGAACCACCAAGCGAGTTCATCGAAAGCCTCCGGTGGCAAATCCTTCAGGCGATTAATCAGCTTACCATGTAAAATCGTATCCAATATCTGCTTGTTAGCGAATTCCAGATCGGCCCGCATCGCCTGTAAACGCTCGCCGACACTGGCGGCCCTATCAGGCCTCGTAGCATCCCAGAGAATACCGATTGGATCACCATCGGCTTCATCGTCTTGCCAGATATTGTCGTGAAAGCCATTATCCGGCAGGCGTAGAATGCTCCGAAATTTGTCTACAGTTCCCCGGGCCTCCGCCATTGTCCGAAGACTGACCTTCAACATGTCATTTCGTGCAAATAGTTGTTCGATGAATCGTTTGCGGATTTCAGTCAACTGTTCACGGCACTTGAGCAACTCATCCGCCGCCTTTTCTACACTCTTCTCCGCCTGTTCCAAATCCTTTTCATATTTCTTTAATTGCTTCAGTTGCTTATTCAATCGCTCCTCTGTGGCAACAGCATTCGATGCCTCCTCGGCACTGTTAATACCTTCTGCTTTCAGGCGTTCTGTCTCCTTCTGATAGCTTTCGATATGCGCTTGATTTTCCTTATGCCAGGCGCTTTCGTCTTTAGCCGTTCCTGCCTGTTCGAGCACCTGCTCCATAGTTGATACGGCCTGTTTAACCACATCAAACTGTTGAACCAATTGCGCCTTTAGCACCAGGGCCGCATCACGGGCTTCCCGCTCTGAATCTGTCTGCGGATCAAAATCAGTCAACTCAGTTTCAGGGAGATGTTCAGCCTGCTCAATGCCGCTACGCAACTGTGCAACATCATTGGCAAGGTGTTGATGAAAGTCATCTAAAGCCCTTTTCTGCTGTGTGGCGCGCTGGTAAGCCTTGAGTAGCGGTCCGAAGTTGGAATTCTTGAAAACTACAGCCTTGCGGTTTGCCTCCTTATATTCCAGTTCCAGAGCCGGCTTTTTCGCCAGTTCTGTTTGCAAGTCGCGTAACCTGCACCTGGCCTTCAATAGATTAGTCTTCCGCTCATTGAATTCCTGCTGCCAGGCTTCCTTTTCTTCTCTTATGGAATCATCGATATAATCTAAAAGAGCCTGCGGATTATTGGCTATTGCGAGAACCTGCTTTTGGCTAAAGATTTTGATAGGAAAAGCCACTCGTGCCTGCTCCGCATCCAGCCCTGTATCTTCCCAATTTTGGACAGCTTCGTCCCAATGTCGAACAGAAATGGCAGGCTGATTATCCGTTGGCATACACCACTCATATTGAAATCGCTCGGCGTGTTCCACTTGCCCCCTAACTACTTCCACCGTGATTTTTGAATCCGCTAGCATCATTCCCGGCCTATCTCGCTGGATGTATTGCCTTTGGAAGCGATCAAACGCCTTGGCGATTTCCGAATCGCTGCCGAGTTTCTCTAACTCATCAGCACGCCCCAGCGCCAACCGCATACACTCTAAAACTGTAGACTTTCCAGTTCCCCTACCACCGATAATTGCATTGTAGGCTGGATTTAGCTGAAGCTTTAGAGGGCCGACTCCAGCTCTTCGCAAATGCAGATTCTCCAACGTTACCGAACGAATCCATTGATACGGTATTGGCTGGGGGTCGTCCCTTACTTGATCATCACGTCGGATGGCTGATTCTGGATCGAGCAGGGCTAGTTTCAGGCCATCGAAATTGGGTGAAGACATCTTGATCCAGGTATATCGCGTACCCATCTTGTTACTGCCATGGGAATCGGAGCCGACAACACATGCGAGATGGTCTATTTCATGTGCCTTCTGGCAATGCGTATATGCGTCGCTATTGGTGTCCTTGACTTCTAACGCATCTAATTTCTTCAGTACCGATTCAATAGAACGAAAATCAACCTTGGATTGAAAACGGTCATCAGCTCCGTTTCCGCCATAGAACAAACCATTCTTATCGTCGACATGCGCAGCAATCGCCAAGCCGCCCATCCCCTGAATAGCATCAATAACCGTACTGGCGCTTTCTCTGAACATTTGCTCGTGATTAGGCTTATTCGGATTCGTCAAATTCAGCTTTCCATGTAACAGACCATCCAACTTTGCCTTAGTAGTTTGTGGACCAAATAGCGCAAGGATATGAAGATTGTCTGAGGTAGTAATTTCGATACTCGGGAATAGGATCAGTTTACGATAACCGTCAGGTTTCTCTTCTTCTGAATCCAGAGTATTCAGAGCCTCTTGTAGCTTGTCTATCCAATCACTGCTGTTGTGATCCGTGACAGCCACACAGTCGATCCCGGCACGCATGCAGGCCAACAGCCATTTATGTGGCTCAAGGGTGCCGCGTTCTTCATTGTCATAATCAGTGGACGCGGGAGTATGGCAGTGAAAATCAAATCTCCACCAGCGGGATCCTGGATATTCATGCAGGCTCATGTTTCATCCTCCCCAAACAGCGACGCTTGGCCAGATGCGGTACCCCTTTTGGTCTTTTTCTTTGGTTTGCTTGTTTCCCCTGGATCTGAGTCCGAAAGTGGAAGGTTCTGCACGTTCAGACTGTAGTCATCGTGACCCCATTCGCAGCGTGACAGCACGACCTTTGGAATCTTCTTGATGGTCAGGTTCGGCCACCGTTCGGCAGCCTTGGCAGCGCTGATGCCACGGAAAGCACTGCACAGCACCAGCAGGCTACAACCTTCGCCGACTTCTTCGGACAGGGCCTGCAACTGGCTGACCGACAGATTCTGCGTGGTCACATAGATGAAATCCCGCTCGGTAGAGTGGCCGTGCTGCCACCAGATGGTCTCGGATGGCGCATAGGTGAAGCCCTCCAGCTTGCACAACGCCTCGGCCAGCATGGCGGCGTTGTATTCCTGGTTGATGACCCAGTTGCCCCACTTGTCCTTCTCCAGTAATGAAGGCGCCAGACGGTAATAACGGAACCCGCCGCCGCCCTTCCAGTTCACTGCTTTGGTAATCCCGCCGGGATCCTCGCCGTCGATCACCTTCTTCATGCGCGGAATGATGTGGGTGTGGCAATGCTCTCCCAACTCCACCATGATCCAGCGTCGGCCCATCTTGTGGGCCACCGCGCCGGTGGTGCCGGAGCCGGCGAAGGAGTCGAGAACAAGGTCCCCGGTATTAGTTGCAAGAACCAAAATGCGATGGAGCAACTTCTCCGGCTTTGGCGTTGAGAATATTTCGCTAGAATTGAATTTAGCCACCTCCCTTTTTGCTTCTTGATTGTCACCGACATCGTTACGAGGCCATATTGTCATAGCAACTATTCCTTCCTGGACTTCAGATAGGAACCGCTTTAGCCGCGGAACGTTATTGCCTGACTTCCCAAACCAAATTCGGTTGTCCGCAACTAATTCCTTAAACTTCTTCTGAGATGCTGCCCAACATCTACCTTTGGGAGGATAAAGCCTTCTTCCGCTTGGTGTCACAATCTCGTAGATGTTTTCACTATGCCCAGTCTTTGCGTATTGAGCCCCTCGCTGTCCACCGGTAAGACTTATCGTGAAGTCGCCAGAACTCCAAGCACCTCTGGGATCATTATCAATATTTTTGAATCTAGAATCTGCAACTTCACTACGTGGCAACAGATTTGGCCTCCACAGATCTTTTGATTTTGCATATACAATTACATGATCATGGCTATCTGATAGCCAAACCGCATTTGCTTGCGGTGAGAATTTTTTCTGCCATATAACATTCGCAACAAAATTAGCACGACCAAAAATCTCATCACACAACACCTTCAGATAGTGCGCCTCGTTGTCATCGATAGTGATCCACAGCGA
The DNA here is from genome assembly GCA_964536685.1 of uncultured Calditrichaceae bacterium. GTDB lineage: Bacteria > Calditrichota > Calditrichia > Calditrichales > Calditrichaceae > CAZIBE01. The sequence continues at coordinate 6,271 of CAZIBE010000095.1, read as the reverse complement.
ACCATCCTCCGACATGAGATTACGTATAATCTCCAGGCGATCCCGCATCAGGCTAAGCCAAATGGAATGCTCCAGGCCGTCATCATAGTGAGTAAATGCGCTGCCGGTATTGTAGGGCGGATCGATAAAGACGCACTTCACCTTGCCCGCAAACTCCTGCTCCAGCGCCTTCAGCGCTAGCAGATTGTCGCCAAAGATCAGGCGGTTGTCGAAGATGTCGTTCTCCGTCACCCGATGCTTGGCGTGATACGACTTCTCCGGATCCTCCAGTAGGATGCGCGGCTCCAGCTTGGGCCGCTTTTCTTTTCCTATCCAGGTGAGTTCGAGCTTTTGTTTTTTCATCCTAGGTTTCCGATCTGGCTCAGCTTACTGAACAGAAAATTTGATAAATTTTGATTATAGGGATCATCCGGTTTTAAAGCGCCACTTAAATGGGCAGCAGTCTCATCCTCGGACAACCCCAAATACTTGATCATAGCGCTCTGCGCTATCTTTGCCGTATCACCAATCCGTTTGAAAAAGGCGTAGTGCATGGAGCCGTGTGCGACCGGCCCGCATGCATCCGCGAACGCTTGCCGCAAGGCATCAAATGGGCCACTGATTGCGGCCCGAATGTCGGCATCTTTCAGTACCTCAGCCCCCTCAATCTGATCCTTAAACTGCTTCACCAATACGCTGGCGAGGGGATACAGGCAGTGGCGGTATACCAAACGTTCCGGACTGGGGGAACCTCTGTCAGCGGCAGCGAGCAAATCGTGGATAACATTGAATACCGTCACTGCATTGATGGCCTTAAGCCCTGTTAAATCCGCTGTAAAGATGGATTGATAAATATCAGAATCCGGATTAGTGAAAACACTAGGCTCACTTTTGAGTCTTCCCGGCCAATCCACGCTCTTATCCAGGCACGCTAGTGCCTTGGCTACGCTAGAGATTTCGATGACGGGTGCATCGCCACTGGCTGGTTGCTGCGGTCGGTAGTGGTAATCATATCCATATAACGCCATTTCCTGTCTCAGCCGTTCCTGTGTGTCATCCAATGCAGCAAAATTGGATAGATCAACCGGGTTTTGCAGGTTCCTCGCCTTGGTTACAATCTTATGAAAGTCGCCATGGCTTGAAGTCAAGATGACTGTCATCATTACTTTGGCTGAGCTGGTATCCAAATCCGGATTCTCTTGCTTGCATTGCGCAGCAGAAGAAATGGTTTGTGCGCCATTTACGACGGACAAACCTGCTACAACATAATCCTTGTAGCCTCCCTTTGATTTCTTTGGCTCAATGAATGTACAGACGGCGGTAATACCGTTATTCAATAGATGGAAATCTTTGGACGACTTTTCTAAGGTTTGCTTGATTGCCTGGTTCACACCACGGCGACCTGCGCCAATGAAATATCGAATGTTTTTCTGGTACAGAGCTTTGTCGTGCTCGTTATGCAACTTGACGAGATCATCGATTTTTGCCAACCCAATCACGGTTTTTCTTGGTTCTCCAATCGTGCTTGAATGACTTAGCTTGATTCGCGTATTAACCAAACCGATGGCATTTTCTTGGCGTAACCACGACTCGATTTTCTGTGCATCAACATAGATAATCTCTGGGGATACCCTTTCTTCATCCAACGCGTCATCGTTTACAAACTGTTCCAGTACAGTTACGGCTGTTTGTGTTGCTCCACTTCCGGTATACGCAACTATCAGCTTGATATGGGAGCAATGATCCAGGGCGTGATCAATATCATCTGCTTTATCTTTAACACGCTGATTAAAATCATCCAGATTCTGCTCAACCAGCAGCCGTACACCATGCTCGAAACTTTGCGCCTCGCCCTGCTTGAAGTCTTCGCTATTCTTCAGCTTTGATTGAAGAAGATAAAGTATCTCTTCGTCTGCCTTGTAATAGATACCGTCGATGCCATTGTCTGCAAAATCATCAACAACACAGTCGGCTGCTTCCGTCGCAGATAGGTCAAACATCTTCTGCAAAACAAAGGCATTGAAAGCTCGGGATAATTGTTTCTGCTGATTGTCCTCTAGTTTATGGTTGCCCTGTAAGGGAGGCAGCAAGGGTACAAAGCGTTCTTCCAGAACCTTCCTTAGTGCAGTCATCAAGGCCGGCGTGATTGCAGGCATTACACCAACCTCCATTCAATAACAAACATTTCTTCACTTGCCAGGATTGTTCCAACAATCTGCATTACCACCATGCCGATTCTCCACTCATACACGTGCACGCGCTCTGGCTTGGGCACGGGCTTGCAGTTGCGCCTGTACCTGTGCATACAATTGCGCCTCATTGCTTTCCTGATCATTCAGGACCACTGTCAACGCGTAGGGTTCGGGCTCATTTGTTATGGTTGACCAGATTGCATCCTGCCTCGTTACCACGACGAAAACCTTATCGTTGTTTCGCAGCGGTGCGCGAAAACTCCAGCGCGATACCTGCAAGGTGCCGCCTTTGCGGTCGTTGTTGGAAATCCAACGGTTGTTCTGCCGTTCGCCCATGCCTTCTTCTCGGTTGCGCTGGAAAGCCTGTTCCACCTCATCCAGGTAAGCTGCCGTGACGAGCGTGAACCACAGGCGGCTCATCCGGTAATCCAGCCGCGTAGTGCGCACTTCGGGCGTGTAGGCCAGAGCCACGCTGATTTCTCTTGTTCGTCTGCCCCGTGACCAGAAGACGTCCGGAATAGGCAATTCATAGAAGTGGCATTTGTCGTTATCAATACGATCCTCGGCATAGAGCGTGACAGTGTTGTCCAGGGAGCGAAACAGGGCCTGTTCATCAGACTGACCATATCCGCAAAGCCGTAGAAGATTACCCCGGCCTTCACTGTTGTCATGAGGGTTGAGGAGTTGGATGCTGGGCCCAGGCCAACGGGCGTGGGCACCCATCAGAGCACGCAAAAGATTCGCTGAGGCTTGCGGCAATTCCGCCTGAATACGCGCCGCCTTGTGAGCCGCCTGGGGCGCGGCATAGCTGGTGCCGATATCCTCGGCGAATGGATGGCCGGTAGCGAAACCGCCACTCAGGGAAAGCACCCCCAGGCCGGTATGCCGGGTGCGTCCACCAGTGCGCATCAGGGCGAGATTTCCTGCTTGTTCTACAAGATCCGGCTTGATGGCACCATTTACGGAATAGCCGCTTCGCGTGAGCGGGAAAGGCTGCCCCTCGCTGGCTATGGGCAAGTCTTCTATACCGTGTGGATGGCGCTGAGCATCCCGGCTGGCGGTCATGTGCGCCAGTCCTCCTACAGTGAGTGCGTTGAGGGCTGTTGCCGGGTCCAACAGGCGCGCATATTCTTCTAACAGGTAATGTGGATAGGCTGCACGCGGATCCGGGGGTAACGCCTCCGGCTTGATGTTTCCCGTCGGAACAACGAACAAAATGCCCAATTCACGGCTGAGCCTGTCCAGTGTATAGCCAAGGCCACGGAGGTGTCGGCCGTCGTAGACTTTGTTGAGATCTCCGTAACTAAAATTGAACACCCGGCAGCCGTATTGCTCGTATAATTCGAGAACCGCCTCCTCTACGGCGTTCTCCACGAATTCCGTCTGGTCCGTGCCATCATCCTGGAACACCTTGCCGGAAAACAAGCGCAAGCGAGGCGTAAACTGCCCGGATCGCAGATGATTGGCCACATCCCCATAGAGGGCCAAACCTGCCACAAAGGTACCGTGCCAGGGTGACTGGTCTGCTGCTTCCCGGCGCGGTTCGAGAAAACCCTGGGCGTCTCCCATAGCTGGCGAGAGCAAGGGATGGCCCGTGGTAATGCCCGAGTCGAGTACGCCAACTGCTGGGGCATCACCCGCAGGGGGTTGTGGATCGGGGAGTTGGTTGATATCGGTGACGAGCAGATCAATCGTTACACCGGCGCGGGGCGGCAGATCTACAGTCCGCACGTCACGGTGGTGTAACAGGTAGTGTTCCATGAATTCGGGGCCACAACGAAGGCGGAACATGACCAGCGACGGTTGTACCAAGGTATCGAGGATTTCGATATTCTGACCTTGTAGTGACTCCCGAAATGCGTTGACCATGGCCGCACGACGATCCTGCCGCTCTTGCGGCCAAAGCTCGACATCCAGAATGAATAAATCAGTTTCGGGAGTACCTAACTGCCGCAGGGCCACGCCGGTTCGGTCCTCTGGCGTCCAGTGATCGAAGCTTTGCAGAGCATAGAGCAATTGGGCACGTGTTGCCCTGCCGTCTCGTGCGAGAGAAGCTAGTCGCTGCTCAACTTCAGCCAGGCCAGTGGAATCCAGGAAGGCCAGTACAACCGTCTTATCCTCTTGGCTAACCAGCTCGATCCCCGGGATTGCATTCAAATCCGGCAGCAATTCCCCTTCACGAAGCTCCACCTTGAGTAAAAGTCGTTCATCGAAACCGGCTAAATCCTCCGCTCTTGCGCGTTGCTTCGCTGATTCCAGTTCTTCACCAAGCTGGCGGCCAAACGCGCGAGGATCAGCCGGCCGAAAACGGGGTCGCCTATCCTGGCGCCTGTGTCTCTCGGTAAACGTTGCTTCGCGACTGAATGGGAGATGCTCATAGGGCATATTCCCTTACCCCTTCAACTATTATTGTTTATGTCTGTATTCTCTCGAAAGTGCATCTTTCAGATGAGCGACTTCAAGAAATTCTCTTCCGGACAAGATCATTTCCTTAACTGCCCGGCGAAGTACACGCTCAATATCGGCGTGAGACATTCCCTTGAATAAACTGCTTACTTCCCGAACATCCACATCAAAGTTACGCCGGATACCGGAAAGCTTTAACTCCAGGAGCCGTTTTATCTGTTCGAGGTTAGGCCTTTCAAACCGCACCACTTCATCGAATCGACGCCAGACTGCATGATCGAGTAAAGATTCATAGTTTGTTGTGGCGATCAAGATGCTTTCGCCTCGGTAACTATCCAACATCTGCAATACGGCATTAACCGAACGTTTCAACTCGCCATGATCGGCAGCATCACCGCGGTCTTTGGTGAGCGCATCGAATTCATCGAATAGCGCGACAACCGGATTCTTGGCGACAAAGTCAAAAACCTTCCGTAGATTAGAAGCGGTCTCACCCAAAAAGGATGAAATGACGGAATCCAAGCGAACTAATACCAATGGCAAAGATAGGCTATGCGCAATAATTTCCGCAGCCAGTGTTTTACCGCAACCGGGCGGGCCACAAAAAAGTAGTTTTTGCGCTGGCTGTAAACCGTATGAACGCAATACTTCTGCACGGTTATGTTCCAGCAGAATTTCATTCAAGGCGGATCGAGAATCATCGGACAAAACGATGTCTTGTTCTTCCCGTACCACGGGCCGTACTTCCAATAGGGTCAATCCGTTGTCTTTATTGCTCGGCAATTCTGATAACACACCCCTGCCATGTTGATTCTTGTTGTTGGCGCCTGAATAGTTGCCATACAAGAGCCGCTCGAGATCGTTGGCCAAGAGGTGGTGTTTCTTTTGCCTTTCCTCTTTGATAACCGCCTCAGACGCCGCACGAAATTCCTCGGAATCACCCCGGACACCAGCATTTATCAGCTGTCTCAATAACTTACCGCTCGCCATGTCATTCCTCCAATTCCGCCACAATCCTACATGATTTTGTCAAATAAGTGACCATTCAATAACAAATAGCGTTTTTTCTTCGAGCTTCTGTGTAAGCTGCGCTTCAAGCTCACTAATAAGCTCATTGCGTTTTTCTTCCACCTCGTCCTGCCGGTCAAAAAGTTCCCGCCGTAGCTTGTTACGCTTTTGTTCCAGCTCACGCTGCTGTTTCTGCCAGTGCAGTTTTTCCTCCAGGGTGGGAGCGGTGGCAGCGGTGCGACGCACCTCCTTGATTTGCCGGTCGATTTCCTTAATCTCCTGTTCCAGGCCGACTTTCAGGTCATCCGCCCAGGCATCCAGCTTTTTAACTTCTTGTTCGAAATAGCTCAGATTGCGCCGGTTGATACTTTCCGCCAAGCGGTTCTTCCGTTCAGTCAGGTTAGCGCGGAGCACCGGATTATCATTCTCTGATGTACTGAACTCCATCTGTTCACGCACTGGGAGACGCAGCAGTTTTTCAGGATCGTCTTCTGACAGCACTTCGCCATTGTGAGTGACGGCTGAGACCACCAAGTGCTGTTCCCTGCACCCTAGGGAATCTATGGTGAGTAGTTCTGCGATCAATATACCGCTGTGACCACGCCAGGGCTCCAGTGTGGTCAGACGTAAAGGGTAGGCTTCGTAGTCAAACACCAGCTTGGCCAGGGGCAATTGCCGGGCCTTGG
>CAZIBE010000094.1:0-14989 GCA_964536685.1 uncultured Calditrichaceae bacterium | reverse complement strand
ACTTCGTGGTGGGAAAATGACAGTGAGAGACCTTTTTAGAGTGAACTCATAAATATAGGACATATTAAAAACCGTTTCTAATAATTTATGAAATGAGTAGTATTCAAACCATTTCTATTCGAGTATATTCTGTTTTCAGTTCTCCGCTATTAATATTACTTGCACTGATTAGTCAGATATTCGGGTTGAATTTTATTAAAAAAATCGTTGCACCCCATCGTTGCACTGAAGCGTTTATTAGCGACCAAAGTTTATCAGTTTCAAAAGATTGCATTTTTCACGGCCAAATTCTAATTTATACGCAGACCATTTGAGCGATTTTAGATGATTAAGGAAAAACTAAAGAATATTCCTGCGCGTCCCGGCTGTTATTTGTTTAAGGACGGGCAGGGACAAATTTTATATGTGGGCAAAGCCAGCATACTGCGCCAACGCGTGCGTTCGTATTTTCAATCCTCACGTCCGGTTCACCCAAAACTATCGGCATTAGTGGCGCGCATTGTCGACATTGAGTGGATAATCACCGATTCCGAAGTGGAAGCGCTTATTTTAGAGAATAATTTAATAAAAAAGTACAAGCCGCGTTACAATGTGGATTTAAAGGATGATAAAAGTTACCCCTATATTCGTATCACCAAAGAAGATTTCCCCCGGGTGTTCATCACAAGAACTATTGTACGTGACGGTTCGGAGTATTTTGGGCCTTACACAAATGTTAAAAATGTACGCAACACGCTGAAAACGCTGCAACGGATTTTCCCGTTGCGTTCCTGTAAATATGATCTTACCCCGCAGATAATTGCGGCCCAAAAAGTACAGCTTTGTCTGGATTATTACATCCATAAATGTAAGGGGCCGTGTCAGGGGCTGCAAAGCAAAGAGGAATACAATGCCATGATTGACATGGTGCGGCGCTTTTTGAAAGGCAAAACGCGCGCAATTGTGCGTGATTTGCAAAAGCAGATGCAGTACCATGCCGACAAGCTCGAGTTTGAAGAAGCGGCGCGTATGCGTAACCGGTTGGAAATTCTGGTGAATTACCGCAACGCCCAAAAAGTAGTACAGGCTGATTTTAAAGATCGGGATTTAATTGCTTTAGCGCGGGAAAATGACGAAGCCTGCGCCGCATTGTTTAAAATCAGAGAAGGGAAAGTCATTCATCGTTTGCACTATTTTTTAAAAGGAGTAGAATGGAAAGAGGATACGGAAATTCTGGCGTCCTTTTTACAACAATACTATTCCAACACGGAAGATATTCCACATGAAATTTTATTACCGTCGGAAATAGACGAAGGTTTGCTGTTAACCAACTGGCTGGCGCAACGCCGGGGAGCAACGGTAAAACTGGCCGCACCGCAGCGGGGAGAGAAGAAAAGGCTGATTGCCTTAGTTGAAAAAAACGCCCGCTATCTTCTTGAAGAGCTGAAACTGCAAAAGTTGAAAGCAAAAGAACGGACCGCTTTTGTGGTGAACGCTTTGCAAAAGGATTTAAATTTGCCGCAGCCCCCTAAACGCATCGAATGCTTTGATATTTCTAATATTCAGGGCACGGACGCCGTGGCTTCCATGGTGTGCTTTGTCAATGGTAAACCTAAAAAATCAGAATACCGGAAATACAAAATTCAGTCCAAAGACACACCCGACGATTTTGCCATGATGCGTGAGGTCATCACCCGTCGTTATGCCCGTTTGCAAAAAGAAAAACGTCCACTGCCCGAACTGATTGTGGTTGATGGCGGTAAAGGGCAGCTTTCCAGCGCGGTATCGGCTTTGCGTAGTTTAAGTATTGAAGATCAGCCAATCATTGGTCTGGCCAAGCGGTTGGAGGAAATCTTCTTCCCCGGACTGAGTGATGCGCAAATGCTGCCAAAGAGTTCTGCCAGTTTAAAGCTGTTGCAGCAAATCCGCGATGAAGCGCACCGCTTTGCCATTACTTTCCATCGTCAGCGACGGAAAAAACGTACTATTAGTTCGGAGCTGGACCGTATCCCAGGCATTGGCGCCCGGCGTCGTGAAAAGTTGCTGAAAATTTTCGGCTCGGTGAAATCGATTAAAGAACTCAGCATCGAAGAACTGGCAAAAAAAGGCAACTTACCGTTAAATATTGCCCGTAATGTATTTAAGTATTTTCATTCTTCGTCATAGTTTGGTTGGGCTTATTTCTTTTTTTCTCTTTATCTTTCTCTTTGAAAAGCAGATTTAAAAAGTGAGATGAGAAAAATTTTAAATCAAATTCGTTTCTTTTTTATTTTATTTCTTTCCGGTATAAAAATATGGAAGCAATCAACCCTCCCGGTAATGAATTAATTTTTTCATAGGAACCTGCATAAAACGGTACAGATTATGCCATGATGACGCATAAGTGTGTCATCAAAGTTGTGCGCCCGGAAGTTTAAAACATGCCCTATTATCTAATAATATAAATAAAAATAATCACTTAAACGGTTTTCTCTGAAATTGGCACAGGATTTGAAAAATCAATAGGACGAAATCGGAATAAAACCAAGTAAAATAAAAAAGGAGGTACAAGCCATGACGTTAGTAAAATATAGTCCGGTACGCAGCCTGTTCGATTTAAGAAGCAGCGTAGATCGTTTGTTTGATGACTTCTTTGGCATGGATCGTGCCGTTTTGCGTGAGCCGTCGTTATCCGTTGTACCGGCAGTGGATTTGGAAGAGACGGAAGATGCTTTTAAAATCACCGCCGAACTTCCCGGCATGGATAAGAAAGATATTCAAATTACTTTTGAGAACAACGTGCTGTCCATCAGCGGTGAAAAGAAAGCCGAAAAGGAAATCAAAGAAGATAATTTCCACCGTCTGGAAAGAAGTTACGGAAAATTCCATCGCTCTTTTGAACTGCCGGGATACATCGAACGCGATAAAATCGAAGCCGATTACAAAGACGGCATTTTGCATGTGACGGTTCCGAAAACCGAAGAAGCCAAGCCCAAACAAATCGAAGTAAAAGTAAAATAATCTGCTTCCGGCAGGGAAGAAGGCAGGTCAAACCGACCTGCCTTCTTTATTTGCTGGATTTCGCTTTGTTCATCGGGATCCAAGAATATTCAAAACTCTCCCGTGGAAAATTCCGGGTATTTTGGACACTCATTCCGGCTGATACGCATATTTCGCTAAATTATATTTATTTTACTGCTCCGTCTGCATCAATCACATCGAATTCTTTTGTTACAAGTAAATCAGCAAGAGGCCGCAGAGACTGGACAACTCTGTGCTCCTGTTCTAACACCTGAAAGCGAAACTCGTTTTGCGGCTCTTTTCCCCTTACTAATTGCGCTTTTTTTGTATCGTAGTAAGTTAAGGTTATAAAAATTCGCAAATCGACGTCCGCCATTAAAGAATATAAACCTTCGACCATCAGATAATCAATGGGCTTAAAATCAGTGATCAGCTCATCGGTTATGTCCGTTAGTAAATCAACGCAAGGCATTTTTGCTTTTTTACCTTCCCTGAATTCACGGATATTTTTATTAATCAGATCCCAGTTATATTCATCCAGTCCGATTTTATCTATCCCGTGTTTTTTACGCCATGCCGTCTTTTCCTGCGGGGGAACGTTATAGTAATTATCGATATGTATTATTTTGGCCAGCTTACCATTTTGCCTGATTTTCCTGCCAAGCACGTATGCCAGTTCAGATTTGCCGGCTCCCGATTCTCCGCTGATGCCAATCACGGTTCGCTTGGAATTTAACGGCAGTAATCTTTGCAGTATCTGATCAGCCGCTTTATAGTGTTCGTCTTTCAGCAATAATACATCTTCCAGCATTTCATATTTCTCCTTTACAATTCGATTTCGACGCGTTTGTTTTTATTAAAACTAATTGTATTATTCCTTAAATGAACAGCGCTTGTATGTAATCCGGAAGTATTATTAATTATTTTCACTTTTTTGGATGTTATGGTGATATTATATTTTTGATCACCGAAGCGCACATTAAAGCTGATGCTACGCCAGCCTGCGGGCAAATGCGGATCAAGATAAATAGTATTCTCTTTAAAAAGCAGTCCGGCATAATTGTTAAGAATAAGGAGAACCGATCCTGCCATTACGCCGGTATGAATGCCTTCTTTGGTTGTGCCGCCCTGCACGTCATGATAATCGCTTTTCAGCGCTTCCATAAAATAATCATGGCTCAAGCGCTCATCTCCGGCTTGCATGGCTATATTGGAATGCACCATTTTACTTAACGTTGAACCATGGGAAGTGTACTTCATATAATATCTGAAATTTTTGGCTAATAGCCCTTCTGCGGGCGAAAGCCCCGTTTGACGGAGTAGTTCATAAACTTCATTACTAGTAAGATTGTAAAAGATCATTAATGTGTCAGCCTGTTTGATTATCTTATAAGCGTCGGGATTTTTTCCTTCGGCCTTAAAAATACGATCCATGCGGCTGATATTTCCATACTTTTCAGCATATTCCTGCAAATTGATTTCTTTAAGATTAAAATATTCTTCAAACTGTTCCAGAATAGTATTCCGGGAAAGAAGAACCTGTAAATGGTTGCTTATATTGCGCCACTCATTCAATTCTTTGGCGTCAAGATCAATTTTTTTAAAAAGTTTCTGTTTAACGGCGTTTGGCAATAGCGCAAGAATATCAAAGGCCCGATTAAAAGTCCATATTACCATAATATTTGTGTAACTATTATTTTTAATACCTCCTGATTTTGCTCCCGGATACGCTTCGTGATATTCATCGGGGCCCATTACGCCGGCAATATCGAAGCGCCTGGTTTTCGGATTATAAGCCGTTTTACTGGCCCAGAAGCGACAGATTTCAAAAAACATTTCGGCCCCGTAATCAAATAGAAATTCCAAATCATTAGTGAAACGGTAATAATTATAAATATTGTAGGCAATTGCCAGAGACACATGGCGTTGCAGGCGGCTATAATCGTCGTCCCACTTGCCGGATAAAGGATTAAGATGCAATGCCTGCGTTTCTTCTCTACCGTCGCTGCCGCTTTGCCAGGGAAACATAGCTCCCTTGTAGCCGTGTTCTGCGGCATAAGAACGGGCGCTATCTAACCGGCGGTAACGATACATCAATACCGATTTGGCGGTTTCCGGAAAGTGCATAAAATAAAGGGGGAGGATAAAAAGCTCGTCCCAAAAAATATGCCCGCGATAAGCTTCGCCGTGCAGTCCCCGGGCAGGAATTCCGGCGTCTAATTTGGCGTTATGCGGCGAAGCGGTAACCATTAAATGATAAAGATTCAATCGGACCAGTTTCTGGATAAGCCGCTGTCCGTCTATCCTGATATCGATTTTTTTCCATATTTTCGACCAGGCTTTTTTGCTTTCTCCGTGCAGATTATCAAAGCCGTCAACTTTATTCAATTCATTTTCCGCAGATTGCAGGGGATTAGCGTTTTCTTTTGATGAATAAACGGCAACGATCTTTTCCATAGTAATTGGGGTATTTTTTTTACCTTCAACCCGGATAGTTGTTCTGACGGCGCCGGGCTCAGTTGTAATTGTAAATTCGGATTCGGACGGATGACGGCCGTTTTTCAAAAAATGTTTAGCTGCCGCGGCTAATTTAATTTTCGATTGATTGGTCTGTACGATAAGAAAGCAGCTTTGGCCATATCCACCCTGATCAACAGTCTGCCAGTGCTTTGCGTTTAATTGCTTATAGCGTTCAACGCCGCTGTTAATTACCTGCCCGTCAAGTTCTGAACGAATGGTAATATTCTGATTATAATTTAGCGGGGTAATGGTATATTTTATTCCGGCGAGATGCGGGCTCTCCATACTGACAAAGCGTAGGGAGTGTATCACAGTTTCATGACCGCTGTTGTCTTTCACGATAACTTTTCTGTAAAGAGAGCCGTCGCGGAAATCCAGCCGCCGTTCAAACAGCCTGATTTCAACGTTGTTGAGGTCAAACCATTCCCCGTTATCGATTTTAAAAGTAAGCGGCAGCCAGTTGGGACAATTTACAAAATCTTCATTTTCCACTTTTCTGCCGCTTACTTCGGAGGTTAAGCGATTATATAAGCCGGCTAAATAGGTGCCTGGATAGTTTATGCCGTTGGTTTTCGATTCCTCCAATGCGCCGCGTGTACCCATGTAACCATTGCCGACGGTACACAAGGCTTCGCGTGTGCCTTCTTTTTCGGGATCATAGTTATAATATGTAAGCGACCACTGATCATTGGACAAGCCCTCGGTAAACCACTTATTTAATTCGCTTAGGGATATTTCAGACAAATCGCTGACTACAATATCAGCGCCGTTTAATTTTAATTCCTGTTCGTTCGCTTCCCGGGCAACGCCTAGCACCAAACCGAATTGTCCGTTTCGGCCGGCCTGCACGCCGGACACAGCGTCTTCCACAATCACGCTTTTATCGTAATCAACGCCCATGTTGTCGCAGGCTGTTTTAAAGATATCCGGTTCGGGTTTTCCTTTTAAACCAAGTTGAGCCGAAACTAATCCGTCAACGGTTGTTTCAAAAAGATTCATTAGACCGGCTGCCCGAAGTATTTTACTACAATTTTTACTCGATGAAGCGACAGCTACTTTAATATTATTTTTTAGCAACTCTTTGACAAAAGCTATGGTAGAATCAAATAGGACCAGATTACCCTGATCAATTAACAGATTAAAAAGTTCATTTTTGCGGTTCCCCAATCCACAAATCGTTTTTTTATGCGGATCATCTGTCGGATCCCCGTAAGGCAGATTTATATTTCGTGATTTCAGAAAAGAAGCTACGCCTTCGTAGCGCGGCTTGCCGTCCACATACGGTAAATAGTCGTCGTTGTGGGTAAATTCACGAAATGGTTTGCCGGTTTCCTTTGCATGGGATTTTAAGAATTCGTCAAACATTTGCTTCCAGGCGGAGCTATGCACAGTAGCGGTTTGTGTAATAACGCCGTCAAGATCGAAAACAACCGCATCAAATTTTAAATCGGACATGAATCAATGACCTTCTGAAATAACGTTCGTATTGGAAAAGAAGTACTCAGACTTTTTCATTTTTTATTGTATCGGCCGGTTCGCTTGTTGCCTCACGCCACCAGAGAGGAATAAGAGCCGCTGCAACCGCCAGATAAAGCAAGGGCAATAATTTTGAAGCGCCCGGCGCGGGAATCAGCAATTTGCCGACGCCGATTAACATTAAAAATAACGAAGCCGCGGCAAAAAAAGTAATCTTGATTTCCTTAAATAATTTTTTAACCGGCACTTTAGAATCATCGTTTGCAAGCATAGCCGTTTTACGCCAAAAGCCCATGGGGCGGACTTTTTTGTAAAATCTTTTTAAAACGTCTTCATCGGTTTTCGGCGTAAAGAAAGTTACAAGTACAGCCGCTGTGGTTGATACCAGCGCCATCGTTCCCAGGCGAACCCACTCGGCGTCTGTTACAATAAGAAGAATCGGCGCAACAATTAAAGATACAACAATTGCGGCTAATTCTGAAAACAAGTTAATGCGTTCCCAAAGCCACCTTAAAACCAATACCGATCCCATCCCGGCGCCGAAGAGCAAAGAGATAAACCATGCAGTCTGAATAGAACCAAGGTTGGCCATAATAGTAAGCGCAATTATTAGAATAAGTATATTAGATAGACGCGCGGCAAGAACCAATTCGGTGTTTTTGGGTTTTCGTTTTAACCATTCTTTACAAATCAGGCGTTGGTAAATATCATTGCTCCAATAGCTGGCGCCCCAATTTAAATGAGTATCGATGGTGGAAGCAAGCGCGGCTAACATGGCGGTAAGCATAATGCCCCGAATACCTATGGGCAGAATATCGTTAATTCCGGTAACAAAAAGGATCTCACGGGAAGCGGCAAAATTACTGCCTGCGGCGTCCGCTGCGGTGAACGGATAAAAAACAAGTAAACTCACTCCAATGATTAACCAGATTAAACTTCTGAAAAATATTTGCATCCACGAAAAAACCAGCGCCGCAATACGCGCATCACGATCGGTGGAACAAGCCATAGAGCGCTGCGCCAGGTATCCGGTTCCGTCGCTGTTCATCTGGAAAAACCACTGTAAGCCGATAATGATTAGGAAGGGCAGCAAAAGCTCGCCTCCGGTCGGCGCAAAAGAAAGCAGTTTATCGGCTACATTCACTCCATAAAGTTCAACCACTCTATCCACAATGCCGCCGATACCGCCTATATGTCTGACGACCTCGATTGCATAAATCAAAGTGCCGATCATTGCCAGGCTGAACTGCACAACATCCGTAGATATCACACTGCGCAATCCGCCGGTAGTGGAGTAGAGAGTGGTAAAACCCACAATCACCAAAATACTGATTATATTATTAGTGGTCGCCACGGCGGGAGCCAAATTTGTAACGCTGCTTCCCAGCGATATACCCGAAGCGCTGGTGATGCTTAGAAAAAAATTATAGATTCCGGCCGGGAGCCATTGATGCCATGGTAAAAAAACTTCGGCAATCCGGACGGCGGCTACCAACACCATTGCCATTACCACACAATTGATTACCGTTCCGTAATATACGGCCTTAAGTACTCTTAAACTTAAAACCCCTTTACCGCTATAACGCACTTCCGTTAATTCCGCGTCGGTTAAAACGCCCGCGCGACGCCAACCGATAGAGAAAATAAAACCCATCATTAAGAAGGCAATGCCATAGATCCATAACCGCCAGAGCATAAATATTCCGCTAGTGGCGATTAAGCCGGTTACCAGTAAAGGCGTATCGGCGGCAAACTGGGTGGCGGCCATACTGAATCCGGCTCTCCAACCCTTAATAGTTCTACCTGCTAAAAAATATTCATTTAAATTTTGTGACGCTTTTTTTTTCGCTATAAATCCGGAAGAAATGGAATAGATTATAAACGCTAGTACTATAAGTAAATCAATCATAACTTTCCTTCAATTGAGGATTTTAATCCCATCCAGATGGGTTTTATTGCCCGACCCTTGAGTCGTTATAATTAATCAAATCCATTTGGATACCCCGTTGCTTGTACCAAAAGGCGCCCCTTTCGGGGCGGCGGGGCTGTTCATTT
The DNA here is from genome assembly GCA_964536685.1 of uncultured Calditrichaceae bacterium. Classification (GTDB taxonomy): domain Bacteria; phylum Calditrichota; class Calditrichia; order Calditrichales; family Calditrichaceae; genus CAZIBE01. Next base: position 5,959 of record CAZIBE010000094.1, on the reverse strand, counting down.
TAGTAAAAGCTGCCCTGAAATATTTGTTAAAATCCATTATTGTCTATAACCGTTTGCGGAAGAGCATTCCAGCGGCAACACGCCGTTTAATATTATCCGAAATATAATAAAAACGGGGCCGGGCGAAGACCCCGTTTTTACAATCATAATGCTAAATAAAACAATCTAAACAACAAATTGGAACATAAAAACAGAGCGATGCCACAACTTTTAAAGCCGTTTACCACATACACCTTTTAAAATGCGATCCGGCACGCTCCATTCCTTGTTCTTAGAAATCATGGATGACTGAGAATTTAATTGACCGGCCAAAAATCGGGCGACCGTTCGCAGATGTAGGATTACGCGGATCGCCTTCTGTCAGACCTTCGGAATTGGTTAAATTATCAACATGGATATTAAAAGACATATTACCCGTTGTTGATAAAACAACGCCTGCGTCAATTTTCGTATAGCCGTCCAATTGGAATACATTACTTCTGGAATCCCATCGTTTTCCAACCATTCGTGCGGCGCCGTATATGGTCGCATTAAAACTTCCGAAAGCTATGTTATAGCTCGGTGAAATTCTAAATTGCCAGTTAGGCTGACGCCAGATCGAGTTTCCGACAACGGTCGGATCAACATCGGCTTTCTTGATCTCTCCTTTTTGATAGGTCCCGACACCTCGCAGCGAAAAGTTGTTCAAGGTGAACGCTCCATCGAGTTCAACTCCGAATGTTTGAGTATTGAGCAGAGCAGATTCCCTTACAGCGCCGATATCGCCATCAAAAACATCAACACTGTTCATGAAACCGGTGGCAAAAAGACTGAATAGCTCCGAATCATACTTAAGCCCAACTTCATACTGAAGGAATGTGTTAGCATCAACATTGCCGTTGTTGTCAACACTGTACTTATTTTCCCGAATCATATCAAACTGCGGGAACTGGTAACCGTTGGAGTATCGTGCAAAGGCGCCAAGCGCTTTATTAAAGTCGTAGTTGACTGCCGCTGTCAATGCGAAATCTTTTCCGCTAAGCGACACCGCTTTGTCGATTATACCATCGGGGAGGCTCCCATGATCAAGTGTATACTGGAGATCAAAAAATTCGTATCGAGCGCCAAGATCAATTCGCAGAGCAGGCATCATTTGCCATGAATCTGCAAGATAACCCGCCGATACCGTGGCGTCGCCGGCAGAGTTTAGTCCATAATTCCAGGCGCCTCCGCCACCATGAGCAGCAATGGAATCCGCGGGAATACCATCCAATATATCACCATTGGCAACATTGTGAACCGGTATATGGTTGCCCAGCGTCCAGAAATCTTTTGATGACCACCGGGCCTGATACAACCCAAAAGTAAAATTGTGGGTTTTCCAGTGTTTGTTTAAGCTGATGTCATTATTAACCGAATGAATATTTTTCAAAACAACCCAGTGCCCGTAATTCTGAACGTAGTCCGAACCACTTAGAATTTTTCCGCCTCTGGTTTTTACAGTATCAAGGCCAAGAGCGGATACTGGAATCGGATTACCCTGCGGTACAAAACCAAATGTGTTTGCATCTCCGGCTGTGTAGGTAAGGACGTCATTGAGCAGCCAACCTGATCCCAGATCAAAATTGGCGTTTAATCCGCTAATGCTGCCTTTCCAACCGCGGCCATTAGCGAAATCAAACGTTGCGCTGTCGCCCTGTGCGTTGATCCCAAGTGTACGGAAACGGGTCGCGTTACCCAGCGGAGAGAATGTTCCGAGATCATTACCGGTCTTAAGCGCCATCGGCAGGACCCACTGGCCATAATCGTTGGTCAGCCGTGTAAAGACATTAACAGCGCCTCTCTTAAAGACTTTGGTTAACTGCACCGTAAGCTGCCTTCCATTTTCGGCATTAAATTGCGTATTTCTTATGCCGGGTGATGTTTTTACGTAACCGCCGGCCATATAATACAGGCCATCGGATATTTTACCACTCAAAAAACCGCCAAACCGCTTCAGGCTATAGTCGGATGTTTCATACTTCAGGCGACCTTTGGTTTTCTCGCCGCCTTTTCTCAGATTGAAGTTTACCGTCATGCCAGGTTCAGCATTCGAAAATACGGCGCTGGGTCCTCCTCGCGATACTTCCGTCAGCTTTACTGTTTCATCGATACGGAAGATAGAGCTTTGCTCTAAGAACGAGAGCGTCTCCACGCCGTAAACGGGCCCACCGTTGATAGACATCGTCACGAATGGCGCATCGCCGGAAGATGGCATACCACGCACAAAAATATTAGCGCCGGCCACTCCGCCTGAGCTTTCAGACCAGACGCCTGGGACTACATCCAAAAGATTTGCTGTGCTGCTCGGAGATAGCCGTTCGATTTCAGTAGGGTCGACGGTGTTGATAGCAAAGCTGGCTTCTCGCTTGCGTATTCCTACTCCACCAGGCGTACCTGTGACGACCACAGCATCCATTAGCAAAGGATCTTCCACCAAAGTGAAGTCCTTTTTAACCGTTTCGCCTTCTTTAACGGTAATTTCTATTTTAACTGTTTTATATCCTACCGCACTGGCTACAATGGTATAGGAGCCTGCAGGTACTTTATCAATAAGATACATACCGTCTGCATCGGTTGCAGATCCTAACTGAGTATTTTCCAGATAGACATTTACACCGGGCATGGGTTCAAAAGCTTTTTTCACAGAACCAGCGATTTTACCAGTGCCCTGAGCAAAAAGAAAAGATGCAGTAAATACTAAAAGAAATAGCAAATGATTAAAAAACTTCATAATTTCCTCCTGTGATTGATGACAAGTCACGTTTTTGAAAAAAAATGTGGCCTTGTTGTCATTCCAAGGCGATAAGCGACCCGCCTGACGCGAGACAGATAAGAAATCCCACGTTCTTTGCCGGGAACAAGATTTCTTACCTTATCGGAACGTCGGGCGTCGTCGTTTATCCTGATTCGAATTACATTAAGAATCGAATCACACATCATTTTTCAGTATTTCTTAAAATAACATTAAATAAATGATATGGCGTCGATTCCTCCTCAGTTTTGTTGTACAAATATCTGTGAAACACGAAAATTAAAATCTATGCCAAAAGCAGCTCCTCCTCCATTTTGTAATACTTCCGTTATTTATAATCTTAAAGTCACATTTAAATTGACAAAGCGGCCCAAAATCGGGCGCGCCATAAATACGTTTTGCCGACGATTGGCAAATTCCTGTTCGATTCTCGGGTTTCCCTCGGTTAAGCCGATCGTATTTGTTAAATTGGAAATGTTAAGTCCCAGTCTGATTTTATTTCGCCATATTTTATAAGATGCGCCAGCGGATATTAAATTATATCCCGGCAATACTGCCGTATTGGCATCGTCCACGAATCTGTCGCCGATATATTGCCAACTGTAAAAAATATTGAATTGTTTGTAACTGTACGAAGGCCTAAAATCAATAATAAATTGCGGGATGCGGCGAACGCGATTGCCATTTAAGTTTTTATAAGTAGTAACGCCTGTCTGGGGATCAACTTTTTTGCACAATAATTGCAACAGGCGCGGATCTTGAATAGTGCCAATTAAGTTTAAATGTAATCCATTAATGGGTATAAATACCGCTTCAAATTCAACCCCAATAGTCCGGCTTTTAGCAAACCGTTTTTCATGGAGGGTTTTGCCATCTTTAAAAACTTCATCAATAAAAGGAATATTATTTATATGGCTAAAGAAAAGCGTGCTGAAGAGGGAAAAATGAGGATTAGTGATTTTTATACCATCTTCTATTTGATAGATATATTGTGATTTTCCTTTATCTTCGGAAAAAATCCATTGCTCAAAGTCAGGCGTACGGAATCCACGGCTGACCCGTCCGTATACAGCTAAATGCTGATTAATAGTAAAGTTTCCACCAAGAGAAAAAGCCCATTCATTAAATTTATGTTTATAATAACGAAAAGTGCCATCGCCGAAAACAACATTCCGTTCCGCCTCGGTTTTTCCATCTCCGATAATAAAATCATCCCGGGTATTTTCTACTTTTCCTTTATAATGATGTGATTCCAGGCGTAAACCCGTATCCAGACGTAGTCGGTCTGTTGCCTGCCATTCATCTGTAAAATAAGTTGAATAAATAGCGGCGTCATTCATAGCATTCACATAAAAACTGCCATATTGTTCAAAACCGTTTTGGGTTACCGGGCGAACCACATCACCGGAAGAATTCAGCCCTACCAAATCTAAAAGACGCGGTGCATCTTTGACTTCTGTTAAAATATTTTGCCAATACCAAAAATCGCGGGCGCTATATTTACTGAAATATCCAGCGACGCTTATTTTATGATTACCAAATTTTTTATTGATTTGCAGGTTATTTAACAAATTTTTCAAAGGTTTGGAAATTGTCCACCAGCCGTTAAGAGCTACTAAACCGTTATTATTTAATTCAGATATATTTTCAATAGGCTTGCCATTATCTGCATAACGGTATTCCCATTGTTCGATTTCGGGTTTCTGGGAAAGATGTTTAACCGAATCTGCAAAAAATGAGGCGTTAAAAGGTGTATCCAGAGGAAAGATCGCATTAAAGTCAATATCTGTTTTCATAAGGCGCAGATTATTTTGAATACTCCAGCCCTGGCCAAAATCATACACATATTCAAGGGTAACGGACATTAATTCGGGATGAATGCCGTCGCGTATATCTCGCTGATAGATTTTTCCATAAGGGCTGGGAAAGGATGTTTTTCCGGTATGTATACTAGTCATCGTTCCGTAGTTGGCATTGAGTCCGGGTATTGATTCAGGATCGTTGGGATTCTGCAATGGTATTGGCAAGTAGAAAATATTGCGATCATTTAGGTATTTCCCATAAATACGAAAATATCCTTTTTTAAAAAGACGCGTCATATTTAATTTTATTTGTCCGCCTCGGTTGCCTGTAAAATGAGCTGAACGTATTCCTTTACTGTATCGTAAAAATCCACCTATGTTAAACTTAACTTCTTCTGACGCCGGACCGCCGTAATTAAAATCCAGTCTTTTAAAATCGTTGCTGCCAGCGGATATTTTAATGATCATTTCTCTCTTATTACCGCCGGTCTTGCTTATAAAATTAATAATGCCGCCCGGAGCGTTGCTGGCATAGATAGAGCTTGTCCCGCCGCGAACGCCTTCCATACTTTTTACGCTTTCATCAAGACGCATCAGAATATCTATATTGGCAAACGCTAATTCCGGAGCTTCAAAAAGCGGCAAACCATCTTCATACATGGCTACATAACGATAGGAACCATCCTGGGGAATTCCCCGGGGAAATAAATTATTGGATACCTCGCCCCCGGAACTCTCCACATAAAAGCCGGGAATAACTTTTAATAACTCAGCAGTGCTTTGGGGAGCGAGCTCGGCAATCTGTTTACTGCTAGCCGTTGTTATTGCCACACTGGACTCCAGTTTCATAAACGGATTTCGGCAGGCAACCGTTACGATTTCTTCCATATCGAGTATGTCTGATTCAAGGAAAAAGTTTTGATCAATAATCTCTCCCGGCTTTACTTTAACAAAAAACGATTTGGTTTTGTAACCAATCATTTGTGCTGATACAAGGTATTCCCCTTTTTGAAGACCATCGAAAATATAGGCTCCCTTGTCATCGGCTAAATCCAGGCGATTAGCTTTAATAAGCAGAACTTCCGCATCTGCCAAAGGATTACCTTCGGCATCAGTTACAAATCCCCTGATTTGTCCAAAGCAGGTTTTAGTGGCGGGCTTCCTTGTAATCACAAATGTTTTTTTGCCAACAAGGCTGTAATGAAGATTGTGTTTTTGAAGTATCTTTTGCAAGTCGTCAAAAATATTTCCTGAAAAGTTTCCAGAAAGTGTTGTTTTCAAACCGCGGACTATTTGATTTTCATAAATGAAATAAACATTGTATTTTTTTTCCAATAGGTGGAATGCTTTTTCCAGGGAGAGCTGATATTTTACGGTATCATCA
>CAZIBE010000093.1:0-15035 GCA_964536685.1 uncultured Calditrichaceae bacterium | reverse complement strand
GAAAATAGAAAATAGAAACCTAAAATTCTAAAGTACAAATAACAAAAATCAAATAAATCTCAAAGTTTCAATAGCTTAAATCCCAAATAGCGATTCATCCTTTGGGTGAATGTTTAGATTTTGGGATTTTGTATTTATTTGTTGTTTGGCGTTTGTCCCAAAGCCCCCCCCCGAAGGGGCAGGGATGCCTTTGGTATTTTTTGGGATTTCCCAATTTTCTTTAGAAATTTGGGTGAAAGATAAAATTTCTTCTTCTTTATCATCACCCTCCTTTTTGTGATTACGGTTAGTGCTGTAGTTATTTATTGTTACAGCGTCATTGTTCACGGAAAAGGTGCCGTGCATTGGACTACGTCCTTCCTCCTGTCCATAATTCTGGTCATAGCGTTACCTCTGCATAAATTAAGGAAAGTAAATAAAATAAAATATCCCTGTTTGCAGAACAGTTTAAACCGGTTATATTACACCCGGCCGTTTCCGTCAAAGCAGCATCCAAGCCGCCGACAGGCAAATTATTTGCTGCAGAGGAAACGTATTTGCGTTTGGCCAGTTAGATGCGTGGCGGAACCATAGGATCGCAATTTGTATATTTGATTAATGAAGGGACTTATCATGACTGCAAACATCCTGGATATTTCCGAAATTAAAAAACTACCGCTCAGGGAGCTGTTTAAAAAATTTTCATCGAATAAAGAGGGGCTTACGGATTCTTCCGTAAAAGAGCATACGGCAACTTACGGGCTTAATGAAATCTCGGAGAAAAAAGTAAATCCGATTATTAAATTCTTAAGTTATTTCTGGGGACCAATTCCCTGGATGATTGAAGTTGCAGCCATATTGTCGGCAATTATAAATCACTGGGAGGATTTTTGGGTTATCTTCGTTTTGCTTTTATTGAATGCCACGGTTGGTTTTTGGCAAGAATTTAAGGCGGACGACGCCATAAATTTATTGAAGCAAAAATTAGCCCTTAAAGCGCGCGTGTTGCGCAACGGTAAATGGACGGAAATAGCGGCCAGGGAGCTTGTGCCCGGGGATGTAGTGCGCGTGCGCCTGGGGGATATTGTTCCGGCAGATTTAAGACTTTTTGACGGCGACTACCTGAGCATAGATGAATCTTCTTTAACCGGGGAATCTCTTCCGGTGGAAAAACATACCGAGGACGTTGCTTTTTCCGGCTCGGTTATCCGGCAGGGCGAAATGAACGGCCTGGTCGTTGCCACAGGAATGAACACATTCTTTGGCAGAACGGCTAAGCTGGTGGAAGAAGCCAAAAACATCAGCCATTTTCAGAAAGCGGTTATTAAGATCGGTAATTATCTTATTGTGCTGGCCGCTTTTATGATTGCCATCATTTTTTTCGCATCCATCTTCCGCCACGAAAGTTTTCTTAATACGCTGCAGTTTGCCTTAGTGCTGACTATCGCCGCCATACCCGTTGCCTTACCCGCTGTTCTCTCCGTAACGATGGCTGTCGGCGCTTCGGTGTTAGCCAAAAAGAAAGCCATTGTCAGTAAATTAGTAGCCATAGAAGAAATGGCCGGAATGGATATTTTATGTTCCGACAAAACAGGAACGATTACAAAAAACGAATTAACGCTGGCAGAGGTGGCGCCGTTTGAGGGCTTTAACGCAGAAGAGGTTTTGTTATACGCCTCCCTGGCCTCAAGAGAAGAAGATAAAGACCCTATTGATTCGGCCATAATTTACAAAGCCAAATCTATTAAAACGGTTGTGAGAAAACTGAATGCATACACCGCAAAGGATTTTAAACCCTTTGATCCCGTTATCAAAAGAACAGAAGCCACCGTTGAAGATACGGCAAAAAAAATATATAAAGTTACCAAAGGGGCGCCGCAGGTCATATTATCGCTTCTGGCGGAAGAAGATAAAAATAAAATATCCGGCCTGGTTAACAAACAGGTCAATGATTTTGCGGCCAAAGGATTCAGAACGCTGGGAACGGCCAAAACCGACGAACATGGAAAGTGGCAATATATCGGACTAATTCCTCTGTTCGATCCTCCGCGGGAGGATTCTGCGGCGACCATTAAAACCGCGCAAAATATGGGCGTTAACGTTAAAATGGTTACCGGCGATCATACTGCCATAGGCAAACAGATATCGGAAAAAGTAAATCTGAACAGCCATATTCTGGAAGTTTCCTCGTTCCTGGACAAGCCAGAAAAAGAAGCAATGGAAATTGTGGAAAAGGCTGACGGCTTTGCCCAGGTTTTCCCTGAACATAAATACCGCATTGTGGAGCTGCTTCAGGGGAAAAAACACATAGTGGGTATGACGGGCGACGGAGTTAACGATTCGCCGGCCCTGAAAAAAGCCGACGTCGGAATTGCAGTAGCCGGCGCCACGGACGCGGCAAAATCGGCAGCTGATATTGTGCTTACATCACCCGGCCTGTCCGTGATCATAGACGCCATTAAAGAAAGCCGGAAAATATTTCAGCGCATGAACAGTTATGCCATTTACAGAATCGCCGAAACTATCCGCGTTTTGCTTTTTATAACCATAGCCATTCTGGCTTTTAATTTTTACCCGGTTACGGCCATAATGATTGTGCTGCTGGCTTTGTTCAACGATGCTCCAATCATGGCCATTGCCTACGATAACGTGCAATATTCCAATGCCCCGGAAAAATGGGACATGAGAATTGTATTGAATATGGCCACAGCCTTAGGCCTCATTGGTGTAATTAGCTCGTTCGGAATCTTTTATATCGGGCAGGAAATACTGCATCTTTCCAAGGAATCAGTGCAAACCTTTATATTCTTAAAGTTAGCCATTGCCGGCCATTTAACCATCTTTTTAACGCGGACCCGCGGGCCATTTTGGTCATTTAAACCCAGTGGTGTTCTATTCTGGTCGGCGGTGTTAACAAAACTGCTGGCCACCCTGGTAGCTGTTTATGGCTGGTTTATCACTCCAATTTCCTGGAAGCTGGCTCTTTTTATTTGGGGATACGCCATAGCGGCCTTTTTAATTACAGACTTTTTAAAGGTCCGTATTTACAAATTATTGGATCATACGGGAATAAAATTTCATAGATAAAAAATTATTTAAAAAAAGGATAAAAAATGAATGCACCAATCAACAAATCTAACAATCCGGAAATTCAACAGTTAATCAAAACACTTGGCAGTAAAAACGGAATGGAACGCAAAAATGCACGGCGTGAACTTGTGGCCAGGGGCAAAAATATAGTTGGATTGTTAGCGGAACTGCTTGATCATCCAAAGCATATTTTGCGTTGGGAAGCGTTGAAAATATTGGAAGAGATTGGCAATCCCGTTGCCATCCCCATGTTTATTAATGCTTTGGAAGATGACGAAGGTGATATTCGTTGGATTGCTGCGGAAGGGTTAATAAAGTTGGGCTCCCATTCTGTTAAACCGCTTCTGCAGGTACTTATAGAAAAATCGGATTCCATTTTTGTTTTAGGCGGAGCCCATCATGTGTTTTATAATTTAAAAAAGGCAAACAAACTGCCGGCTGATTTTCCGGCTGATAAATTATTATCCATCTTAAAACATTCCAAATGGAAAGAAAATGTCAAACAAATGGCTTACAGCCTACTGAACGAAGTTCCATTATAAAAAATATAGAGGGGTTAAGGATATTTTCAAATCCATCAGCATGTGAAGAACGTGCTCGTTCCCAAACTAAGTTGAAAAACGTTTAAACGCTTGTTCTAAGTTTTTCAGACATTCTAGCCCACGATTTAGGCGGCAATGTGAAAATGTGTAATCAAGTCGATGATGTCATTCGGGCCCGCCTGCCCAGGCATGCCCGAAGCGCAGCAAACAGCCGGAATCCAGAAGACTTCCACCATCCGGCATATCATATGGATGCCAAACTGCACTACCCGGCCTAAAATGCACGCTTTAGGACAATCATTGAAGAGGGAGGTGAGGCACGTTGATTCGGCGCTGAACTGAACTTTAAAACAACAGACATCCGCTTTGGGCTAAAGCCCGCAATATAGAAATGTTGCCATTGACCACGAGCTCCCCGATAAACCGGGATGCAAGCAAAAGCTCGTGGCTAGTCAAAGCAATTTTCGCGGTAATGTCGCAAATTTCAAATTCTCATTGGAATGACACTCGACAGGGCGGGATCATCTATCTAATTCTATTAAATCTCGCGGCTATTGAAATTCTAAAAAATCCAGTTCATTTCCAGCCCATATTGTGCGGCGTTGTAGCTTTCGTAGCTGTTAAAAAACAGCGGGCCATAATCTTCAAGCGCCATCACCTGCCGCGCCTCGGCGTCCGTATAATTCATTTGGCGGCGGTCCACTCCGCCAATCAGCTTCAGCGAAATATTGTTGTTGAAGAAATATTCTAACGACCACTGAGTGACGACCTTGTTGTAATCGCTGATCATATCCTGATAACCGCCGTTAGCGGCGTCGTTCAAAATCAAGTTGGCGTTTCCTTCTAACTTCAGCCGCCGCGGTATAATATCCCAGCGCGCCGTAAGGTAGCCGTAAATATTGGTGTTCTTCTGCTCATTGGTAAGTGTAAGCTGACTAAATACTCCGCCGCCGGAAATAAACAAATAGGTTGCCGGTTGCGTGTAAAAATTTATGCTTGAAACCAACTGGCTGGTGCCCAACGGACTGCCGGAAATCAGCACGCTGTGATCAGCCAAATCAATATAGATGGCCGAAAGGCTCAGACGATTCCGGCCAAAAACAAAAGACAGACGGCTCTCCAGCGAGCGGGAAATCTTTTGCGTTTTAACCGTATCTAAAATGGTGTTGCTGTTGTCGTCACGGTAGCGTCCCTTTACACTCAGTTCCGGCCAGCCTTTAACGGCGCTGGTCAGCCCTACTTCGCCGATGCGCGTTTGTGTTGTCGGCCGATCGGCGTCGTCATTCAGATTGTCATGGTACAGTTCGCCCTCAACGTTCAGCGTAGCTATGCCCGGCTGATAATAGGCCGAAAGCACTTTAAGCCCCTGCCGATCATTCTGTAAAAAAGGATAGCCCGCCGAATAGTAATCGTATCCCAGACGCTGGTAAAAAGCAATCAATTTAAAGCGCTGATAGCGAAAATCCAATCCGCCTTTGTAAGCGTAATCGCGGATATTCTTAGCCTTTAAGGTGTCCTTCTTACTGAAATAATTTTCGCCGAACAGCTTAATATGTTTATTCCACAGATAGAGCAGCGCTTCTCCCCCGGCCACCTGATTGGTTAAAGGCGCGTTAAGGGATTCAGTGATGGATGTATTGTCATCACGGCCGTAAAGATATTTAAAGGCGGTTTCAAAGCGGTTGCTGTCGCCGATGCGCAACAGGCCGGAGGCGAAATAACGGCGGTATTGTCCGCCTGTTTCATACTGATGATAGAGGTTATGTAAACGCTCGCCGATTCTAAACGCTTTTTGTACCTGTCCGCCGGAAAAGTGCGTTTTAATATAGGAAGATTCATTCCAAAGCTGGTTCCAGCTCAGGCTGGCTCTGGCTCCGCGCACTTCGCGGCTTTGCAGAAATAATTCCGAACCGGAGTCAAAAAAATCCCCTAAAACAATTTCGTTACCGCTAAAACGCACGGTTAAAGACAGGCGGCTAACATTCTTAAAAGAATTCAGGCGGTCCCATATATTATTTCGCAAATCTCCCAGGAGCACCATATCCAATTTGGATGTTCGGGCAAACAAAGCGATATTCAGGCTTTGAGCAAGTCCGGGTATTAGCGTGGTTTTGGCGTAGGCCGAATCCGCAATGGAATCAGGCTTTAGAGTGCTGGTGGTGTCATACGCCGTATTCATAACGCGTAGTGAAATGCGTCCCGTTACGTCCAGTCCGCCCTGCGCCCAGAGCAGCGCAGGCATTAAGAGCAGCCAAATACTTTTTCGCATTAAAATCAATCTCCCCGTTAGCGCACGATGATTACATGGCTGTTATCCCGTGTAATATTCCCGGCCATATCTTCCACATAAAAATTCAGTCTGTTTTCGATGGGTTGTCCTAATTTTCCGCGTTGAACAAAAATTTCAGCCTCAAAACTACCATCGGAATGCGGCTTAATTTCTTTACCATTAATTGTAATGCGCTTGATACCCGATGACGGTTCGGGATCGATCACCAGGCCGCGAATGGTCTGCGGGAATTTCTGTTTGGCAAATTGGTAATCGTTCGATGGCGGACGCGGCGGTTCGTAACGATAGAACAACGTCTGCGCCGGCTCGGTGATGGTTAAAATGGGTTTCACTGTATCCAGAAACAGTTGATCCGATTTGACGGTTTCATTTTTCGAGATATCCACTGCCCGTATTTTAATGATATTTTTACCTTCATTTAAAATTACTGTACGGTTAAAGCTGCCGCGGCCTACCACTTCGGTAACCATTTCGTCGTTGATATACACCTTGATACGATCCTGCGGAGTCATATCGAACACGGCGCCGCTTAAACTGTAATCGCGGCGATTGAAAAAACCGGCCACAATGGGTCTGGATAACTGAATTTGCGGCCGTTTGGTATTTACCAGCACACGCATGGTTTTAGCGCTGCTTTGCCCATCTTTCTGCGCCTCGAAACGGATTGCATTGAGTCCTTCGCGCACTTGTACCCGGCCGGCAAACTGGCCGCCAGGCCGGACATTAAGCGGCATACCGTTTGCCGTCAGCGTGGCGCCGGGCGTTATGCGTCCGCTCACCGGCAAGCCGCTGACCAGCACCGCCGGATCGGTAAACTGCAGTTTGCCGCTGTTAATATGCAACTGCACGCCGCCCTGACCGGGCGTTGCAGCGCCGGTAGCTTTGTTCTTAACCGGCTGCGGCGGCGAAGGCGCTTTGCCTTTTTCCACTACCGATTGCTGATTTGCCCCTACTAATACCTCGCCCGCTTTCGCCTTGGAGCGCACAGCCACCCGCCCCTCAAAAACACGTACGCGCGTTGTCTGGCTCTGATCCACATCCATATCGAGAATGGTGCCGCGAATGGCCACAACGGCGCTGGGGCTCTCAATCTCGCGCGTCTGCCGCGTACTGATCAACTTTTTGAAGTGCGCCCACAGGCTGCCGCCGAAAAGCGAGAAACTCATCTTATCTTCATTGTCGTGAGCTTTGGTCTTAATGGTTTTTACTTCGAAGATGCTATTTTGATTTACTTTGATGACCGAACCGTCGGGCATGTTTAATTCCACGCGCGAACTCAAAAAGGTTTTAATGCGATCGCCGCTGTACACTTTTTGCCGCAAACGCAGGGTACGCCATTTTGTTTTTTGCCTGGATTGCACCTGCACCTTGCCGATCAGAAACTTCACCTGGGCGCCGGGCTGGTTTTGGGGTACGGCGAAGGCCTGCATTAAAAACGAGGCAATAACTATTGGAATCAATGCCTTTAGGAGTGCTTTAGACATCATGGCTCCCTTCATGGTTGAATCTGTTTTGATAAATTGACTCTTAATATTAGAACTACAGAAGCAACGGACAATGATTGGAATCACACCACGTAAAATGGTTTATTACATAATCTTCCGGTAATCCTGATAGAGCGCCCATATATTTTCCACATAATTGATGGTTTCGTTGTAGCCGTAAAAATAGCCAAAACGGGGTCTCCCGGTGGGCCAGACCTGCAGGTGCAACTGCCAGTCGGTCTTTTTCAGCATGGTCAGATAAACACGCACATTTCTCCAGCGTTGCGGCGGCAATTTAAAATAACGGGAAATATCCTGAGCATCAAACACATGTCCCACGCCGCAATTGTAGCTGGCCAGAGCCAGTTTGGTACGGTCGGTGAACGGTGCATCCGGGAACAGACGGTACTGTTTTCGCAAATGATAAATACCGGCGGTGATATTCTCGCGCGGATTTTTCATGATGTATTCAATATCAAGCTCTTTACTGATCTCCCGGGCTGTGCCCGGCATGATTTGCATTAATCCTTTGGCGCCCACATGGCTGCGCGCCCGTTCCTGAAAACCGGATTCCTGAACAATCTGCGCGGTAATTAAGCGCCAGTCGAAGCCATAGCGCTTGGCATATTTTTTAATAATCGGACGATACCTGGCAATAGAACGGCCCATTCGGCTATCGCTTAACTGACGGCGCAGGGCTTCCAGGCGTTTTTTTTCGGCGATACGCTGCCGCACCTGACGCTGCAGAACGCTATCCGCTGCGGCCGAGGCCCCCTCACCGCCCGAGGGCGACTGACAGCCCGGCAAATAAAACAGGGCAATCAGCACTATGTAAAAAAGCTGCCTGCGCATTAGTTTAAACTCATTCCTATGATTAAGCCGACAATCAAACCAATCATGATAAAAATACCGCCAACCACCACGCCAACCGCCAGATTGCCTTTTTCCAGTTCGTTGGGAATATCGAAGCGGGTACTCTTATTAACCAGCTTGTAAGTAATGATAGCCGAGGCCACACCTACGACAACGCCGAAAATGGCATATAGAAAATTACGAACCATGATGGGATCAAACCAGGTAAATTCCATAGCACACCTCTTGATTAAACATTTACGACCCTTTTTTACAAATCCTGAGATATTTTTTATATAGAAGCAACGCCTTCCGTGGAAGCGCTTCGAGCTTTGTTTTGTACATTTAAAGTATAATCATTTTTACTCTGTGAGTCAATGACCGGACAGCGGATTTCGAATAAAGGACAGTCAGCGCAGGCCGGCCCCAGACAATAGCGTTCCTGCAGCTCTAACAGCCCGTGATTTAAGGCGTGCGCCGGCCATTCCCGCCGGGCCTGCCCTAACCAGGAGAACCGCCGCTGCAAACCATCGTATAAAACAACCGCTGGCAGCCACAAATAAAGGCCTTCCAGATAGGCGGCAAAACCGGCGCTGCCCTGATCCAAAGCGAGGGCGCAGCCTAAGGGCAAAATTATATTGGTTAAAATTTCAGCGCTACGCGCCGCTCCGAAATAACGACGGTGCCTGACCTGCGCCATGGGCCGGCCCAAGGCATAATGGCTCTGCCAGTAAGCCTCGCAACCGATGGAGAGGGCTTGTACCAGTTCCTTTTGTACAAGCGCATAGGGCCGGCGTTCGGACAGCAGCGTTACAAGATGCTCTAAGGGACGCCAGCCATATTGGCTGAAAAAAGCCAGCGCCCCGGCCAAGCGGAAATGCGGATGATTGCCCGCACGATGACCATTGAATTGCCAAACTTGAGCGGGAAGCGCCGCCTGTTGCAACAAGCCCTGCCGCTGCCGGTAAAAAGCCGCCAGGCACGCCGCATAGGCATCGGACGGCGCGGATAAAAAACCGGCCTGCCCGGCGTACAAGGCATAAAGCTCCTGATTGGAAAAGGAAGCGGCCGCGCCGGGCGGCAAGAAGATACGCCCGGCCAGCTGTGTAAAGGGCTGCGCATTATGCGGATAGCCCATGGCCCGTAAAAAGGCTTCGTGAAAGACAACCTCCGGCCGGACATTGGCCAGGGCCGCCGTAAAACGACGCACTTTGCGCCGCAAACGCTCCAGTGCCAGCGCCTGCAGAAGCGCAGCGCCTTTGGCCGCCGGAAAATGCTTAAAAGGACAAACAGAGGGTAGGGCTGCGGGCAGCTCGGGCAAAGGCACGGTGGGAATGGCCCGACCACTGAGATTATGCTTTACCTCTTCGGGCGCGGCGCCCGATGGCACCACATGCAGCAGTACCTGGCTGTAGGCGCGATCCAGATGATGCTGATGGCGGTACCAGTCCTGCGTCTGCAGGTGGCATTCCACATCGCCCTGATAGACCACGCCGTCCAATTCGAAACGGGCGGCCACAAAATCCGGCCCGCGCCAGGAATTCAGCCGGCCGGCTTGTAATACACGCAGCCGGTGCCCGGCCGTGTATACGGCCTTGCCAAGCCGGGCCAGCGCCTGCCACTGGCGGTAAAGCGTTTCTTCTTGCATGGCAAAAAAAACGGATGTATATTGCGTTTGTTATTAATTATGACGTTATTAATATAAAACATTTTATCAAAAATAACAACTATTATGATCGATCCCCATGAAGTAAGCCAGCGCATTGACTGGATTCGCAAACAAAACGGTTTAAGCCAGGAGCAATTGGCGCATCTGCTGCACATCAGCCAGCCGGCCGTCAGCCATTATCTGAAACGGCGCATTCCGCCGGCCGATATTTTGTTGCAGATTGCCCGCTTAGGAAACACCACAATGGAATGGATTCTCACCGGCCAGAAAAGCTATTTTTACGGCCGGGTTGAAGAGGATGAAGCGCCTTACGACGCCGAATTAAAACTCATGCAGCGGCTGAACCGTCTGCCGGGCGAGATACGACAAGCTGTGGTGTTGTTGATTGAACGTCTAAGCGCTTAGTGGTAATAACGGCGGGCTACAATTAGATGCCGGCGGTAGTAACGGTCTTTAATGCTGGAAATGACTACGCCCCGTTTGCTGGAAGCGTGGATAAATTGCTCCTCGCCCAAATACACGCCCACATGGTTGATGCCGCCTGTTCCGCGAAACCGGAAAAAGAGCAAATCGCCCGCTTTCAGGCGGGAAAGATCCACGGAATAGCCCTGTTTGCGCTGTAAACGCGTCTGGCGCGGCAAGTTCATATTAAAGGCTTGGCGGTAAATATTACAGGCCAGGCCGGAGCAATCGATGCCCGTATGATCATCCCCCCCTAACAGATAGGGCGTTCCCAGCCAGGTTTGCGCCGCCGCGCGCACTTTTTGCTGCAAAACCGCCGAGGCCATCCCGCCGCGCGGCGAACGGTAACGCTGGGCGGGCGTACAGCCGGAGCCAATAAATAAGAATAGGATCAGGAAATAAACGAAAAAGTTTAACAGAAAGGAACGCATGGCCTTCACCACTGACGGCTGCGGATAAATTCCATCAAACGGCCTAACAGGCGGCGCGCCTCATTTTGCGGGAATCGCTTCAGATTAGCAAAGGCTGTATTAAAATAGGCTTCCGAACTGGCGCGCGTTTCTTGCAGCACGGCCGACTCCTGCAGCAAACGACGAAAATCCGTTAAAGAGAGTGTAAAAATATCACGTTGCGGATAGGCCTTTTGCAGCTTAATGGCCAGCAGCGTCTGTTTGTGCATCTGAAAATCACTGCCGATGTCTTTACCCAGCGTTTGCGCATCCGCAATAACATCCAGGATATCATCCTGAATCTGAAAGCCCATGCCCAGGGCATAGCCCATCTCGCCGGCCAGACTAATTTGCTCCTCGCTGCCTTCGGCCACCATCACGCCCAACTCGCAGGAAAGCTGTAACAGAGCCGCCGTTTTACGGGCAATCATATCCAGATAGTCCTCTTCGCTGACGCGGC
This sequence comes from uncultured Calditrichaceae bacterium, assembly GCA_964536685.1. GTDB lineage: Bacteria > Calditrichota > Calditrichia > Calditrichales > Calditrichaceae > CAZIBE01. Next base: position 3,758 of record CAZIBE010000093.1, on the reverse strand, counting down.
GCTGCCCTTCAAACATTTTATCCTTGCCCTGCCCTTCGCAGATAACCACCATATTACGGGCAAATTCCGTCGCCATGCGCCGCAGATCGCCCTGAGGGGACTGTAACAGCTTGAGAAAAGCCAGCCCCATCATGCCGTCACCGGCTAAGATAGCCGTGCTTTCATCCCATTTGGTATGCACGGTCGGCTGCCCGCGGCGCCAATCATCGCGATCCATGATATCGTCGTGCACCAGGGTAAAATTATGCAACAATTCCACGGCAGCGGCGGCAAAAGCGGAAAGCGGCGGCGAGACGCCCAGCATATCCGCCGTCAACAACACCAGTAAGGGCCGGATGCGCTTGGCCGGCAAATGCAACACATATTTTATGGGATCATAAAAGAGTGGGATATCGTTTGAGCCGTCCACATCTTCCAATTGACGCTCAACGATGGCCAAATAGGGCTGCAACTCTTTTTGCAGAGCGGCAAAGGGTTCGTTTTTCATCAATCAAATTGTTCTTTAATATAGCGGGCAATTTCCTCGGCGCTTTGCGCGTTTAACAGCGCCTCCCGTTTGTGCGCTTCTTTCAAATTACGGGAAATGACGGCCAGTGTTTGAATATGAGGGCCGGAAGTATCCCGCGGAGATAAGACAAGGAAAATAAGCTGGGCCGGTTTACCGTCCAGACTTTCAAAATCCACGCCATCCCGTTTAATCCCGAAAGCTAACAGCAAAGCGCCGACGCCGTCGGTTTTGGCGTGGGGAATAGCCAGGCCGTTTTCCAGACCGGTACTGAGATATCCTTCGCGGTCCAGCACATCCTGCAAGGCAATCTCACGGTCGATCATCTTGGGATGATTCCCGAGCAGATTCAACAATTCTTCAATAATCTCAAACTTCGACGCACCCTTTAAATCGGGGTTAATCTGTTCCACAGGCAAATAATCTGCCAAACGCATAGAGCCTCCAGACTAAAATAATGGGTGAATTTAGCGATTTCGCAATTTTATGTCAAACACAATCACAAAAGTATTGGCATACATTTGACAAATTTCCTAAATTAGTTAGAATGTTAACTTGGAGGAAGCATGCGTTTGACCGATATTTTACTGGAAGACCATATTATACTGAATTTAAAAGCCAAAACCCGCGACCAGGCCATCAAAGAGCTGTTAAGCAAATTAGATCAAAGCCAGGCTGTAGCAGATTTGGATCAGGCTTACACAGCCATTTTGGAGCGGGAGAAAATCATGACGACCGGCGTGGGCAACGGTATTGCCATTCCGCACTGTAAACACAATTCCTGTCCGAACTTTGCCGTGGGACTGGCCGTTAATCCCAAAGGCATCGACTTTGAAGCCATCGATAAAAAACCGGCCAAAATCATCTTTCTGCTGATTGGCCCGGAGAATAATCCCAGCCTGCACATCAAACTGTTGAGCCGTATATCCCGCCTGATGAGCAACGAGGAGTTACGCCAGCAAATTGTCGCCAGTAAAAGCGCCGCTGAAGTGCTGGAATATATTAATGCCGAAGAAGATTATTACTTCGATATCGAATAAGCGCGATGAAATTAATCCTTCTATTCCTGAACAAGGAAGAGCGCCTCAACGAAATATTAGAAGCCATGATGGAATTAGGCGTCTCCGGCGCTACGGTCATCGATAGTGTGGGTATGGGCCGCATTTTGGCGCATGATATCCCCATCTTTGCCGGTTTTCAGAATCTGCTGCATGATAGCCGTCCGGGAAATAAAATCATCTTTTCGGTAGTGCCCGAAAACAAAGTCCTGCCTTTGGCCAAAGAGGTGGAACACGTGTTAGGCCCTTTAGATGAACCGGGCAACGGCCTGTTGATCAGCCTGCCCGTGGATTTTGTGCGCGGTTTGCCGAAAAAAAACAAAGAGCTTTTTTAACGGAAATTTATGTCCGATTTATCCACCAGCGATTATGTGGGCAACTATAAAGTTTTAGCCAAATTCAATGAAGGCGGCATGGCCCTCATTTACAAGGCCTTGCAGCCGGCTTTAAAACGCACTGTTATTCTTAAAAAGCTTAAAGACCCCAACCGCGAAATCATCAAACGCTTTAAAAAAGAAGCCCTGCTCAGCGCCTCCTTCCATCACGAAAATCTGCTGGCTATTTACGATTTTTTGTACACTAACCGCTCCTACTATCTGGTGATGGAATACGTAGACGGCGAAGACCTGCGTACGCTAATCGATTATCTGGCGCCCTTTCCGGCGGAGGTGGCTGCGCTGGTCATTCTCGATATTGCCCGCGCACTGGAATATACGCACATGCGCAACATCATCCATCGCGATATTAAGCCCGGCAATATTCTGCTATCGTTCGAGGGCGATGTCAAACTTATCGATTTTGGCGTGGCCAAGGATGAAATTTCCACGCGGCTGACCATGACCGGCATGATCGTCGGCACGCCGGCCTATATGTCGCCCGAACAGGCCAACGGCGCACAACTAACCGTTCAGAGCGATCTTTTTTCGCTGGGCATCCTGCTGTACGAAATGCTGACCGGCGTCAAACCTTTCTGGGGAGAAAACAACACCGAAATTCTTTCCAAACTGATCCGCAATAAATACGTGCCGGCTCAGCGTATTAATCCGGAAATTCCGCGCCCGCTGCGGCACATCATCCATAGGGCGCTGCGTAAAGACGCCCGCCGCCGCTACCATCAGGCCACGGAAATGATCCACGATTTGGAACGGTTTTTACCGTGGCAATTGCGCAGCCGTAAAAAGGAAATCGTTGCCCGTTTTGTGGAAAAGCTAAATAAAGCGCAAAGCTCCGGAGCGCCTTCGGCCTCCGCTTTTGTTTCTCCTTCCGGCTATCCGGCAAAACTTTGGAACGGTTTAAAGACCGGGCTGGCCGTGGCCGTTGTTGCCTTAATGGGTTTTCAGGCCTATTATTTTAACGGCAACCATTTAGGATATCTGCAACTGAACGCCTCGCCGTTGCCGGGCCGTTTGCGCATCGACCACCAGAGGATAAAAAGCGTTACACAGGCCGGCATATTGTTTGGCCCGTTATTGAGCGGAGGTCACACGCTACACTACACCGACCCGACTACGGGAAACACAGCTATTGTTTCTGTCAGAATTCAGGCCAACGACACAAGCGCCACGCATATCGAACTGCCGCAAACGGCGCTGCCGGCCGCACTGGAGATCACTTCCCAGCCGGCCGGTCTGCAAGTATACGTAGATCAAACAGCCGTGGGACTAACGCCTGTGCATAATTTGAACATCGTCAGCGGACGGCACCAAATCCGCTTCGTACACGACGGCCAGACGCTGCAAACGCAATCTCTCGCATTACAAGGCAACCGCTTTTATCATATCCACTTTATCCGCTGAGTATCCGCATTGTGCGTATGGATAATTGCATATTCGATGGCAAATTACGGTTGGGTTGTATTTATGAGTTTACTCTAAAAAAACCGCAAATTTCAACAAAACAACTGTGCGTTCACTTAAAAAAATCAAGAAAAGCTCACATTCTATTCTCAGAAACCGTTAAAAACGGCTTCATCATATATTTCAACTTACTGATAACCCACGATTTAAATCGTTGGCTAAAACGACTGATAAACTAAAAAAACGCTTCGACTTTTTACAAACATCCTATACAAAACATTCACTTTTTAACTTTACACTCTACTTGGGGAAGCTGCCATTTTTATTTTTAAGATGCATACAGATTCATTGCTGTCCAAAATAAGTTAAAAGTTGAAAAATATTAGTTGTTTTTTTAAG
>CAZIBE010000092.1:0-15427 GCA_964536685.1 uncultured Calditrichaceae bacterium | reverse complement strand
CGGCGTTTTCCCGGCTTCCCTGAAAATCCACCTGATAGGGACAGCTTTTCCAGTGCCGTCCATCCCGCCATAAGGCTCCCCACAGCGCTCCCCAGATTTGTTCTAAAAAGAAATCGGTGTAGGGAATGATTTCGCCGAAGTTCATATTGCCGTTATGGCTCAAGCCGATGGTTTTATATGCCACAAAATTGATATGCACTTCCCGTTTTAGCCAAACGTCGTTTTTGGCGCTGATTTTAATATCCTTCTGCGCTTCATCTTCGGGAATGTAGTCATGGAGCATGGAATAATCGTCATCCGCTTCCACCCGCTGCGGCTGTTGGTCCACTTCAAATTCGTAGTGGAAATCGCCTTCGCCGTAAAAATCCTCGTCTTGAATTACATCACCGCTTTCCGTAACCAGCCGGCCGGTAAAAGTGTTGGGCTCGCCGACCATACCCACACGACGGCCTTTGCCCAGCACCTCCAGATACACGTTGTAATTCTGAATAGCCAAACAGCGCAGCTGCGTGTTCGGATAGGAGCGCAAGACGATCTTCCAGTCTCCCGGCGTGGGGGCCTTGATTTTGAAAATGGTGTAACGCATGGCCGGGTTCAGCTCATCGCTTATGCTGACAAAGCGCTTGCGTAGGTTTTTACTGCTTTTGCTTAGATCCGTTGTATAAAGTTCATTTTTGCTTTCACAAATCTTCCACCAGGTTTTACGGGGTTCCACAAAGCGGAAGTCCGGTTTCCCTTCCACTTTTGGAAATAGTAAAATCAGCTCCTTAACATATTTATTTACTTTAAACGAAACGGCTTCTTCAACGGGAAAAGTGACCTTTTCCACTTTAGTCTCCAAAATACTGCCGAAAATTTCCGCGAACTTATCGATCAAATCATCCTGAGTATTTGCTTTTACTGTCCGGCCGTCGGTGAGCTGTGATAAATCGCTGAAATGATCAGTTACCGTGTTAGCTCCCAACGCGATACCATAGAAAATAATGTTGTTCTTTTTAAGCCTGGGGGCTACCAGACGCATTAGATTTTCTTTTTCCTTTTTATGCGAGGCCTGGGCTAAAGGATTATTTTGATCACTTTGATTGTGACCGCGGTCGGTAATGCCGTCGCTAAAATAAACCAGCGATTTGGCGCTGTATGGTTTGCCGTCGCTGTTGGTTAAATCGCTAATCATACGCAGGCTGGGTTCTACAAAGATGGTCGCCTGACTATTGTAGGGAATTTTCTTAATCCACCGTTTAGCCTGTTTCTTATCTTTAGGCCGAATCCGATCGTGATTGGTATTCATCCACTGTCTTGTGACCTGTGTGACGCGCTGTTCGCCGATTCTAACGGTGGGCAGGACATCTTTCCCCGGGAATCTACTGAGATATAAAAAATCCCGGTCTTCCAGTAAATCGGTAAAAATTAAGGCGCTGAACAAGGTAATCTTGTGGGGATCATTGTTCTTCATGCTGCCGGAATTATCCAGCACCAATGCAATTTTACGCGGTGGCGGCTGATAGCCGGAACGAACGCTTTCCGTCTTCTTTTCCGCACAGGAAATGATGAACAGGACTAATAAAATTCCGATAAAAAATCTATGCCACATTTAATTGCTCCTGGTCGATTAAAAATCCGATCTTTGCCAAACGCGTCCAACGTTCAATGGACGGCGGATGGGTTTCGGAAAGAGCCTGGAAAAAATACCATATTTCTCCGATTAAAAATTCTGGTTTTTTATATTCGTGATCATAAAGGATAGTAAAATACCGTTTGTAGCGGGCCACATCACCGGTGCCCAAAAACCGTTTTTTCTTTTTTTCAATCTTACCCAGAGCCATATCTTCAATGCTCATCAGGGCATTAATCAGCAAGGTGGAGTCGCCGATGAGATGAGCGCTAAAATCATCGGCCAGGTATTCCTGGAAATGGCAGAACCAGTTAAAGGTGGCCAGGGGCATCCAGAAGAGAAGTCCAGGCAATAGTATGGGAAAGAAGAGCACGTAAACAAACAGGCTGACGATAATTCCAAAGCTGCCACGTAAAAAGGAACGAATCAAACGCACTAAAAAACGCGCCAGGTTTAACATAAAAGAAAACGGCCAGAGAAGCTTTTCCATGGCTTTGGTAATATGGTACAGAATGGTTTTAAAAAAGGTGTCACGGTAGTTGATATGTCCCAATTCATGTCCTACAACCGCCGCTACTTCTTCCACATCCAACTGCTGTATTAAATCCTTCGAAATCACAATTCGCGGATAATCTATGCTGGTATAGGTTATGGCATTCATATACATTTCCGGATGCTCAGAGGCATAGATGCGCGCGCCGTAGCGGATAAATCCTTCCACCTTCCAGGCATCGATTAATTTTTGTAAATTGTGTAATACTTCTGTCGTTTCCGGGTCGTCCGGATTTTGGTTGTAGATTTTGAAATAGGCGTCCATGTTTTTGGCCTGAAATAACAAATCAAAAAGCGATGTAATAATAAGCACTCCCAAGCCACCCAGCAGCGTCCACAACAGCTTGGTCCCATGCACAAAAGAATGCGGGAAAATGATCGAAAGGATCATGCTGATAAAGATACCGCTTAACAAAATGCTAAAAATTAGATATAGCCCAATCATCAAAAAAAAGACGATACGTCGGGCAATTAAAAGGGGATAACTGTGTTTTAGAATTTCATTTTTTAATTCGGGCATGGTTTATTTCAGGTTCTCTAATGTTGGTTTCACATAAGCGATGACTATAATGGAATCGCCCTGAACAAAAACATGTTTGTTACCTTTTTGTCCTTCCAATGGGTCTTTGCGCGGATTGACATACATTTTGTTCATGTAGATTTCATTCCCCCAGCCATTTTTCCGGGTGCTACCGTTCACATTCTTCTTTACTTCGCGGGTAATAAATCCCACTAACACCAAGTCTTCATCCGTATAAGAAAGAATCGCCCGACGCAGCTCGGCATAGGTCTTCCCGATGTAATTCTCAGGCACCGGGATATTGTAAACTTCATTTGTATCCGAGGACTGCGTAAGTAAATGCAAATACAATTCGGAAATACCATGGGTTAAGGCGGCCTGAGCCGTAATTTTTTCCGTTAATTCTTCCACGCAGATAAGTTCGTCCACATGGGTATGTTCGAAATGGCGTTTATTTTCTGTTTTGAGAATTTCTACCACCGTGTGAATATCCCGGTTAATAGCTTCAATGGCCAAAGCCACCACAATGGATTTAGCGTCGGCTAACTCTTTTTCACGAGGATCTGCCAGAATGATCGCCGTAGAAGCGTGATCCAGGGATGCTTTTTGCAGCACCCTATTGTCTAAAGGAGAACCGTGGATCACAAACACTTCGCGCATCCAATCTTCCGTACTCTGGCTTACTTTTTCCGGCTGGTCAGTAATTATAATAATGGGTCTGGGATCCACAACATTATCCGAATGGAGTTCACGAATAATGCGTTCGGTCATATTCGTCCAATTACAAATAATGGTATGGTCTTTAAAGCTCTCTTTCATGAGTGATTTCCCGTATTGTTCTTTGGCGATTTTTTTGGAATATTTAAAATTATCGTACACCTGCATTTTCTTCTCCTCATGCTTGTATGATGATCTGCCTGAAATCAGGCATTTCATAAGCAATGACGATTAATTTCTCTTTTTCCGTGAGAATAAAATCTTTGTTATATTTCTCTGCTCCGGAAGAAGGATTGATAATTTGGCGCGGGCGCGTCACTTTAACTTTTGAAGCCATTACGCCTATCTCTTTTCCCGCATCTATCTCTTCCTCTATCTGATAGCCGATAATCGTAATATCCCAATCCGTTTGTTCATAGACGATGTCTTTAAGACGGCGATATGAATTCCCCGCCCAATGCTTGGGCACAGGTACAATGTAAAATTCATTTGAGGTGGGAGATACTTCAAGCATCTCCATATAAAACTGAGAAATATTATGTGTTAGCCCGCTTTGGGCAACCAGCCGTTGTTCATACTGTGAGATATCGATGATCTCTTTAGCCCGCGCCCGGGTCAGGTGAATCAGGTTCCTGCTATCTTTTAGTGTGGCAATGGAGTAAATATCCTTATTGAAGGCCGTTAATTTAAGGCTTCGCAAAATAACGGAAGCATCCGCAACCACAGAATCGGTCTGTTCTTTCAAATCTCCCAGCACAATCACCGAGAAGGCATTTTTTATATTCGCTTTATTTAAGGCATAATCGTCCGAAGGGTCGCCGGCTATGCCCCAAACATACTTATAGTATCCTTCATGATGGGAAAAAATTTGATCCGCCTTAGGGTCAACAATGACCACAGGCCGTTCCTGCAAAGTAATATAATAACCCAGCTGGTCGATTATACCCCGCACCAATTTATTATATCCGCAGATAACAAAATGATCTTCAAAAGTCAGATGTGCCGGTTTTTGTTTGATATAATTATGTTGCTGAAAAATATTAATCAAAATAGCGGCCAGGTTAGCGGTAAATATACCGACAATGGTAATTCCACTGATCAACAGCAAAAAGGAGATAACTTTACTATAGGGGCTGTCCGGAACATAATCTTCTATTCCGCTGGTAAGATAGACAATCACATCCCAATAGGAATGATAATAATTTTGGAAGCTGGTGTTCTCCCATGGTGTGCCGTCGGCGTGGTAAAAATATTCCGATAAATAAATTAAATTGGCGCCTAATACCCAGACAAGGAAGAGGATAATAAAAATATTCCAGAGACGTTTTAATTTATAACGCTCACTAAAATAGCTAAAATAACTCTTGAATTTAAATTGCCAGCTTTGTAATAAATCGCGTCTTTGACCAAATTTTTTCAGGTGTATTGGAATTTTTTTAGTCATTTCTCAATGTTTTCTTTTAACCGACTTTTTTTAGATAAGAACCTTTAAAAAGAGTTTTACTGTACTTATCCCCAAACCGAATAATTTTTTGGCCACTTTTTTGAATGAGCGGTCCTGTAGCATTTCCGCATATAATATGTCTGTTTTTCTCTCTCTTTCCCCTGGGTCGGGAATTCTGTTGATGTTTTCCATCCTGGCCAACCATTCTTTGCTTTTCCCGGATAAATGGTACACATCGTAACGGGTAAGGCCGGTATCGAAATCGAATATACCTACTAAAAGATTGGTGGTCGGGTCCGTACTCTGCCCAACGATTTCGGAGAACATCAGGGTTTCATCGAAATAGTGGTAAAAAGAATATCCCGCCCCTGAAAGAAAGAAAATTGTAATTAGAATTTTAATTTTCATTTTAACGAAACAACCTTGTCTAAGATGCTCTGCTTTCGATATAGCGATTCATATCGATGTCCCATAGGGTTCCGAGTGTATACAGCAGCTTGGCTTCGTTCTCCGCCACTTTGCCATCGGCAGCGATTAATTGCAGTCCGAAATCCAACAAAGCGGTACGGTCGCTTGCTGTGCTTCCCTGTTTAAAAATACCCGCCGCATTCTTCAATTCATCCACAATTCCATCTGAACTAAGCTAGCCAATGGAAATAATCACGTCTGAAGGGTTAAAATTTATTTTCATTTTATTTGCATCTAAAAAATTCAGGATAACATCCAGTTCACTGTCGTCAATTTTCCCATCGATCGCCGATAAAAAATATAGTATCTCGAAGGCTGCCTGAAACTTGTCCATTATACTCTCATTTTTTCCTTGTGAATTTAGAGCCTCCTGTTCAGAAAGGCTGTTAATCTGCCATTGAATCTAAAGTTTCCTGTTAATGACAATCATTGTGTATAAAAGTTACTTGTTATAAACATACGCCTCTGCCTTATTCATCGCCTCGCTGGCGGAATAGGCTTTGCCCACATGCGTCCAGCCGGCATAAGAGACATAGGCGTCCTTGCTGGCCGAATCCCATTTTACTTCATAACTTTTTCCGGTTTTGCCTGAGGTCACCCTGCCGATGACTGTTGCTGACATAACGAATACCTCCATTTTTAAAGGTTGGTTGTACTAAGAAAGAATTACTCTCGAAAAGACGAGGCGGATAATCGTGCTTAACAGATAAAATTCGTTTTTGTAACATATCCCCTTCTAATACCACGGAAGGAGACAGCAAAGAACGCTCATAGCGTTTACCGCCGGCACTGATTAATTGCCATTGATTTTCTGAATCTTTAAAATAAAAGGTATAGCCCGGTCTACAATGATGCAGGCGTTCCCAAAGAGCCCGTAAGCCGGCAAGTCCACCTTTTTCATTCGTTACCCGTTCTACAAAATTAGAACAGGACTCTTTAAAAATACATGTTCTCACATATTTGGGTTTAATAAACTTTCTGTATAATTGAATAGAGAATAAGATTAGGTAGCTCATGTTTTGGTCTTTTTCCCGCTTGGGTAAAAACAATATCCGTGATTACTTTCCGAATACAACCACATAGACTTCATTTCTTTCTGTAAAAGCCGGTTGCCCCGGAGTGGCACCAAAACCAAAACACCCCGAAGAGCCTTCTACGGCGGGGGTGGTAACAAAAGTTACCAGTGTTTCCATTCCTATATAGCTCCACCCTTCCCTGGCATTCTCATTAATTAAATCCGACATCTGCTGTGCCGCTTTATCAGCCCCTTCATTCGACATAATATCCGCTGAAAATGGTATGACTTTGTATTCCATGCTTTCTCCTTTTTTAATACCTGATAATTTAACTACTCTTTGGTGCCTTATTATATAGTATTACTGCACATACCGGGAAACGGTCAGTCGTTCACATAAATATTTGTCAGCTTTTAGCCCAACATTTACCTGACGGTCTTATTATTAAAGACTATTTACATTTTTTTTATGGGAAAATTTGAATTGTATTTTTATATATGCTTTGAAGAAGGAGAAATGGAAAGATTGGTGGTGAAAAATTATTTGCCCAATAAAATAAAACTGGACCAGTTGCGCGGGAAGGCGGTGCTTCGTTTTTTAATTAATTTCAGTTTGGCTTTTCTGAGAGAGGCGGAATAAGAGTTCCCTTGTAAAATATAATAATAGAAACGTTCCATTAATTCTGCCGTAGCCTTGTCGGGCACCTTCCACAAGGAAACCACAATATTTCTGGCTCCGGCATAAAAGAAGCCTCGTGTTAAGGACATTAAACCCTCGCCTTTTATCAGCTTGCCAAGGCCGCTTTCACAGCTGCTCAGTACCAGCAAATCAGAAGACATCCGTAAGGCATAGTTTTCAGCTGAATATAATATTCCGTCCTCAGCAGTCAAAGAATCCTTCGGCTGATAAAAAGCAAGCCCCGATAATTTGGGATATTTTTCATTGATTAGTCCATGTGTAGCTAAATGTACATATTTATATCCGGAAGTATACCGCCTAAAATTCGATTCACTGGCGTCACTCCTTAAAAACAATTTAGCCGGTCTGTTATGTTCCTCGAAAAGGGAATAAATGGAATGTACTTCCCGTTCACTATAGGGCAATGGCCGGAAGCGCTGTTGTTCGGACAGAACTCCTCGAAAGGCAGAATCTGAAAACGCCCGGCGCCAGATGTCAGAACGGAAAGTAAAAACATTATCTGAATCTTTTTCATCAAATACGGGAGCAAATGCCACAAATCCATTTTTGTGTTTATCCATATCTGGTTTTTTTACGCTTTGGGCAAAAAGAGTAGCCGAATAGTGGTAAGAGATGGTGTGTGTGTTTATCAGATAGGATAAACGACTAAAATCAATTGCTTTTTTTTCTGCGGTTTTCGCTGTAATTAGAATTTCAAACGGTAAATAATATAAAATCCCATCCGGGATAATAATTAAATGTTCTTTGCCTTTTATCTCTTGTTCAATGGGCCGGATCAGTGTCTGATAAGCGCGATAACTGTGTTTCAGAAAAGCTGCTTTATCGTATTTCTTAACAGCACAAATCAGTTTTTTAATATCTGCCCTTATATCCGTTTTCACCTCCACTAACAAGGCCTTGTATGAATCCGCGCTTACTACAAAAATATATAGTGTGCTATCGCCAAGGGAATACTCCGCCAATGCGCTATTTTTATCTAATATTTTTTGTAGATGGGGAATCGTTATCGTTTCATCATCGTATTTTAATCGGTAATAACGTGGATAATTCTTCTCCAGTTTTTGTAATAAAAATTCATACGCTCTTTTAGTATTAAACAGCTGTTCTTCAAAATAAGAAATCCTGCTGCTATCGCGAGATTCTTTTTTGTATCGTTCTTTTTGTAGAGCGGTTTCATAAAATGCCAAATCAATGCGCAACAATTTTTCTTTATGGAGCAAGCTGTCAGGAATACCGGAAAACATGGTTGCCTTGGACTCTTGCAAGGATTTTGTTAAGATTGCATTGTGTCCTTTTTCCATTATCCGAAAGGTTTCTGCCAAATATTTTTTCCCGGATGTTAACGTTGATAATAAAAATGATGTTCGTATCGAATTATTAAAAATGGCCCGGGATTGTTTTTCAAGCACAAGTTTAGCTTCATCCGACTGATAATCATCAAGAATTCGATCAATAAGCTCAACCGCCAAATTGGATGTGTTTAATATGTTCTTCAGAATCCTGATTGATGGGTTTTCTTTATATACTTCGTCTAAACAGTTTGTTTTTCTTTTAAGTACTTCTAATAATAATATATTGGACAATACATTTTTTAAAACCGGATTCCTTTCAACAGTCATATCAGAAAATTGTGGCACCAAAGCACAGATAGCTTTTTGAAAATATAAAAGTGCCTTATTATATGCTTTTTCTTTTTGATATATGTCGCCTAAACCTAAATAGGTCGAGGCATAGTAAACGTGTTTCGGTCTAATCGTGTTGGCATAAACCTTTAAGGATTTTTGATAATAATCTATTGCTTGTTTATTATGACCAAGCAAAGAATATATCTCAGCTAAAGCAGAATAGTTCTCATAAGCGATGCGGGCCGGAAGAGGGGAAAAAACCTTTTTTTGGATATTTAGTGCTTTCAGGGAATACTTCAGCGCTGTTTCATAATTTCCGAGGTTCTGATATGCGGCGCCAATATTTAAATAAGTTACAGCTAACAAAGGAAGATTATTTGCATAATATTTCAGGAGAATAGCCAAGCTTTTATTGTAAATATTAATCGCTTCGTTTGGTTTTTCCATGCCTCTCAAAGCATTTCCGATATTAATATAATCCTTGGCTATTTTTAGATGTGACTGTTCAAAAAACCGGCAATCGATTGCCAGGCTTTTATTATAATACTCTAATGCACTTAGATAATCTCCCTCATGTAACCTGACTACACCTAAATTACTATAGATATTGGCTATTTCCGGATGCCCATTCTTAAAAATCTTTTTGAATATTTCCAAAGCCCATTCATAGTACTGAAGCGCACTTTCCGTGTCACCTTTATAAAAACAGGCAATAGCTATATTATTATAGGTATTTGCAATAGCCGGATGTTGCGGCCCTAATATTTTTCTATCTATTTCCAACGATTTCCGAAAATAACTGATGGCCTTATTATATTCTCCGATTTTTCTATACACATTTCCAATATTAAACGTCGTTATTGAAACAGCAATATGGCTTGCTCCCAACGTATTCTTAAATATTGAATTGGCTTTATTATAAAACTCCAGGGCTTTGTCGTATTCCCCTAAATCATTATAGATATTCCCAATACTACCATAGCCTTTTCCGGCTTCCGGATGTTTGTTCCCATATATTTTAACTATGGTTTTTAGAAATTTATTATAATAGAATAGTGCCGAGTCAGAATTACTATAGCCTCTGTAGAATATATCACCCAATGCTCTAAAATTCTTTGCTAATAATAGTTCTGAGGCGTTTAATTCGTTCTTGATGATCCTTTGGGATTCAAGGAGGCTGTTTTTTGCTTTTTCAAATTCCGCAAGTTCATAATAATTATCAGCGAGTTCCGTCAAACAGTCAAGAAGAAATTTCCATGATTTAGCTTTTTTATAAATATCCGAAGCTTTTATTAAATATACGTTTGAACTGTCATATTGAACCTTCTTTTTAAATTCTTTTGCTAAAAGATAAAACTGCTTTGCACGGACAGCATCACTTTCAGTCAAATTATTATTTACTTCACTTTTTTCACTATCAATTTTATTTTGGGAAAAGGATTTCAGTGGGAAATAAAATAAAACAACTACTAAAAAAGAAAATAAAATTTTCATAAGCCCATCAAAATCATAGAACGTGATAGAAAAGAATATTACTCTACTTTAAACTTCCCCACTCCCAGCAAGTCATCCGTGCTTTCCAGTTTCCAGTAATAGAGTCCCGGGGATAGTATTTTATCTAAGCGCCAGTGGGAAAAAGTAGTCTTCATCTCATAAATAAGATTTTCTTTGTGATCAAGTACCTTGACATAAAAGGTGTCAATGCCCGCCGCCTGCCATTCAAAAACAACGTGCCCGCTTACGGTTGCACCAACTTCCGGGCTTAAAAGAACGACCTCTTCGGAACGGTAGACTTGATCTATCAGATTTTCAAGCTCTGGATTCTCTTTATAATTCGGACCGCTTAGGGCGCCGGAAGGAACTCCACCGGGCCATAAATAAAAAATTGCCAGGCTCATCCCAATAAAAAAAACCGCCGCTATGGAGAAAAAAAATTTACCGCCTTTTTTCTTATTGTTTACACTGCCCGAAGAACTTTCCGCCTGATAATTTTGTAACATCTCGGCGTTAACAAAGTCATATGCTTCATAAAAATCGATAACTTCTTTTTTACACTGATCGCAACTTTGCAGATGCGCCTGTATTTCTACCGGTAGCTGCGTTTCCCGGCCTTGCTGCAACGCATCTGCGCATAAGCTGATCCCCAAATCATTCAAATGATTTTCTTCAGTAAAATATATATATTTATTGCTTTCTGTCATGCTCTTTTTCCCTGAAAACTATCTACTATAACTATATGCTTTAACTATCCCAAATTGGAGTTTTCAAATTTATTACTCTCAAAATATTTATGTAACAAAATAATCAGCGTCTCTTTTGTATATTGTGCTGAAGTCCGCTGATCCATTCTTTCGTTCATTAAATGTAATATTTTTGTAATCCGCGCTTCAACCCATTTTCTGATGGAATCAGCAGAAGATGTTTTATGTTCGCAACGATTAAAAAGAAGTTTAAATCTCTCATAAACTTCTTTATTGTTCAGTTTCACATAATCCTGGTGTAAATGGTTTAAAATTTGCTGAACTTCTTTAGACGTTAAGTCCAAACAATAGCGCTTTATGTCTTCTCCTTCAAGAGGAATGCGGCATAAAATCTTTAGATTAATCCCTAACTTTGCCCTATCTTTAAAATATGTTCTGAGGATAATGTTTAATCTCTTAAGCTCATCGTCAATAATAAGATTTGTTAATACTGCAGGATTCGTTTTTGCCGCCTGTTCAACAAAATCCGTGTCGGGCCGGATGTTTTCTTCTTTTCGTTTGGCGCGTAATAGTTCCCGGCACAGATTATAAACAATTTTAGAGAAATAGACATGGAGTTTTACTGATGAATTGTACTGAAGCTGCATTTTCTGTATGCGGTCCGTCAAGAGCTTCTCATTGATACTCTGAACCAAATCATCAACCTCTTGTTCGCGAATATATCCTTTTAGCTGGAAAAAACGGGCCATTCCTTTGATAAGCCGTTGGTTTACCTCAATAAATTTGTGGGGATTCTCCATTAAAAGCCGAAAATGCTCATCATTTGGATGTGTGGTTTTCTGTTGGGAAGTACCCCTCATCAGGCAGTTTTCCCTTTCTGTTTTTGAATTAAAAATACCGGTAAAAACAGGAATAAAAATTATACCCAATAATTTATAATATATAGCCTTAGAAGCAAATATATTACAAAGAAAACCAATAATTCATTTTCACTAAAAACACATTTTCCGGCCACACGTCAAATAGTTCTTTCATGTTTGTTCCATATTTAAACTGTCCGGTGGCATCGTATCCCGTGCGGCTCTGCGTCCAGACTAAAAACAGCGTCGAACCGGGGCGGTACTCCCAGCGGATTACCAGATTGGAGCGGAACTGCTTAAAATTAAAGTCCGGCAGGTCAAATGAATAATCATTCACGCCGTCCAAATCTTCATCCACATAATAAGTCTCATCATCAGCAATATACTCGATCTGCTGTCCCGTAAATAAGGCATACCGATTACTACCGTGTGCTCTCGGATTCGTAATACGCTTAAAATCACTGTAACTGCCGGCCGAAACAAAGGGCTGCCCGTAATATTGGATGGAAAGATTCGGCGTAGGGCTGTAATTTACGCGCAAAACCAGACCCATTGTTTTTTGACTCATCTTGCCGAAGATATACCTATCCTGTCCGTCTTTATCCAGTGTTGTGACATACTGAAGATTTTCGACATTTTCACTAAAAAAGGGATTCAATCTCAAATTGATCTGGTCGCTTAACCGATAGTAAAGCGATACATTGGCCCGATAAGCATGCGAAATACCATCATCATTTTTATTGCCGCCGCCATTCAGGCTGATGCGCCAGACCTTGCGTGAATCACTGTAGGTATTGAACCATAAATTCCAGTTGCCTTCATAACGCGCCATGGGTCCGCCACGCAACATCCAGGGTGAAAGACCGTGCTGCTGACGGTTTACGCCCATATTAACTCCCCAATAATTAAGGAACTGCACACCGCCGTTAATATTTCCGCCGACGAACAAACGTTCTCCGTCAAAATTCCAGCCCTGCCATTGATTCGCATTAATATTCACCCGACGAAAAATTCCAACCGGATTATTGATGCGGTAACCAAGCCAAACATAATGCATAATTTTATCGGCCTGACGCAGATAGCCCAGATCATTGGTCTCAAACCCCGGCGAACGCCACAATCCTCCGCTAGCAAAACGCCAGCGGCTGTTGCCGACTTTTCCGATATTAAAAGAACCGCCGTGCCCGCTTAAAGAAGTGCGCGTCGTATCCAGATGTACATGTTTGACATCCGGTCGCTGAAAATAACGGGCCGATGAGCGCTGCACTAATTCGATAGCAGCCGGATCGCCGCTTAGATAACTGCCGGCCAGTTTTAAATCCACAAAATATGTTTTATCAGCCCACTGATGGCGAATGTCAATTCCGCCGGTGTAAGCCGATTTATTCAAAAAGTTCAAATATTCATCATCTATCTTGCGGTTGGTGGCGGTGAGCATACCGCCGACGGAGGTGTTCCCTTTGTTGTAATCTTTTTGCAGACGGCTGACAAAATAATTTGTAAGCGGTTCCACCGTCACATAACGGCGATGACCGGCCGAATCAATAGTTGCATTTTCCGGATTGGTTACGGCGTCCAAAATACCAATGGACCAGCCGCGCTGCGTTTTACCGCTTAGCTTGGCCGCTCCCAGAATACGCGTTTGTTCGGGCATATTGGCATAATCATAATTAAAACCGTCATCAGAGCTTGGATAGTAATGGGGTTCGCGACCGATACGCCGTGAGTAAAACAGGGTTTCGGTAGACATATCGCCGTCGCCCATGGCCAGCGGAAAATTGAAAATACTTTTGCCTTCAATAAAAAAGGGCCGCTTTTCTTCAAAATAACTTTCGAAGGCTGACAAATTAACTTCCGAGGGATCCGCTTCCACCTGGCCAAAATCCGGATTAACAGTAAAGTCAACCGTCAAATCTCCGGTCAGTCCCACTTTCCCGTCCAATCCGCCGTTAAAATTGAAATCGCTTCCTTTAGCAAATGGATTGCCTGCTTCCTTTTGATAACGGTTTAAACTGGAAACCATATAGGGCAAAAACTCAACACGATTTGGCGCATCTATATTTTTTATTCCGCGCAATACGCCAAAATAGGAGACCAGTCCGGGCGCATCTTTGGAAATAAACTGCCATAAATCTTCTTCCTGTTTACGATAAATTTTACGCAAGATTTGAAAGCCCCACATCTGTTCTTCTTTATCGGCAAAACGTAATTGACTGTAAGGAATGCGCATCTCAGCCGACCAGCCGGAGTCTGTCACTACTGCTTTTCCTTCCCAGATCGGATCCCAGCTATCGTCCATACGATTGCCGTCTTGCGATATTACTACATCAAATTTTACGCTGGCAGCATTTAAACCAAACACAAATGCTGTCCGGTGATCGTAATAGGTGTCCAGACCAATAGCCACAAAATCACTGTTCTCAACGTCGTCCCGGCGGGAAAGACGGACGGATATTTGTTCCGGCGCTTTATCATAATTGATGATACCAAAATATATGTTTTTGTCATCGTATATTACCTTAAACGCAGTCCGTTCACTGGGCTCGGTACCTTCTACCGGATTTAGTTGAGTAAAACTATCCTGGAAAGAAATCCTCTGCCAGGCCGCATCATTTAGGCGTCCGTCAATCGCCGGCCCGGCCCCTTGCAGCCGATTTGCCAGCGCTGTTTTCTTTTGAATAACCTCTTGTGCGAATAGGGATTGGATAGCCAAAAGAGTTAATAGTATTAAAATATTTTTCATTTCGATTCCTTCCTTAGCCCAAAAAGGTCCGCCGGAAATCCGGATTAAATAAAATGTTCACATTTATGATTACGGAAAACCTCTATTTTTGTTACCTCTTTTTTCATCTTCCGCTAAATTCAATTTTTTCTATTACGCAACATTTACTGACTTAAAGCATCTATATTTGTATATTTAAAAAATGATTAGATGGGAACGCGCATATGTGTCGTCGGGTTTACTCTAAAATGATGTTTGAAAAACGTGTGAACGTTGAAATTCTTGGGTCAGGTGCATATGGAGAATCAGCAAACACAAAATGAAATTATTGTCGTATCAGGATTGCCGCGCTCCGGAACCTCTTTGATGATGCAAATGCTGCAAGCCGGCGGTCTTCCTTTGTATTTTGATGCAGCGCGGCCGGCCGATGCCCATAATCCCAAAGGATATTTAGAGCTTGATGCCGTAAAAAATCTCCGGCAAAATGTGGCCTGGCTTGATCAAGCTAAAGGTAAGGCAGTAAAAATTATTTCCCATCATATACAGGCGCTGCCGGCTAAATTTTACTATCGCATTATTTTTATGCAGCGCGATTTGAAAGAAGTGGTTCTTTCGCAAAATAAAATGTTGCTTCAGACGGGTAAACCATTGGGAGCTTTAAAAGAGAATGAATTAGCTGAATATTTTAAGAACCATCTTACCCGTGTGCTACGCTGGCTTCAGCAGCAGAATAATATTGACCTGCTCGACGTGTCCTATTCTGATTTGCTGGAAAAGCCGGAACACTGGGCTGAATTAATCGTTAAATTTCTTAATAAAAAATTGGATGTAACAAAAATGATTGGGCAGGTAGAGCCATCATTACATCGCATAAAGTTAACTGATATACTCGAATAGAAATGGTTTGAATACAAACCATTTCGTCCTGAGAGTTGCGTGTTTTGTACGAAATCCCGGTTTATCGGGATGATACCGATTACCTTATTTGCGC